>JAQSWW010000200.1 GCA_029266415.1 Actinomycetospora sp. | reverse complement strand
TCGGAGTCCTCGGAGTCCTCGGACTCCTCCGCGGAGACCGAGGGCGTCGCCGCGACGACCCCGAAGCCCGCCGCGCCCGGCGCCGCCTACACGGTGGCCAGCGGCGACACGCTGAGCGCGATCGCGGCCGCCCACGGCACCTCGGTCGCGTCGCTGACGCAGACCAACGGCCTCGCCGACCCGGACACGCTCACCCCGGGCCAGCAGCTGAAGGTGGCCTGACACCTCACACCGCACGGCACGACGACCCCGGCTCCCGCTCGTGGAGCCGGGGTCGTCGTCTGCGGTGACCTGCGTCACTGCTCCTCAGCCACGGTCCGCTCCCTACCCGTCGCCATCGGTGACGACGAGACCGCGGAGCTGCACGTTCGTCACCCGGCCGTGATCTCCTCGTCTCCTCACGAACCTGAGAGCCACCGGACGGGGCAGCGCCGCGGATCTAGCCTCGGTGCGTCGGTCCGCACAGCGGTGCCGACCGGAGCCCGAGCGCGTCCTGTCCGGCGGGCACCCCGCTCCCCGACGCCCGTGCCCGGACAGGACCCGACGACCGGAGACGCCGTCCGCTCCCCCACGCGACGGTCCGGCCCGGCGGTGCTGCGCGGCCCGTGGAGACCCGTGGACGTCCGCTCCCTGCTGCCCACCACCGATGACACCGCCCCCACCCGGGCCGGGCGCCACCGCGCGCCCCGCCGTCCCGGGCGCCTCGGCCGCGCGGGCCTCGCCCTCGTCGCCGCCGGCGCGCCGGTGATCCCGGCCGCCCTGCTCGCCGCGCCCGCCGCCCACGCCGAGACCGACTGGGACGCGCTCGCCGAGTGCGAGAGCGGCGGCGACTGGGGCATCAACACCGGCAACGGCTTCGGTGGGGGCCTGCAGTTCACCGACTCGACCTGGCGCGCCTTCGGCGGCTCCGGCCAGCCCGAGGACGCCGGCCGCGCGGAGCAAATCCGTGTCGCCGAGCGCGTCAAGGCCGAGCAGGGCATGAACGCCTGGCCCACCTGCTCGCGCAAGACCGGGCAGACCGACGACTCGCCCAACAGCAGCGTCTCGTCGGGCTCGTCGGGCTCGTCGGGCTCGTCGGGCTCGGAGTCGGAGTCGGAGGACGAGGAGTCCGCGAGCACCGAGACCCGGACGGTGCGCGACACCGCGTCGTCCGGAGCGGGCAGCTACACGGTGAAGGCCGGGGACACGCTGAGCTCGATCGCCGCCGCCCACGGGGCGTCGTGGCGCTCGCTGGCCCAGGCCAACCCCGACATCGCCACCGACCCCGACCTCATCCTCCCGGGCCAGACGCTGGCGATGGCCTGACGCCGCAGCGCGGGGCGCTCAGGGGCAGTTGACCCATTCCTCGGTGCCGTCGGTGAACTCCTGGCGCTTCCACACCGGCAGCTCGCGCTTCACGGCGTCGACGAGCTCGCTGCAGGCGTCGAACGCCTCGCGGCGGTGCTCGCCGGCGACCGCGCACGCCAGGGCCACGTCGCCGATGCCGAGCGGGCCGACGCGGTGGGTGACCGCGAGCGCCCGCACGCCCGGGAAGCTCGCCGCGACGTCGGCGGCCACCTTCTCCACCACGGCGGCGGCGCTGGGGTGGCCCTCGTAGTCCAGGGCGGTCACCGAGCGGCCGTGGTCGTGGTCGCGCACGACGCCCGCGAACGTGACGACCGCACCCGCGGCGGGGTCGTCGACGAGCGCGGCGTGCTCGGCGACGTCGAGGGGCTCCTCGGTGACGGTGGCCCGCAGGACGCGGGCGGTCTCCGGCTCCGTCGTCGGGTCCGGCTCCCCTGCGCTCCGCGTCCCGCTCACGAGTGGTCCCCTCCCAGGATCTGGTCGACGGCGTGGGCCAGCACGGGCTCGAGCACGGCCAGGCCGTCGCGCACCCCGCCCGGGGAGCCGGGCAGGTTCACCACCAGGGTGCGCTTCGCGACGCCCGCCACGCCACGTGAGAGCACCGACGTCGGGACCTTGTCCGCCCCGGCCCGCCGGACCGCGTCCGCGAGCCCCGGCACCTCGTAGTCGATGACCGCCCGCGTCGCCTCGGGCGTCGCGTCGGTGGGCGCGATGCCGGTGCCGCCGGTGGTGATCACGACGTGTGCGCCGTCGGCGACGGCCTCGCGCAGCGCCGCGGCCACCGGCTCGCCGTCGGGCACGACCACCGGGTCGGGCGTGGTGAAGCCCAGCCCGCGCAGCCACTCGACGATGATCGGCCCGCCGCGGTCGGTGTAGACGCCGGACGAGGCCCGGTGGGAGGCCGTCACCACCCGCGCCCGGCGGGTCGGGTCGTCAGCGGCCGTCGGGTCGGGTCCAGACACCGGAGCGTCCGCCTTCCTTGCGTTCGAGGCGCACCGCGTCCAGCGTCGCCGCCGGGTCCAGTGCCTTGATCATGTCGTGCAGGGTCAGCCCCGCCACGGCCACCGCGGTCAGTGCCTCCATCTCGACGCCGGTGCGGTCGGCGCTGCGCGCGGTGGCGGTGATGGCGACGTGGTCGTCGCCGACCTCGAGGTCCACCGTCACCCCGGCCAGCGGGATCGGGTGGCACAGCGGCACGAGGTCCGGCGTGCGCTTGGCCCCCATGATGCCCGCGACCCGGGCCACGCCCAGCGCGTCGCCCTTGGGCACGGTGTCGTCGCGCAGCGCCGCGGTGACCTCGGCGGTCGTGCGCACGACGCCGGTGGCCGTGGCCGTGCGCTGCGTGACCTCCTTGTCGCCGACGTCGACCATGCGCGCCGCGCCCGTCGCGTCGACGTGCGTGAGGCCCGACTGTTCACTCATCCGCGCCCTCCACCGCCATCGCCGTCTCCTCGCCGAGGGCCAGGGCCGCGGCCACGTCGACCGTCGCGGCGCCCTCCTCACGGGCGCGCTCGACGGTCTTGCGCACCGCACCGGCCACCGCCGAGGCCACCGTCGCGTCGAAGACGCTGGGCACGATGAACAGCGGGTTCGGCTCCGCGACGACGTCGCCGATCGCGGCCGAGGCGGCGAGCAGCATGTCGTCGGTGATGCCCCGGGCCTGGGCGTCGAGCAGCCCGCGGAAGATCCCCGGGAACGCCAGGACGTTGTTGATCTGGTTCGGGTAGTCGGACCGCCCGGTGGCGACGACCGCGGCGTGCCGCTGGGCCAGCGACGGGTCGATCTCCGGGTCGGGATTCGCCAGCGCGAACACCACGGCGCGGTCGGCCATCGCCGCGACGTCCGCCTCGTGCAGCAGGTTCGGCGCGGAGACCCCGATGAACACGTCGGCGCCGGGCATCGCGTCCTGCAGCGTCCCGGTGCGGCGCTCGTGGTTGGTCTGCTCGGCCACCCACTCCAGGCTCGGGTGCAGGCCCGGGCGGTCGGGGTGGATGACGCCGTCGACGTCGACCGCGATCAGGTCCGCGGGGGCGAGGGGCAGCAGCAGGCGGATGATCGCCGACCCGGCGGCCCCGACCCCACAGACCACGATCCGGCAGTCGTTCATCTCCTTGTCGACCACGCGCAGCGCGTTGCGCAGCGCGCCGAGGACGACGACGGCGGTGCCGTGCTGGTCGTCGTGGAAGACCGGGATGTCGAGCAGGTCGCGCAGCCGCTCCTCGATCTCGAAGCAGCGGGGCGCGGCGATGTCCTCGAGGTTGATGCCGCCGTAGGCCGGGGCGAGGACCTGGACGGTGCGGATGATCTCCTCGGTGTCCTGGGTGTCCAGGCACACCGGCCACGCGTCGACGCCGGCGAAGCGCTTGAACAGCGCCGCCTTGCCCTCCATCACGGGCATGGCCGCCGACGCCCCGAGGTTGCCCAGCCCCAGCACGGCGGAGCCGTCGGTGACCACGGCGACCGTGTTGCGCTTGATGGTCAGGCTGCGCGCGTCCTCCGGTCGCCGGGCGATCGCCTGGCACACCCGCGCGACGCCGGGCGTGTACGCGCGGGAGAGGTCCTCGCGGGTGCGCAGGCCGACCTTGGGGGTGACCTCGATCTTGCCGCCGAGGTGGATGAGGAACGTGCGGTCGGAGACGTTGCGTACCCGCACGCCGTCGAGGGCGCCGAGAGCGTGCGTGATCTGCTCCGAGTGCTCCTCGGACAGCGCGTTGCAGCTGATGTCGATGATGATCGAGTCGGTGCGGGACTCCACGACGTCGAACGCCGTCATCACACCGCCGACGCGCCCGACGGCGACGGCGAGGTCGCCCGCCGCGGTCGCGCTCGCCGGGGCCTCGACACGTGCCGTGATCGCGTAACCGGGTCCGGGGACGGTCACCGCCCCGCCTCCTCTCGCCTGCCGGACTGGTCCGGCTCCGCTGCGCTCCGCGTCCCATGGGTCCAGCGCTGCACGTCCTCGGGGGTGTCGAGATCGTCGCCGACGGCGACGTCGCCGATCTCCACCACCACCACATCGTCCCGGCCTCGCAGGAACCCGCGCGCCCCGGCGTCCCCGCGGGCCGCCGCGCGCACCGCGTCCCAGTGCGCCCGTCCGAGCAGCACGGGGTGCCCCGCGCGCCCGTCGACGCCGCCCCGGGCCAGGGCGTCCGGTCCGGTGGCGTGCGCGGCCACCCGCGCGAGCGCCGCCGCCCCGATGCCCGGGGTGTCGACCAGGGCGACGAGCGCCGCGTCGGCGTCGCTGTCGGCGAGCGCGTCGAGTCCCGCCCGCAGCGAGGCCGCCTGGCCCTCGGTGTCCCAGCCGGGCGCCGGGACCCACCGCGTGCCCGCGGGCAGCAGCCCGGCGACGTCGGGCAGCCCGGCGCCGAGCACCACGACGACGGGGTCGGCCCCCGCGTCGGTGAGCGCGCGCACCGCCCGGACCACGAGCGGCTCGCCGTCGAGCTCGACGGCGGCCTTGGGCCGGCCCATGCGCCGGCCGCCGCCCGCGGCCAGCAGCAGGCCCGCAGTACTCAGCGGTTGATCTCGGTGACCGGGTGCTCGTAGCCGAGCTGGTCGGCCGGGAGCGGGAACTCGGTCTCGCCGTACGGCGACGGGGACCCCTGCGTGGGCGCCATCAGTTCGGTGATCGGGTGGCCGCCGTCGACCTCCGGCCACCAGGGGTCCTGGCGCGGCGTCTCGCTCGGCTGCTCGCGGCCCTCGTCGTGGTCGGCCATGCCCCGGCTCCTCCCGCATCTCGCCCCGCCCGGTCGGCGGGGCTCCAGTCTGCCGCACCTCGGGGATGCCCGCGCCGGTCCCCGACTACCGTGGGAGCCGATGTCCGGCCGGACCCTCCTCGAGCACCTGCGCGCCCAGGACGACGACACCCTGGGTGCGCTGCTGCGCGCGCGCCCGGACCTGGCCCTGCCCGCCCCCGCCGACACCGGGGTGGTGGCCACCCGTGCCAGCGTGCGGATGTCGGTGGGCCGCGCGTGCGAGGACCTCGACGCCTTCACCCTGCAGGTGGTCGACGCCCTGCTCGTGGTGCGCGCCGACGAGGCCGCGGTGGCGGTCGGCGACGTCCTCGCGCTGCTCGGCGCCGACCGCGCGGCGGCCGGCCGCGCGGCCCTCGCGCGGCTCCAGGAGCGCGCGCTGGTCTGGCCCGACGGCTCCACCGTGGCGACGACGCTGCCGCGCGCCGACCCGGACGCGACGACGGGCCTGCGCGCCGTCCCCGCGCTGCGCGACGTCTCCGTGCGCTACCCGGGCGGGCTCGGCCGGCCCGCCCCCGAGTTCTCCGCGATCGCCACCGCCGACGACCCCGCCGAGATCGTCGACGCGCTGCCCGCCGACGAGCGTGGGGTGGTCGAGGCGCTGTCCGCCGACGGGCCGGTCGGGCGCAGCCGCGCTGCGGGTCCCGATTCAGGGGAGCACGCCGATAGGGGGCCGGTCGGGCGGCTGCTCGCCGCGGGGCTGGTGCACCGCGTCGACCACGAGACCGTCGAGCTCACCCGCGAGGCCGCCCTCGGGGTGCGGGGCGACCGCCCGCTCGGCGACGTCCCGACCAGCGACCCGATGCCCCCGCCGCGGCGGCACGCGCCCGCCGACGTCGACGCCACCGCCGCGGGCGAGGTCCTGGAGCTGACCCGCCGCGCCGAGGCCGTGCTCACCGCCTGGTCGGCGCGCCCCCCCGCGGTGCTGCGCTCGGGCGGGCTCGGGGTGCGCGACCTGCGTCGCGTGGCCCGCGACCTGGGTCTCGACGAGGCCGGCGCCGCGCTGCTCGTCGAGGTGCTCGCGGGGGCGGGGTTGATCGCCGTCTCCGAGGGCGCCGACCCGGCCTGGACACCCACCGTCACCGTCGACCGCTGGCTCGCCTCCGGGCCCGAGGTGCGCTGGGTCGCGCTGGCCCGCGGCTGGCTGGACACCCCGCGCGCCCCGTCGCTGGTGGGTGCGCGCGACGTGGGCGACAAGCTCATCGGCCCGCTGTCCGACGAGGCGCGCCGCCCGTGGGCGCCGGCGCTGCGCCGTCGCGTGCTCGACCGGCTCCGCGAGTTCGACGACGGTGACGGTCCGCCCGGCGCCGACGACCTCGTCGCCTCGCTGGCCTGGCGCGCGCCGCGCAAGGGCGGGCGCCAGCGCGACGAGATGGTGCGCACGGTGCTGCGCGAGGCGACGACGCTCGGGCTCGTGGCACACGACGCGATCACCTCGGCCACCCGCGAGCTCCTCACCACCGCCCGCGGCCCCGGTGACGACCCCGACGGCGCCGCGGCCGCCGCGCTGCGCCGCGCCCTGCCCGACCCCGTCGACCACGTGCTCCTGCAGGCCGACCTCACCGCGATCGCCCCGGGCCGCCTCGAGCCCGAGCTCGCCATGGCGCTCGACCGCGTCGCCGACGTCGAGTCCGCGGGCAGCGCCACGGTGTACCGCATCAGCGAGGCCACCGTGCGCCGCGCGCTCGACCTCGGGCAGACGGCCGGTGACCTGCACGAACTGTTCGCCACCCGCTCGGCCACCCCGGTGCCCCAGGGCCTGACCTACCTCGTCGACGACGTCGCCCGCCGCCACGGGCGCCTGCGCGGCGGGGCGGCCGCGTCGTTCCTGCGCTCCGAGGACGAGGCCCTCGTCGCCGAGGTGCTCGCCCACCCCGAGGCCGAGCGCCTCGAGCTGCGCCGCATCGCGCCCACCGTGATCGTCAGCCCGCAGCCGCTGGCCGACGTGCTCGAGGCCCTGCGCGCCGCGGGGCTCTCCCCGGTCGCCGAGGACGACGTCGGCGGCGTGCTCGACCTGCGCCCCCGCGGCCGGCGCACCCCCGCCCGCCGCCCCGAGCGCGCGCACGGGACCACGCCGACGCTGTCGGAGGACCAGGTCACCGCCCTCGTCGCCCAGATGCGTGCCGGCGACCGCGCGGCGACGGCGTCGCGGGGCCGCACCACCGGCGCGGGCTCCGGGCGCTCGGCGACCTCGGCCACCGTGGCCGTCCTGGCCGAGGCCGCCCGCACCGGGCGCAGCGTGTGGATCGGCTACGTCGACGCCC
>JAQSWW010000199.1 GCA_029266415.1 Actinomycetospora sp. | reverse complement strand
CGCGGCCTCGCAGGGAGGCGTGGACCGCGAGCCGCACTGGTGGCTCAACCTGCAGGCCGACCCGCGCGCCGAGATCGGCTTCCGCGGCCGGCGCATCCCGGTCCGCGCCGAGGAGGTCGGCGACGACGAGCACCCCGCGCTGTGGGCACGCTTCGTCGCCGCCTCGCCCCGCTTCGTGGATTACCAGGCCAAGGTCCGCCGCCGCATCGCGCTGGTGCGCCTGCGGCCGGCGTGACCTGCGGCACGAGGACCATCGGATTCACCTGAACGGCAGCTAACGGCGGGGCGCACGCCGGGGGACGCGCACGGCGTCGCCCTCCGCGCCCGACGAACGCGCTGACGGGCCGCACCGGGCAGGGTGCGGCCCGCGGTGCGTCCACCGACGCTCCGTGACGGGGGCCGGAGAGAAGATCGGGCGGTCCCGCCGGCTCGTGTCGGAGAACCGACGGGACCTGGATCGACGTGTACCCGCGGGTTTTCGGCCGACCTGGGCGCGGTGGTACCCACGCACCGAAGCGTGGCTAACGTGCCCTGCCGAAGCCCCGCTCGCTCCCGCGGACCTACTGCTTCTCGGCCTGGTCGGCTTCCTTCTTGTCCGCCTCGGCGCGGGCCTTCTGGGCCTCCGCCTCCTTGGCGCGGGCGGTGTCCTCGGCGTCGGCCTTCTTCTGCTGCTCCTGGCCCTCGCGGGCCCACTGGTCCTGACCCGTGACGGCGCCGACGGCCTCCTTGGCGCGGCCCTTCAGGTCCTCGGCAGCGGTGTTCTCGGCCATGTCTGGCTCCCTCGGTCGCGGTGATCGACTGTCGGGCTCGGCCTACCCGGTCGGACGGGCGGTCCACACCGCTGCTGAGAACCGGAGTTGGTCCGTTCGGCGTCGCTCGGCCACCCGTTCGGGGGGCCCGCCGACCGCTCGTCGTGCCCGATCACGGCGGTCGGCGGACGGGTCATCGGTCGTTCTCAGCTCCGGGTGCGCGCGCGGGGGCGGCCCCTAGCGTCGCGCCGTCGAATCCGGACACCGAGGAGATGGTGGCGTGGCGACGGACGTCGCGGACACGAGGTATTCGGGGGAGTACGCCGACAGGGGGGCCGGACCGGCGGGGACCACCGAGCTGACCACCGAGCTGGCCGTCAGCGGCATGACGTGCGGGACCTGCGCCGCCCGCATCCAGCGGCGCCTGGGTCGCCTGCCCGGCGTCGAGGCCAGCGTCAACTACGCCACCGGCCGTGCCCGCGTGACCCACCCCGCCGGGCAGGACCCCGCCGAGCTCGTCGCCGCCGTCACCGCCCTCGGCTTCGGCGCCGCCCCGGTGGCGCCCCTCGTCCCCGCGGCCGGCGCCGCGACCGCGCCGGCGCCTCGGCGCGCGCCCGAGGCCGCGACGGCGGCTCCCGCCCCGGCGGCCGAGGACCCCGAGATCGGCGAGCTGCGCCACCGCGCCCTGGTCTGCCTCGCGCTGACCCTGCCCGTCATCGCGGTCGCGATGAACCCCGACTGGCAGTTCCGTTACTGGCAGTGGTTCTCGCTCGTGCTCGCCGCGCCGGTGGTGGTCTGGGGCGGGTGGCGGTTCCACCGCAACGCCGCACGCCACCTGCGCCACCTCTCGGCGACCATGGACACGCTCGTCTCGGTGGGCACGCTCGCCGCCTTCGGCTGGTCGCTGTGGACGCTGTTCTTCGGCGGCGCCGGGCTCGGCGGGATGCGCCACGGCCTCTACCTCCTGCCCACCCCCGACCAGTTCGACGGGGCGCGCACCGTCTACCTCGAGACCGCGGCGGCGATCACCACCGCGGCGCTGCTCGGGCGCTGGATCGAGCGCCGGGGCCGGCGGCGCGCGCTCGGGGTCTCGGCGGCGATGCTCGCGCCCCCGGCCACCGAGGCGCGGGTCGTGGTCGGCGACCGCGAGCTGCCGGTGCCGGTGGACCGCGTGCATCCCGGCGACCACATCGCCGTCGAGGCGGGCGAGCCGTTCCCGCTCGACGGGCGGGTCGTCGCCGGTCGCTCGAGTGTCGACGCCGGGTCCATGACCGGCGAGTCGGCGCCCGTCGACGTCGAGCCCGGCGCCGAGGTCCTCGCCGGCACCCGCAACGAGATCGCCCGCGTCGTCGTCGAGACCACGCGGGCCTCGGGGGACACGCAGTGGGCGCGGATGGCCCGCCGCGTCCAGGACGCCCAGGCCGGCAAGACCGCGATCCAGCGCCTCGCCGACCGCATCTCGGCCTGGTTCGTGCCCGTCGTCATGCTCGTCGCGGTCAACACGCTGCTGTTCTGGGGCGTCTCGGGCGCGGGCTGGGGCTTCGCGATCGCCGCCGGCATGGCCGTGCTGGTGGTCGCCTGCCCGTGCGCGCTGGGGCTCGCCACGCCGACCGCGCTCGCGGTCGCCACCGGGCGCGGCGCCCAGCTCGGCATCCTGCTGCGCGGGCCCGAGGTGCTGGAGTCCACGCGGCGGGTCGACACGATCGTGCTGGACAAGACGGGCACGGTCACGACCGGACGCATGGCGCTGCAGACCGTCCGCACGACGGGCGGCGTCGGGCGCGACGAGGTGCTCGCCCGGGCCGGCGCGCTCGAGGCGAGCCTGGAGCACCCGGTCGCCCGCGCGATCGCGGCCGCCGCGTGCGAGGAGCTCCCGGCCGCGCTCGCCGAGGCCCGGGACGTGCGGTCGCTCGACGGGCTCGGCGTCACCGGCACCGTCGACGGGACGCGGGTGCTCGCCGGTCGCTCGCGCCTGCTCGACGAACAGGGCGTCGACGTCCCCGACGACCTGGCGCGCGCACTCGACGACGCCGCCGAGCGGGGCGCGACGACCGTGCTGGTCGCGTGGGACGACGCCGACGGTGTGCTGCGGGCCCGCGCCGTCCTCGCGGTCGCCGACGCGGTGCGCGAGGGCTCGGCCGAGGCCGTGACGCGGATGCGGGCGCGCGGGCTGCGCCCGGTCCTGCTGACCGGCGACAACCCCGCCGCGGCCCGCGCCGTGGCCGCCGAGGTCGGCATCGACGCGGGCGACGTCGTCGCCGAGGTGCTGCCCACCGAGAAGGCCGACGAGGTCCGTCGGCTCCAGGAGGGCGGGGCGGTCGTCGCCATGGTCGGCGACGGCGTGAACGACGCGGCCGCGCTGGCCCAGGCCGACCTGGGCGTCGCGATGGGCACGGGGACGGCGATGGCCATCGAGGCCGGCGACGTCACCCTGGTCCGCGACGACCTGCGCGCCGTGCCCGACGCGCTGGCCCTCGCCCGGCGGACCCTCGCCACGATCCGCGGCAACCTGTTCTGGGCCTTCGCCTACAACGTCGCGGCGCTGCCGCTGGCCGTCGCGGGGCTGCTCAACCCGATGATCGCCGGGGTGACCATGGCGCTGTCGAGCGTGTTCGTCGTCGGCAACAGCCTGCGGCTGCGGCGCTTCCGCCCCTGAGGGCGTTTCCCCGCGCCCCCGATCGGCAAGGCCCCGGGGTCACAGGCGCGGCGTCGAGGGAGAGGAATCGCGTGGCGGATCCGGAGGAACTGGCCAAGTCGGTGTCCGAGGTGGCGTCCCGGGACGGGCGGCGGATCGCGATCGTCGAGTCCCTGACCGGCGGGCTGGTCTGCAGCGACCTCGCCGCGTCGCCGGGGTCGAGCGAGTGGTTCCGCGGCGGCGTCGTCGCCTACGACCGCACCACCAAGCACGGCGCGCTGGGGGTGCCCGACGGCCCGGTCGTCTCGGAGCCCGCGGTGCGCACCATGGCCGAGAAGGCCGCTGACCTGCTCGGCGCGGACCTCACGCTGGCCGTCAGCGGGGCCGGCGGCCCGGAGCCGCAGGACGACCAGCCCCCCGGCACGGTGTGGTTCGCCATCACCGACAAGGGCGAGACCGAGGCCTGGGTCGAGCAGACCGAGTCCGACGACCCGCCGGACGTCCTGCGCCCCACCCCCGCGCGCTCGCTGCAGGCCCTGCTGAAGCACCTGGGCGGGTAGCGGACGATGGCGGTGTGATCGACCACGTCGTCTGGGACTGGAACGGCACGCTGCTCGCCGACGTGCACGCCGTCGTCGACGCCACGTCCGCGAGCCTCGCGGAGGTCGGCGGCCGCGACCGCCTCGACCTCGAGGGGTACCGCACGCGCTTCCGCCGTCCGCTGCGCGACTTCTACGCCGACGTCGTCGGCCGCGCCGTCGACGACGAGGAGTGGGCGCGGGTGAACGCGGTCTTCGGCGCGCACTACCGGGACGCGGAGCCGGCCCTGCCGCTGGCGGTGGGGGCGATGGACGCGCTCGAGCGCTTCGCCGCCGCGGGGCTGGGCCAGTCGGTGCTGAGCATGCTCGCCCACGACGTGCTGCACGCGACGCTGGACCGCCGCGAGCTGCACGACTGGTTCGCGCGCGTCGACGGCGACCACCACCACGACGGGCGCAGCAAGGCGGCCGCGCTCGCCGAGCACCTCGACGTCCTGGGCCTCGAGCCGGCCCGCGTGGTGCTCGTGGGCGACACCCTCGACGACGCCGCGGCCACCGCGGCCGTGGGCTGCGCGTGCGTCCTGGTCGCCGAGCACTCGACCCACCACGCGGCCGACCTGCGCGCCGTCGCCCCGGCCGTCGACACCCTGCCCGAGGCCGTCGACCACGTCCTCGCGCTGCTCACCGGCTCGCCCGGCGCACCCGCCAGGCCGTGACGGCGACGACGACCAGCGCGAGGACCGCCAGCACCACCTCGTCGGGGACCCGGGCACCCAGCCCGGCGACGGCGTCCTCGGCGCGGGCGGTCGTGGCCGGGTCCGCGCCGACCAGCCCCGCGGTCCCGTCGGCGAGCAGGAAGAGCACGCCGATCCCGACGAACAGCAGCCCCGAGATCGTCGACGTGGTGTGCAGGTGCAGCGGGCCCAGGCGGAACGCCCGCCCGCGCAGCCAGGAGCGTCGGCCGAGGTCGAAGCGCTGCCAGAGCTCGGCGAGCAGGAACGCGGGCACGACCATGCCGAGCGCGTAGACCCCGAGCAGGGCGGCGCCGCGCACGGGCTGCCCGCTCGCGGCCGCCACCGTGAGCACGGCCCCCAGGATCGGGCCGGAGCAGAACCCGGCGAGCCCGTAGACCGCGCCGAGCGCGCCCGTCGCCACCCACGTGCCGCGGCGGGCGAGGCGCGGCTGGGCGCGGGTGGCGGGGGCGAGGGCCCACCCGCCGCCGAGGATCTGCGCGACGCCCAGCGCGATGACGACGAGCCCGGCGACGAGCACGACCGTGGCCCGCTGCCCGGTGAGCAGCCCGGTCAGCGCCGACGCGCCGGCCCCGAGCGGCACGAGTACGACGAGCAGGCCGAGCAGGAACACCCCGGTGCGCGCGACGAGCTCGGTGCGCCCGGCGACGGCGTAGGCGAGGAACGACGGCAGCAGCAGCGCGCTGCACGGGCTCAGCAGCGCGAGCACCCCGCCGGCGAACGCGGCGAGGTAGCCGACGTCGAGCACCTCAGCGGGCCCGCGCCAGCGCCGCGTCGATCGCGGTCGTGAAGGTGGGAAGCGGCTGCGCGCCGAAGATCAGCTCGTCGTCGACGACGAAGCTCGGGACGCCGCCGACGCCCAGTCGCGACCCGAGCTCCTGGTCGGCGCGGACCGCCGCGGCGATCGCCGGGTCGGCGGCGTCGCGGCGGAAGCGCTCGACGTCGAGCCCGAGGCCGCGCGCGGTCGCGTCGAGCGACTCCTCGGTGACCGCGCGGCCGGCGCGCAGGTCGTCGTAGAGCGCGCCGTGGAAGTCCCAGAACCGTCCCTGGGCCGCCGCGGCCCGGGCGGCGCGGGCCGCGAGCACCGACTCCGGCCCGAGGTAGGCGAAGTCGTGCCACTCGATGCGCACCAGCCCGGCGTCGACGTAGCGGCGGACGAGCTCGGGCTCGGTGGTGGTCGCGTACAGCGAGCAGTACGGGCACCGGAAGTCGCCCCACTCGGCCACGACGACCGGGGCGTCCGCGCGGCCGAGCGCGAGCGGGTCGGCGGCGTCGCGCCGGGGGACCTCGAGGCGTGCCTGGGCGACGGGGTCACGGGCGGTGTCCGCGGGCGTCCCGGACCCCAGCAGCAGCGGCACCCCGAGGGCCGCGAGCACGACGAGGGCGACCAGGCCGCCGAGCAGGGCACGGCGCCGTGCGGTCGGGGCGGTCACCGTCCGACCGTCGCACGGCGCGCGCCCGGCCGCGCGCGCTGCGCCGCTCGCACCCCGCCACGTCGTACGCTCGCCTCGTGGCCCTGCCGTCTGAACCGTCCCCGGTGCCCGCCTACGAGCGGGTCGGGCTCGTCTACAACCCCGAGAGCACGGGCGACGGACCCCAGCGCGCGGTGCGGGCGAAGGCCGCGCTGGCGGACGCGGCGCCGCACCTCGAGGTGGTCACCGTGCCCACCGAGTACGCGGGGCACGCGCGGGTCATCGCCGAGCGGGAGGCCCGCGCGGGCCGCGCGCTCGTGGTGTCGGTCAGCGGCGACGGTGGCTACCACGAGGTCGTCGAGGGCGTCATGGCCGCGGGCGACGGCACCACCTCCGCGGCGGTCACCGCCGTGCTCGCGGCGGGCAACGCCAACGACCACCGCCGCGCCACGCGGGAGCACCCGCTGGTGGAGGCCATCGCGGCGGGCGAGGTGCGGCGCCTCGACCTCATGCGCATCGAGATCGCCGGCGAGGACGGGCCCCGCTGGGCGCACTCCTACTTCGGTCTCGGGATCACGCCGACCGTCGCGCTCGAGATCGAGCGCGGGGGCAAGGGGTCGATCCGCGAGGTGATCACCACGCTCCGGGCGTTCTCCCGCTTCAAGCCCTTCGCGGTCGACGTCGAGGGGGAGGGGCCGCGGCGCTTCGACAGCCTCATCCTCGCCAACATCCCCGAGATGGCGAAGTACGCGACCCTGTCCGACGGCGACCCGGCCGACGGGCAGTTCGAGGTGATCACGCTGCCGCACCGGTCGCGGCTGCGCCTGCTGGCCTTCGCCGTGCGGGCGGCCGTGCGCGGGCTGGGGCCCCAGCCCCACACCGACCGGTTCGCGTTCACCACGCTCAAGCCGATGCCGGTGCAGGTCGACGGGGAGGTGCTCGACCTCGCGGCCGACCGCGCCGTCACCGTCACCATCGTGCCGCGGGCGCTGGTGACCGTGGTGTGAGCGATCCGCTGACCGCCGCCGAGGGCGAGGCCCGGGCGCGGGTGGCGGCGCTGACCGCCCAGCTCGCCGGCATCGTCGAGACCGCGTCGGCCAGCTCGGGCGACGACGAGCACGACCCCGAGGGCCAGACGATCGCCTTCGACCGCGCGCAGGTGGCGGCCCTGCTGGCGGCGGCGCGCCACGACCTGGCGGAGATCGAGGCGGCGCGTGGGCGCGTGGCGGCCGGGACGTACGGGGTGTGCTCGCGCTGCGGGCGCCCGATCGCCCCCGAACGCCTCGAGGCCCGCCCCGCCGCGCGCACGTGCGTCACCTGTCCGTGAGGTCCCTACGCACGTACTAGGAGAGACGGCCTGCGCTGTCTCGTCGCCCGCTCCGAGCCCTGAGAGGAGGCACCGAGTGCCGTGCGTGCACCGTCAGCGCGGCCTCCTCGACCGCACGCGCCACGCTCGCCGCGTCCGGATCCCAGTCGAGCAGCAGCATCCGGGGCCAGAGGACGTAGTTGGCGATCATGCCGAGGAACTGGGTGGTCACCAGATCGGCGTCCTCGAACTGCAGGGTG
>JAQSWW010000198.1 GCA_029266415.1 Actinomycetospora sp. | reverse complement strand
CCCGCCGCGACCGTGCCGACGCCGACCTGCGAGACGAGCTTGACGTGGATGCGCGCCCGCGGGTTGGCGTTCTTGAGGTCGTGGATGAGCTGGGCGATGTCCTCGATCGAGTAGATGTCGTGGTGCGGGGGCGGCGAGATGAGGCCGACGCCGGGCGTGGAGTACCGGGTCCTCGCGATCCACGGGTAGACCTTGTGCCCGGGCAGCTGGCCGCCCTCGCCGGGCTTGGCGCCCTGCGCGATCTTGATCTGGATGTCGTCGGCGTTGACGAGGTACTCGCTGGTGACCCCGAAGCGCCCCGAGGCGACCTGCTTGACCGCCGAGCGCCGCGAGTCGCCGTTGGCGTCGCGGGTGAAGCGGTCGGGGTCCTCGCCGCCCTCACCGGTGTTGGAGCGCCCGCCGAGGCGGTTCATGGCGATGGCCAGCACCTCGTGCATCTCCTGCGAGATCGACCCGTAGGAGATGGCGCCGGTGTTGAAGCGCTTGACGATCTCGGCGACCGGCTCGACCTCGTCGATCGGGACCGGGGCGCGCTCGCCCTCCTTGAACCCGAACAGGCCCCGCAGCGTCATGAGCCGCGAGCTCTGCTCGTCGACCGCGCGGGTGTACTCCTTGAACGTGTCGTAGTTCTGGGTGCGCGTGGAGTGCTGCAGCTTGAACACCGTGTGCGGGTTGAAGACGTGCAGCTCGCCCTCGCGGCGCCACTGGTACTCGCCGCCGACCGCGAGTTCGCGGTGGTCGGGCCGGACGCCGTCCGCGGGCCAGGCCTGGCGGTGGCGGATCGCGACCTCCTCGGCGAGGACGTCGTAGCCGACGCCGCCGAGGCGCGACGTGGTGCCGGCGAAGCACTCCTCGACCACCTCGGTGCCCAGCCCGATCGCCTCGAAGATCTGCGCCCCGACGTAGGAGGCGACCGTCGAGACGCCCATCTTGCTCATCACCTTGCGCACGCCCTTGGCCAGCGCCTCGACCACGTTGCGGGTCGCGGTGCCGGAGGTGACGCCGGTGATGACGCCCCGGTCGATGAGGTCGTCGACCGTGTCGAGCGCGAGGTACGGGTTCACGGCGCTGGCCCCGTAGCCCAGCAGCAGTGCGACGTGGTGGGTCTCGCGGACGTCGCCGGACTCGACGACGAGGTCGACCCGGGTCCGGGTCTTCTGGCGCACGAGGTGGTGGTGCACCGCGCCGGTGAGCAGCAGCGACGGGATCGGCGCCTGCTCGGCGTCCGAGTGGCGGTCCGACAGGATGATCACGCGCGCGCCGTCCTCGACGGCCGCGGAGACCTCCCCGCGGATCTCGGCCAGACGCGCGCGCAGCGCCTCGCCGCCGCCGGCGACGTCGTAGAGCCCCGAGACGAGGTAGGGCGCGAAGCCGGGCAGGTCGCCGTCGTCGTTGATCCCGGCGATCTGGGCCAGCTCGTCGTCGTCGAGCACCGGCAGCGGCAGCACGACCCGCCGGCTCGACGCGGGCGAGGCGTCGAGCAGGTTGGTCTCCGACCCGAGCTGCACCTGCAGCGAGGTGACCAGCTCCTCGCGGTAGGCGTCCAGCGGCGGGTTGGTGACCTGCGCGAAGAGCTGGATGAAGTAGTCGAACAGCAGCCGGCTGCGCGAGGAGAACGGCGCGAGCGGGGCGTCGTTGCCCATCGAGCCGGTGGCCTCGGCGCCGCTCTGGGCCATCGGCCGCAGCAGCAGCGAGATCTCCTCGCCGGTGTAGCCGAAGGTCTGCTGGCGACGCACCAGCACCTGGCGGTCGAACTTGTCGCGGGCCCGCGAGGGCAGGTCGGCGAGTTCGACCATCCCGGCGTGCAGCCACTCGTCGTAGGGGTGCTCGGCGGCGAGCTCGCCCTTGATCTCGTCGTCGTCGACGATGCGGCGCCCGACGGTGTCGACGAGGAACATGCGGCCGGGCTCGAGGCGGCCCTTGCGCACGATCGTGGTCGGGTCGATCTCGAGGACGCCCACCTCGGACCCGAGCACGACCAGGCCGTCCTCGGTGACCCAGTAGCGGGCGGGCCGCAGGCCGTTGCGGTCGAGCACCGCACCGATCACCGAGCCGTCGGTGAACGCGGCGAGCGCCGGGCCGTCCCAGGCCTCCATCAGCGTGGAGTGGTAGCGGTAGAACGCGCGGCGGGCGGGGTCCATCTCGGCGTGGTTCTCCCACGCCTCGGGGATCATCATCAGCACCGCGTGCGGCAGCGTGCGCCCGCCCAGGTGCAGCAGCTCGAGCACCTCGTCGAACGTGGCCGAGTCGCTGGCGTCGGGGGTGACGATCGGGAAGAGCCGGTCGATCTCGGCCTCGCCGAACGCACCGGTGGCGAGCATCGACTCCCGCGCGGCCATCCAGTTGCGGTTGCCCCGCAGCGTGTTGATCTCGCCGTTGTGGGCGAGGTAGCGGTACGGGTGCGCCAGGCTCCACGCCGGGAAGGTGTTGGTGGAGAAGCGGCTGTGCACCAGCGCGATCGAGCTGGTGGTGCGCTCGTCGGCGAGGTCGGGGAAGAACGGCTCGAGCTGCTCCTCGGCGAGCATGCCCTTGTAGACGACGGTGCGCCCGGACAGGCTCGGGAAGTAGGTCTCGACGCCCGCGGCCCGTGCCTCGTGCTCGACGCGCTTGCGCAGCGCGAAGGCCCGGCGCTCGAGGGTCAGGACGATGCCGGCGTCGTCGTCGCCGGCGTTGGGGGTGTCGACGACCTCGTCCACGTGCGGCGGCAGGCCGACGAACAGCTGGCGGAAGCGCGGCATGACGGCACGGGCGGTGGGGCCGATGCCGGCGCCGTCGGGGTCGACGGGCAGGTCGCGCCAGTGCAGGACCTCCAGGCCCTCCTCGGCGGCGACGCGCGCGACGATCCCCTCGACGTCGGCCGGGTCGGCGTCCACGGGCAGGAAGGCGTTGCCGACGCCGTAGCGACCGGCGGGCGGCAGCTCGATGCCGGCCTCGGCCAGCAGCGGGCGGTAGAGGCCGTCGGGGACCTGGATGAGGATCCCGGCGCCGTCACCGGTTTCGGGCTCGGCACCCCGGGCACCCCGGTGCTCGAGGTTGATGAGCGCGGTGAGGCCGCGGCTGACCGTCCGGTGATCACGGCGGCCCGCGATGTCCGCGACGAAGGCGACGCCGCAGGCGTCGTGCTCGTGCGCGGGGTCGTACAGGCCCTCGCTGCGGCGGTTCTCCACGTGCGCCCTCCGATCGTGCGTCCGTGCAGGTGGTGGTCGCCGGTGGACCGGCGGGGTGGTCGTGGTGGTGAGCGCCGTGGTCACGGAGCACGTCGCGGAGACGGCCCGGCGCACCGGTCGGCGGTGGACGACCGGAGGGGCAATCTGACGTTAACCTCCCCGGCCCGGCGCGCGCACCGGGTGGACGCGTCCGAAAGAGTGCTGATCGCCACGTGGTGGCGACCGCCCGTCCGGGCCGCCGGGAGCCGTCGAACGCCTCAGCGTCTGGAGGGGCCGCCCGTGTCGCTCCGACGTTCGTCGTAGGGATCGCGGCCGGGCAGCCCGGCCGCGGCGACCTCGCTCGGTGACCGCGGTGAGCGGCGCGCGCCCGCGATCGATCCCGAGCAACGGGTCGATCTCCGCTGCGCTCCGTCTCCCGACACGCGGACAGTCTGCCGGGCGACACACCGGGAGGCCAAGCCCGCGACCGGTCCCGCTACCCGGCGGTACGTGGGACGGGCGTGTGGCCGTGTCGTCCCGGTGCCGCCTCGGTGCGTCTCAATGGTGGAACGAGGGGTGCTGTCGGGCCGCCGGCATGGGCGAGACGAGCTCGTCGAGGTAGGCCGTCTCGGTGGCGATGTCGTGCAGGAGGCGGTCCGCGAGGTCGCCGGACAGGCCGTCGCGCACGACGATCCGCTGCACCGTGCGGTCGGAGAGGGCGTCGGGCCACCTGGCGGTGATGTGTCCCCCGCTCGCCACGGGGTAACCCGGAGACATCGAACGCGTGTTCGACACCTCGACCGCCCCGAGAACCGAGGAGCCCACGATGACCGACCCCCAGGGCGCGCCCGATCCCCACGCCGTGAAGACCCCCGGTGACGCTACCTCGAAACCCTCGCCCACCAGGCCGGCGAGGAGCCGCCCACCGGGCTGACCAAGGCGCAGGCCTCCGACGAGATCGAGCGTCTGCAGGGCTCGGTGACCCCGTCGGACGGTGACGGGGGGAACGGGACCCCGGACCTGTCCCGCCAGGAGCGCCCGACCACCGAGTGGGTCACCGGGGACGAGCCGATGACCGGGCCCCAGGCCAGCTACCTCGAGACCCTCGCCCAGCAGGCCGGCGAGGAGCCGCCCACCGGGCTGAACAAGTCGCAGGCCTCGCGCGCGATCGACGAGCTGAGGGAGAAGGCCAGCCACCCGCGGAGCGCAGCGGAGCCGGGTCGGACGCAGTGAGACTGGTGTGGCCGGAGCCGGCGGACGGGGACCTCGACCGCGACGCCCTCGCCCACCTCTACGCCCACGACGAGGGCTGCGTCCGCGTCAACTTCGTCGCCAGCGCGGACGGGGCGGTCGCGGTCGAGGGCCTCTCCGGTGGTCTGGAGGCCCCCGGGGACGAGGTGGTCTTCGGGCTCCTGCGCGAGCTCGCCGACGTGGTGCTGGTCGGCGCGGGCACCGTGCGCGCCGAGGGCTACCGCGGGGCGCGCACCTCGCCCGCGCGCGAGGCCCGCCGGCGCGCCCGCGGCCGGGCGCCCGTCCCGCCGATCGCCGTCGTCAGCACGCGCGGCGAGCTCGACCCGGGCGCCGCGCTGTTCACCGACACCACGGTGGCGCCGCTCGTGCTCACCGCGGCCGACGCCGTCGACGGGGCCCGCCGCGCGCTGGCCGCCACCGGGGCCGAGGTCGTCGCCGTCAGCGCGGCCGACCCCGCGAGCACCGACCCCGCCACGATCGTGGGCGCGCTCGCCGACCGCGGGCTGACCCGGGTCCTCTGCGAGGGCGGGCCCGCGCTCTTCGGCGCGCTGCTGGCGGCCGGTCGCGTCGACGAGCTGTGCCTGAGCCTGGCGCCCCAGCTGGTCGGCGGGGACGCCGGTCGCATCGTCACGGGTGCGGCCCTCGACGCCCCGCGCCGGCTCGGACTCGCCTCGGTGGTGGCCCACGACGACGGGCTGCTCCTGAGGTACCGGACGGGCGATTGACGAGATCCAGGCCACAGGTGTGGTCTTTTCGGGTGACAGCGCATGACGACTCGGCGCCGCCGGTGTCCCACGGGTACCGGATCGGCAACCGGGCCGATCCTCCTCGACGGCGGGAACCCCGGCGTCAGGTCACCACCCGCGACGCGCACAGGAGCGCCCCATGACGCAGAGCCCCAGCACGGCCAGCGGCCCCGAGACCACCACCGTGTCCAGCTCGCGGACCGGCGGCAGCAGCACCCCGGCCCGCCTGGCCGACGACACGGGTCAGGGCAAGACCACCATCGCCTCCGGCGTGGTGCAGAAGATCGCCGGCATCGCCGCCCGCGACGTCTCGGGCGTCTACTCCATGGGCGGCGGCGTCTCCCGCGCCTTCGGCGCGATCCGCGAGCGCATCCCCGGCGGCAGCGGCACCTCGCAGGCCGCGGGCGTCCAGGTCGAGGTCGGCGAGAAGCAGGCTGCGATCGACCTCGACCTCGTCGTCGAGTACGGCGCCGGCATCGTCGAGCTCGCCCGCGCGGTGCGCCGCAACGTCATCGGCGCCGTCGAGCAGATGACCGGTCTCGAGGTCATCGAGGTCAACATCGCCGTCAACGACATCCACATGCCCGGCGAGGACTCCTCGGACGACGAGCAGGCCCCGTCGCAGCCGTCGACCCGCGTCGAGTGAGCACGCCCCGGTCAGGCACCTCGGCGGTGGGTCCCGGGTCGCCGGAGGCCCCCGGTCCCGGGTCGCTGCCCGAGCGGGTCGCCGAGGCGCTGCTGGCGCACCCGGCGGTCGCCGCGCTCTCGGGCGGCCCCTACGGCACCATCGCGAGCTACCTGCCGGGACGCAGGCTGCCGGGCATCTCCCTCGGTGGCGGCGACGAGCCCGCTCGCGTCGGGGTGGTGCTGCGTTTCGGCGCCCCGATCGAGGCGACGGCCGCCGAGCTGCGGCGGATCGTCGCCGGGGTGTCCGGCGCGCGCCGGGTCGACGTGGTCGTCACCGACCTGGAGATGCCGGGGTGAGCGCCGGCGACCCCGCACCCGACCGGGTCACCGACCCGCGGGCGGCGCTGCGGGCCTTCGTCCGCACGCACCACCCGGACGTCGGGGGCGACCCGGTCACCTTCCGCGAGGGCCTGTCGGCGCTCCGGGCGGCGCTGGGCCCGGCGTCCGGGGGGCCCGGCTGGCCCGCGGCGGACGACCCCCGGCTCGACGCCCCGGTGGTCGCCGTGAGCGACCGCCGCCTGGCGCGGCTCGGGCGGCTAGGCCGGCGGCTCGCCCGGCGGTACGACCCGCGGCGCGGGTCCGCCCGCGTGCAGTAGGACCCCGCTCCCCGACGGAGCGGGACGCGAACGATCGTGGAGGTAGTGGTCATGAGCGCCACCCGTGCCGGCCTGTTCGTCGGCCTCATCCTGGGCGTGGCGGCCGCCGCCGGCGGCCTCCAGGGCTTCTTCATCGCCCTCGTCCTGGGCGTCCTGGGCTTCGTCGTGGGGCGCGTGCTCGACGGCGAGCTCGACGTCAACCAGTTCGTCGGGCGCGGCCGCGACCGATGAACACCCCGGTCCCGCTGCCCGAGGACGACGCGGCGTCCGAGCGCGGGCGTCTCGACGTCGCCCTGTCCGTGGTCCGCAAGATCGCGGAGCACGCCGCGGACCACACGGCGGGCACCGTGCGCACCCATCGCCGCCTCGCCGGGCTGGACCTCGGCGAGGCCGGGGCCAGCGCGAAGGTGTCCGGGTACGGCGAGCAGGTCGACGTGCGCCTCGAGGTGCCGCTGGCCTACCCGGTCCGGATCACCGACAGCGCCGCCGCGGTGCGCGACCACGTCCGCGAGCGCGTCCAGGCCCTCACGCCCTACCGGGTGCGCTCGCTGGACCTGAGCGTCTCCGCGCTCACCGACCCCACCTCCCGGAGGGACTAGCGCCGTGCGCCTGCTCCTGCGCGTCCTCGCGCCGCTGCTCGGCCTCCTGCTGGCCGTCCTCGGCCTGGCGATCGTGGTCGAGACGGTGACGCTCTGGGTCGCGCCCGCCTCGAGCCCGCTGGTCGTGCCGTGGCCCGCGTGGCTCGCGGCCATCGAGGGCCTGACGTGGCAGTCCGGCGCCGTGCGCGCCACCGCGGTCGTCGTCGGCCTCGTCGGGCTGTTCGTGCTGCTACTCGGGCTCGTGGCCCGCCGCCACGACGTCTACCTCGCGGACCCGGTCCCCGAGGTCACGGTCACCACGTCGCCGCACTCGCTGGCCCGCGCCGTCGGGCACGAGGTGCGCTCGCACTCCGACGTCGTGTCGGCCTCGGTGGTGGCGTCGACGAAGAAGATCACCGTCAAGGCCTCCACCCTCGATCCGGCCGAGGCCGTCCGCGACGACGTCCGCGCCCACGTCGACGAGATGCTGGTCCGCCTGCCGCTCGCGCGGCGCCCACGGGTCTCCGTGTCGGTCACCACCACCAAGGGGGTCAAGTGAGCCGCCGCTCCCGCGCCGCCGTCGCCCGCTCCGCCGGCGGCGACCGCACGCTGACCACGATCCTCGGGCTCGTCCTCGTCGCGACCTCCGTGCTGGCGCTGCTCGTGGGCTACGGGGTGTTCGGTGAGTTCCGCGCCCAGCGCCCGCTGATCGACCCGATCGCGGTGCAGTGGGTGACCGACCACACCGCCGCGACCCGCTGGTTCGCCGTCGCGATCGGGATCGTGCTCTTCGTCGTCGGGCTCTGGTGGACGCTGCACTCGCTGCGCCCCGAGCCGCGCCCCGACGTGTCGCTCTCCGAGGTCCCCGGCGAGCGCCTCACCGTCGAGCACGCCGCGATCTGCGACGCCGTGCGCCACGACGCCGAGACCATCGAGGGCGTCAGCCGGGCCCGCGTACGCCTGGTCGGCACACCGGTGCGCCCGGCGCTGCGGATCTCCCTGCACATGATCGAGGGCAGCGACGTGCGCGACGTCTGGGCCGAGCTCGACGGCCGGGTGCTGGCCCGCGCGCGCGAGGCGTTCTCGGTGTCGGCGCTGCCCACGGCCGTCCGCCTCGAGCTCGACGCCACCTCGGCGCCCACGCCGGCGCGGGTGGAGTAGTCAACGAGCGCCACCGCCGGCGGCGGCCGGGAGCGCGACGGAGGAGCGCTGACGGCCGACCCGCTTCGGCGGATCAACGAGCGATGAGCACCTCGGCCAGGTCGAAGCGCACCGGGCGCTCGAGCTGGGCGAACGTGCACGACGCCGGGTCGCGGTCCGGACGCCAGCGCTTGAACTGCGCGGTGTGCCGGAAGCGCACGCCCTCCATGTGGTCGTAGCGCACCTCGACCACGCGCTCGGGGCGCAGCGGCACGAACGACAGGTCCTTCTGCGCGTTCCAGCGGCTGTGCTCGGCCTCCCGCGGCGTGCGGGTGCCCTCCTCCTGCGCGGCCCAGGCCCACGGGTGGCCCTCGAACGACGTCACCAGCGGCTGGAGCTCGGCGAACAGCTCCCTGCGCTTGGCCATCGGGAACGCGCCGATGACGCCGACGCTCTGCAGCGCCCCGTCCTCGGTGTGCAGCCCGAGCAGCAGGGAGCCCACCGCGTCGGGCCCGGACTTGTGCACCCGGTAGCCCGCCACGACGCAGTCGGCGGTGCGCTCGTGCTTGATCTTGCTCATGACCCGCTTGTCGGGCTGGTAGGTCAGGTCGGCCTTCTTCGCGATGAGGCCGTCGAGCCCCGCGCCCTCGAAGTGCTCGAACCACTCGCGGGCCGTGTCGAGGTCCTCGGTCATCGGCGTGAGGTGCACGTCGGGGCGCTCGAGGCCGCCGACGATCTCCGCGAGCCGGTCGCGGCGCTCGCTGAAGGGCCGCTCGGTGAGGTCCTCGTCGTCGACGGCGAGCAGGTCGAAGGCGACGAAGTGGGCCGGGGTCTCGGCGGCGAGCCGGCGCACCCGCGACGCTGCGGGGTGCACGCGCTGCAGGAGCGCCTCGAAGTCGAGGCCGGTGCCCTCGGCGTCGACGACGACGATCTCCCCGTCGACCACGCACCGGGGCGGGAGCGCGGCGGTGAACGCCTCGACCAGCTCCGGGAAGTAGCGGGTCATCGGCTTCTCCTTGCGGCTGCCGATCTCGACCTCGTCGCCGTCGCGGAAGATCACCGATCGGAAGCCGTCCCACTTGGGCTCGTAGCGTTGCCCGGCGGGGATCTCCGGGACGGCCTTGGCCAGCATCGGGGCGACGGGCGGCATCACGGGCAGGTCCACGCCCGCATCATGCCGCGCGGGCGGAGGATGTCGCCCGCGCGTTCCGGTCCGCCCGATCAGGTCGAGCTCCCCTATCGGTGTGCCCCCTGATCGCTCCGTCTCCCGCCCCCTCACGCCGGGCACGCCCCCGCATTCGTCAGACTCCCCCGCAGCCCCAGGATCCCCACCCCGACGAGGAGCACCGTGCCGAGGACGACCGGGCGGGCCGCCGTGCTCCTCGCGCTCGGCGCCCTGCTCCTGCTCGCGGGGTGCGCGGTGGGGCCGTCGCTGCGGCCGCCGGTGGCCACGCGCGTCGAGGGGCCGGTGCTGCCGGCCCCGGCGCCGGAGACCGAGGTGCCCGGGCCCGCCCCGTCGCTGCTGCCGCCGTGGGTGCCGGTGCCGACCGCGCCGGTCGGCTTCGCCGACTGCACCGCCGAGCTGCGCGCCACCTACGGCACCGAGCTCCTGGGCGGGCGGGACGTGCGCTTCGGCTGCCAGAGCGTGCCGGTCGGGGGGCGCGGCGCCTCGTCGCGCGCCGAGGTCGGCGTGGTGCAGGTGACGGTCGGGCCGGTCCCGCCGGGTGGGCCGGTGCCCGTGGCCGTGGTCGGCGAGGCCGGCGGCCCGACCGGCGGCGAGCGCGCGGCCCGCCTCGCCGCGACCGCGCCGGAGGCGCTGCTCGCCGGCACCGCGCTCTACGGCGTCGATCTGCGCGGCACGGGCAACTCGGAGCCGGTCGACTGCATCACGCCGACCACCCGCGAGGCGCTCGTCGACGCCGACCCGCTGGCCGCCGACCCCGTCGCGCTCGAGCCGTTCCGCGACGCGGCGGCGACGGCGGCGCGGACCTGCACCCAGGTGCTCGAGACCGCCCTCACCGACTACCGCACGGCGGTCGACGCCGACGACCTCGAGGAGGTCCGCACCGCGCTGGGCGCCGAGCGCCTGCACGTCGTCGGGGTCGGCGACGGCGCGGGCGTGCTGGCCGCGTGGTCCCGGCGCCACCCGACGTCGGTGGGGCGCACGGTGCTCGACGGCGTCGCCGACCCCACCGCCACGTTCTCCCAGCGCGCCCGCGAGCGCGCGACCGCGGCCCGCGAGGCGCTCACCGCGTTCGCCGCCGACTGCTCGGCCCGCCCCGACTGCCCGCTCGGGCCCGACCCCGCCACGGCCCTGGCCGGCATCCTCACCAACCTGCGCGCGGCCCCCCTGTCGGGACCGTTCGGGCGGGCGATCACCGACGGTACGGCGACCCGGGCGATCGTCCACGGGCTCGGCGAGCCGGCCCGATGGCCCGCGCTCGCGTCGGCGGTCGCCGCGGCCGGCGAGGGCGACCCGACCGGCCTGCTCCGCCTGCTCGCGCCGTTCGAGGCCGACGGCGGGGGCTTCGACGCCGGCGTGCTGCTCGCCTGCAACGACAGCGACGAGCGCCCGACCCTCGACCAGGTCGCCGTCGACGCCGGCCAGGCCCGGGCCGCCGAGCCGCTGTTCGGCGCGTTCTTCGCCCACGAGGCGCTGCTGTGCGGGTCGTGGCCGGTACCCGTGGACACCCCGGAGCCCGGCGCCGTCGTCGGGCCGCCGCCGCTGGTCGTGGGCACGCGCGGCGACCCCGTGACCCCCCTGCCCGGCTCCGAGCGGGTGGCGGCCCAGCTCGGCTCGGCGAGCATGGTCACCTGGCTCGGCGCCGGCCACGGGGCGTTCCCCGCGACGCCCTGCATCCGCGACGCGGTGGGCGGCTACCTGCGCGACGGCACCCTCCCCGCGCAGGGCCTCGTCTGCCCGCCGTGATCGACACGACCGCCCGGGCCCGTAGCCTGCGCGCCCGTGCCGCTCCCCCGTCTCGTCGACACCGTCCTCGACCGGTTGGTCGTCCCCGGCTGGTCCCGTCTGGGCTACGCCGCGCGGAGCGCCGGCTGGCGGACCCCGCCGGCGATGGACGGGCGCACCGTGATCGTCACCGGGGCCTCCGGCGGCCTCGGCGCCGCGGCCGCGCGAGGGCTGGCCGGGCTCGGGGCGCGCGTGGAGATGGTGGTGCGCGTCCGCGGGCGTGGCGAGCAGGCCCGCGACGCCGTGCTCGCCGAGCACCCCGGCGCGACCGTCGAGGTGGCGGTCTGCGACGTGTCCTCGCTGGCCGACGT
>JAQSWW010000197.1 GCA_029266415.1 Actinomycetospora sp. | reverse complement strand
CGCGAGATGATCGACGACCCGGACACCCGCATCGGCCGCCCGCGTCAGGTGTACACGGGGCCCACCGAGCGCTCCTACGTGGACCTGTCCCAGCGCTGAGGTGGTTGCAGCGAACGGGCGGTTCGCTGCTTCTGGGCGCACGAGGTCCCCGCTCGCTCGGCCGGATCGCCCGCGCTCGGCGCGGGCGATCCGGCCGGGGGCGTAGCGCCCGCCGTCCGGGGTAGCCGGGGCGCATGAGCGACGCCGGGGACGACACCGCGATCGTCTGGTTCCGCCGCGACCTCCGCGTGCACGACCAGCCGATCTTCGAAGCGGCGGCGGCGCGGGCACGGCGGTCGCTGGCGGTGTTCGTGCTCGACCCGCGGCTGCTCGACCCGTCGGGCGCCCGGCGACGGACCTTCCTGTACCGCAGCCTGCGGGACCTCGACGAGTCCCTCGGCGGGCGCCTGCTCGTCGTGCGCGGCGACCCCGCGGAGGCGATCCCGAGGCTGGCCGGGGCGGTCGGGGCGGGCAGCGTGCACATCGCGGCCGACTTCGGTCCCTACGGCCGCGAGCGCGACGAGGCCGTCGGCAAGGCGCTGGAGCAGCGGGGCGTCGACCTCGTGCGCACCGGGTCGCCCTACGCCGTCGAGCCCGGGCGGATCACCAAGTCCGACGGCGAGCCGTACAAGGTCTACACGCCGTTCAGCCGCGAGTGGGCGAAGCGGGACAAGGGCGCCCCCGCCGGGACCGACGGGCGCACGGTCGACTGGCTCGACCCGTCGGAGTCCGACGGGGGCCCGCGCGCGGTGCGGATCCCCGACGACGAGACCGTCGACGCCGAGCTCCCCGACGCGGGGGAGCGCGCCGCCCGCGAGCACTGGGAGGCGTTCGTCGACGAGCACCTCGACGACTACGACGAGATGCGCAACCGGCCCGACAAGCCGGCGACGTCCCGGATGTCGGTGTACCTGAAGTACGGCGTGATCCACCCGCGCACGCTGCTCGGTGGCATCGGCACGTCGGGCAAGGGCGCGGAGTCGTACCGCAACGAGCTCTGCTTCCGCGACTTCTACGCGTCGGTGCTGTGGTTCTGGCCGCGGTCGGCGCGCGAGAACTTCGACCCCAAGTTCGAGCGGATGCCGCTGGACACCGGCCCCGACGCCGTGGAGCGGTTCCGCGCCTGGCAGGAGGGGCGCACGGGCTTCCCGGCGATCGACGCCGCGATGCGCCAGCTGCGCGGCGAGGCCTGGATGCACAACCGCATGCGGATGGCCGTCGCGTCGTTCCTGGTCAAGGACCTGCACCTGCCGTGGTGGTGGGGTGCCCGGCACTTCATGCAGCTGCTCGTGGACGGCGACCTCCCGTCGAACCAGCACGGCTGGCAGTGGGCGGCGGGCACGGGCACCGACGCGGCGCCCTACTTCCGCGTGTTCAACCCCGTGACCCAGGGGGAGCGCTTCGACCCCCAGGGCGACTACGTGCGCCGCTGGGTGCCCGAGCTCGCCGGGATCGAGGGCAAGAAGGTCCACCAGCCCTGGAAGCTCCCCGAGCCCCCGAGCGACTACCCGGCCCCGATCGTCGACCACAAGGCCGAGCGCGCGGAGGCGCTGGACCGCTTCAACAGGCTCTGAGGCTCCCCGGGAAACGACCGAAGGGCACCACCGCTCGGTTCTCCCGAGCGATGGTGCCCTTCGGTCAGGGACGGGTGGGGTCAGCCCCCGGCGCCGATCAGGCCCTGCTGCTGGAGGAACTCGGTCGCGACCTGCTGGGCGTCGCGGCCCTGGGACGAGATCTGCCCGTTGAGGTTGAGCATGACCTCGTCGGTCAGGCGCGGGGAGATCTGGTTGAACACGTCGACGACCCGCGGGTTCCGGTCGACGACCTGCTTGCGGATGGTGTTCGACGCGTTGTACTTCGGGAAGAAGTTGCGGTCGTCGGCCAGCGACACGAGGTTCAGCGCGGGGATGCGGCCGTCGGTGGTGAACACCTCGCCGAAGCGGCAGGGGTTGCCGTTGGCCGTGGCCTGGTAGATCGCGCCCGTGTCGAGGACGGTCAGGGCCGGCGGCGAGTCGTAGGGAACGGTGACCCCGTAGGCCTTCAACAGGTTCGGCAGGCCGTCGTTGCGGCTGGCGAACTCGGCCTCGACGCAGGTGGTGGCCTGCGGGTTGCCGCTGTTGATGAAGTTGGCCCAGTCGGTGGTCGTGCGCAGGTTGTTCTGGTCGGCGAACGCGCGCGTCGTCGCGATCGCGTACGTGTTGTTGAACGGCGTCGGGTTGGTCCAGACGATCTGGTTGCGCTCCAGGTCCTGGTCGCGCGTGGCGATGTACTGCTGCTGGGAGTCGGGGATCGGCGTGGTGTTGCCCAGGTTCGCGATCCACCCCGTGCCGGTGTACGACCAGCCCATGTCGATCTCGCCGGAGAGCAGGGCCTGGCGGGCGGCGGCCGAGCCGGTGATGTTGCACCGGTCGGTGACGGTCGCGCCCACCGACTGCAGCGAGACGACGCTCATCTTGCAGAGCAGCAGCGCCTCGTCGAACTCCTGGCCGCCGACGACGTAGTTCTGGCCCTGGAGGTTGATGCCGCTGGCGGCGAGGCTGCCGCCCTGGGCGGCGGGCTGGCCGGAACCGGAGAGGCCGCCGCAGGCGGCGAGCAGGAACGCGAGAGCGGCCAGCGTCGCAGCTGCGGCCGCGCGGGAGGACCGTCGGAGAGGCATCGCGCGATCCTGGCACCACGGACGCCCCGTGGCGAGTCCGACGATCACGGAGAGCCGTCCCGGCTCAGCCCCGCGCCCGCCCGAGCGCCTCGCGGAAGCCCACCCGCGCGCCGGTGCGCAGCACCGAGTTCGCGTAGATGCGCCCGCCCAGCCACAGCGTCGCGGCGGTGAACGCGAGGGTCAGCCCGAACGCCAGCACCACCTGGCCCGCCGGCACGACGCCGAGCGCGACGCGGGCGGGCATGAACAGCGGGCTGAACGGCGGCAGCAGGGAGATCACCGCGATCCCCGTGCCACGCGGATCGGAGGTCAGCAGGTTGAAGCCGACGACGAACCCGAGCAGCACGGTGATCGTCACCGGCGAGAGCACGCTCTGCGTGTCCTCCTGGCGCGACACCAGCGAGCCCGCCGCAGCGAAGATCGTCGCGTACAGCGCGAAGCCGAGCAGGTACCAGACCAGCACCGACACCAGCGTCGACACCAGGCCGGCCCCGGACGCGAGCACGCCGGCGGCCGCGGCGACCGCCAGCCCGGCGCCGCCCAGCACGACGAGCTGCAGCAGCCCGACCGCGCCGAGCCCGAGCACCTTGCCCAGCAGCAGCTGCCACGGCCGCACCGACGACAGGACGATCTCGACGACCCGGCTCGACTTCTCCTCGACCACGCCCTGGGCCACCATCGCGCCGTAGGTCTGGATGGAGAAGAAGAGCAGGAACGCGCCCGCGAGGCCGAGCCCCAGGCGCCGGCCGGCCTGCGGGTCCGGCGGCTCGGCGGCCACCACGGCCGGACCGGCCTCGGCGACGACGGCGTCGAGCGCGGCGGGGTCGACGCCGCGGCCCGCCAGGTAGGCGTCGCGGGCCGTCGCGGCGCTGGCGTCGACGATGACGCGCTCCAGGCTCCCGTCGGGCTCGGTCGCGACGTACACCCGCGGGCGCACCGGGTCGCCGGTGATGAGCGCGTCCAGGTCGCCCGCGCGCACCGCGGCTTCCCCGGCGGCCGGGTCCGGCGCGCCCACCACGGTGAGCGTCAGGCCCTCGGTCGGTGCCGCGCGCAGGAGGGGATCGGTGAGCGCGGTCGCCGGGCCCGCGACGCCGACCCGCGCGGTGTCCTCGTTCGAGGCGAGCGTGGCCACCACCGCCGCATACACCCCGAGGAGCAGGAGCACGACCAGCGTGCCGACCACGAACGCGCGGCCCTTGACCTTGGCCGCGAACTCCCGGCGGGCGATGAGCAGCACGGGGCGCAGGGCGGGGCTCACGCCGCCACCCCGTGCCCGGCCGGCTCGGTCCTGCCGGCGACCGTGCCCCGGTAGATCTCGGCGAGCGCGGGCCGGCGACGGCGGAACTCGTGCACCGGGCCGGTGCGTCGCGCCGCGTCCAGCACGCCGGCCAGCGTCGCCTCCGACGTGTCGGCGAGCGTGAGGACGATGCCGCCCTCGGCCGCGCGGCTGCCGGTGACGCCGGACAGGTGGTCGGCCCACCCCGTCGGCGCGGCGGGGGCGACGACGACCAGCTCGCTGGCCGAGGCCGCGCGCAGCTCGTCCACCGTGCCCTCGGCGACGGCGCGCCCCGCGCGGACGATGCCGACGCGGTCGCAGAGCCGCTCGACGAGCTCGAGCTGGTGGCTGGAGAACACGACGGGCGCGCCCGCGTCCCGACGCTCGCGCAGGACGTCGCTCATGACGTCGACGGCGACCGGGTCCAGGCCGGAGAACGGCTCGTCGAGCACCAGGACGTCGGGGTCGGCGACGAGCGCGGCCGCGAGCTGCACGCGCTGCTGGTTGCCGAGGCTCAGGCGCTGGACCTCGTCGCCGCGGCGCTCGGTGAGCCCGAGGCGTTCGGTCCACCGGTCGGCGGCGGCGCGGGCGTCGGCCGCCGAGCGCCCGCGGAGCTCCGCGAGGTAGCGCAGCTGGGTCCCGACGGCCATGCGTGGGTAGAGCCCGCGCTCCTCGGGCATGTAGCCGATCCGGCGGCGCGACACGGCGTCGAGCGGGCGGCCGTCGAGGCGGACCTCGCCGGCGTCGGCGGCCAGCACCCCGAGTGCGATTCGCATCGTCGTGGTCTTGCCCGCGCCGTTGGCGCCGACGAAGCCGAAGAGCTCGCCCGGGTGCACCGTGAACGTCATCCGGTCCAGGGCCACCGTCGACCCGAACCGCTTGGAGATCCCGTCGATCTCGAGCATCGTTCCCCCTGTCGCGGCCGGCGACAGGATGTCCGACGCCGCGGGACCCGTCCAACGGAGGCGCCGGCACCCGATCGTGACCCCGTTCGCCGTCACGAGACCTGGTGGCGCCGCGACCCGCAGAGCAGAGTGGGATCGGCCTGGTGGAAGGGGACGACCGTGCGGCTGCTGGTGGTGGCGGGTCTGACGCTCGTGCTGTTGCTGGGTGCGGTGCCCCTGGCCGTGCCGGGCACGCCGCCGGCGGCGAGCGTCGCGCTGTTCCTCGTGGCCGGGTTCGCGCTGCTCGGGGGGCTGGTGCTCCTCGTGCGCAGCGGTCTCGCCCGCGACCGGGCGGAGGACGCGTCGCCCGCTCCCGAGGTGCTCGTGCCCTCCGCGGCGACCGTGCTCACGGCGGGTCCCGCCCCGGCGCCCGAGTACGCCGCGGTGCGGACACGCTGGTAGGCCCTGCTCAGCGGTCCCCGGTGGGCCAGGGCGCGGTCAGCGGGGTGCCGGTGAGCTCGCCGCGCCACGTCCACACCCACGCCGGCACGCGCGCGTCCCGGGTGTGCACCACCGCGCGCTCGCGCCGGTAGTCCGGGCCCTCGTAGTCGTCGAGTCGCGGCAGCGCCGCCGCCGGGTCCGCCAGGCGCAGCAGCACGCCCCGCGCCCGCCCGGGGCCACCGCGGGCGAGGGCGGGGTAGCCGAGCCCGGTGTCGTGCACCCGCCCGGGCAGCCACGCGTCCTCCGGCGTGCCGGTGACGAACGGGGCCATCAGCCGCCAGGCGCGCCGGCCGGGCATGAGCGTGCCGTAGGCGAAGACGCGATCGGGCCAGGCGTGCGGGTCCGGGGTGCCGGGCTCGACGGTCACCGCGTCCGGCGCGAGTGGGCCGGGCTCGCCGACCAGGGCGCGGGCGGCGTCCTGGGCGACGTCGGCGACGCGCACGGGCGCGCCGTCGACCAGCAGCGGTGCCCGGACCGGGTCGCCCGCCCAGTACGTCCACACGCGCTCCAGCCGTGCCCCGTCCTCGGTGACCACCCGGCCCGTCTCCAGGCGCACGAGGTCGTAGCGCTCGCCGCGTCCCTCGCAGCGGTCCAGCACCCCGACCTGGTCCGGCGTCGCCATCCACACCGCGTGGGTCTCCACCGCGCCGGGCACGGGGGCGAGCGTCGCCGGACGGGCGCCGTCGCGGGCGCGCAGCCCCGCCGCCCAGACCGCGGCGTGCCCCTCGACCCGCGCGCGCAGCACGACGACCGGGCCCGCCAGCCCCAGGTGCTCGCGCAGCCACGTGAGCTTGCCCGGGCACCGGTTGGAGCCGAACGCGAGCACCGGCACCCGGTCCACCATCGGCGCGGCCCCGCGGCCGGCGAGCCAGCGGTCGAGGTCGTGCCCGTCGACCGTCCAGCCGGCGGCGTGTGCCGACGGGTCGAGCCGGTGGCTCGCGGCGTCGAGGTGCACGAACGAGAAGCCCGGCGCGACCCCGGGGTAGGGGTCGGCCGGGTACTCCCCATCGGCGTGCCGTGTCTCCCCCAGGCTCAGTAGCCCCGCTCGCGGTACTCCTCGAGGCGCGGGGCCTCGTCACCGATCTTCGTGCTGTCGCCGTGCCCGGTGCGCACGATCGTGTCGCCGGGCAGCGTGAAGATCTTCTCCTCGAGCGTCTTGATGATGACGTCGAAGTCCGAGTACGACGGCCCGGTGGCGCCCGGACCCCCGTTGAACAGCGTGTCCCCGGAGAACAGCGTGCCCAGGTCGGGGGCGTAGAAGCACGTCGACCCGGGGGAGTGGCCCGGCGTGGCGATCGCGCGCAGGGCGATCCCGCCGATCGTGAACGTCTCGCCGTCGGTGATCTCGCCGTCCGGCTCGCGGTCCGGGTAGGTCAGGTTCCAGACCACCCGGTCGTCCGGGTTGAGCAGGATCGGCGCGTCGAAGGCCGACGCGATGTCCGGCGCCGCGTTGACGTGGTCGTTGTGCGAGTGCGTGCACAGGATGGCCACGACGTTGCGGTCGCCGACCGCCTTCTTGATCGCCGCCGCGTCGTGCGGGGCGTCGAGGAGGACGACCTCCGAGGAGTCGCCGACGATCCAGACGTTGTTGTCGACATCGAAGGAGTTGCCGTCGATCTGGAACTGGCCCGACGTCGTGAGGTGCTCGACGCCCTCGCCCACCTTCTCGGCGCTCACAGGATCACCACCGAACGCAGCACGTCACCGTGGTGCATCTTCTCGAAGGACTGCTCGACGTCGTCGAGCGAGATGCGCTCGGTGACGAACTTGTCGAGCGGGAACCGGCCCTGCAGCGCGAGGTCCACGAGCATCGGGAAGTCGCGGCTGGGCAGGCAGTCGCCGTACCAGGACGCCCGCAGGGACCCGCCGTGGGAGAAGAACGGCTGGAAGTCGGCCTCGAGCTTCATGTCCGGCGACGGGACGCCGACGAGCACCAGGCGGCCGGCGAGGTCGCGGGCCTCGAAGGCCTGCTTCCACGTGGCCGGGATGCCCACGGCGTCGATGACGACGTCGGCGCCGAACCCGTCGGTGAGCTCGCGGATGCGCTC
>JAQSWW010000025.1 GCA_029266415.1 Actinomycetospora sp. | reverse complement strand
CCCACCCCGGCGTCGGGGCGGGCGCGGCGACGGCCAGCGGGACGCGGGCGACCGTTGCGCCGTCGGCGACGACGACCTCCCACTCCCCCGGCGCGTCCGCGCGCAGCGCGACCTCGTGCGGCTGCCCGACCGGCGCGGCGGGCACGCTGACCGGGCCACCGGCAGCGGGGTCGCCACCCGGGCGCACCGCGGCGAGCGTGACCGCCCCGGGCGGAGCGTCCCCGCGGGGCAGGACGACGACCGGCACCCGGCCGCCGCCCTCGGGCGGAGCGGTGATCGTGAGCGCGAGCTCGCGCTCGCCGAGCGAGAGCTCGAGGCGCTGGACACCGGCCGGCAGGGACACGTGCGCCGACGCGACGGGGGCGAGGACGGCGGCCAGGAGCGCCAGCAGCACGACCAGGCCGAGGTGTCCGCGCGCTCGCACGCGCACACCGTAGGCGCCGGCCCGCAACACCTCATCATCCGCTGAGCTGTTGGTGACGGTGATCGCGGGAGCACGATCCACCCCGTGCCCGGAGACACCGACCTCGCCCGGCTTCTCGCCGGGATGGACCCCGCCCTGCACCCCGAGCGCTACGTGTTCGTCACGGTGCCCGCCTTGCCGGCCGGGCTCGTGCCGCTGGCGACGATCCGCGAGGACGAGGGTCTGTCGGCGGTGGTCACGGCCGCGGACGCCGACGCCCACGGCCTCGCCGGGGAGTTCCCCTGCGCCGCCATCACGCTGCGCGTGCCCTCGGCGCTCGCGGCCGTCGGCTTCCTCGCCGCGATCACCCGCGCCCTCTCCGACGCGGGGATCGGCACCAACCCCGTCGCCGGGTTCCACCACGACCACCTGTTCGTGCCGTGGGACCGCCGCGACGACGCGATGGCGGTGCTGCAGCACCTCGCTCGCGGGTGAGCGCCAGCCCCGGGGGCTCGGGGCGCACTGGATGCCCCCGACGCACCTGGCGGGCGCGCCTGGGGCCGACGAGGCGCGCGACCAGGTGCAGGCCCATGTCGATGCCCGCGGAGACCCCGGAGCTGGTGACGACGTCGCCGTCGTCGACGAAGCGGTCGCCACCCCGGACCTCGATCACCAGCGCACGTCACGGGGCCACGCCGGACGCGGAGGTGCGCGGCGTCCTCGAGCATCGGGCCGTGTCCCGCCCTCAGGGGTGCTCATCGCTCCGGCCTGCACCCCGTCGCGGAGGCGGGGCGGGGGTAGAACGAGGCCTGGACAGCAGTCCCGCCGCCGTCGCGAGGAGCAGGACCGCCAGCCCGATCAGCACAGCGGCGAGGCTCACCACTCCCAGCAGCAGCCCGACGACGGCCGGGGCCACGACCGCGGCGACCGCCCCGACCACGACCACCGCCGTCAGCGCCTCGCCGGAGCGCTCGGGCTCGATCTCGGCGGTCCACACCGCGAGGACGGCGGCGCCGCCCATGATGCCCGGCGCGAACACCGCCGCCGCGGCGAGCGCGACGGCCGCCGAGCCCGCACCCGCCCCGAGCACGACGAGCGACGCGGCGAGGAAGAGGAGGGTGGCGGCCGCGACGCGGACGGTGCCGAACCTGGCGCACCAGCCCCCGGTGCCGAGCGCGACGAGGCCGATCACGCCGACCAGCGCGTAGAGGACCGGCGCCCAGCCGGGCGCGAGGGCGGCGCGGCGGAGCATGTCGGCCGCCCACGTGAAGAACGTCGTCACGCCGACGTGGAACCCCACGGAGAAGATCGTCGGGACCACGAGGCCGCGCAGCGCGAGCCGCCCGGTGCGGCCGGTCCGTCGAGGAGGCACCCGGGGCGTCCAGAGCAGATTGAGCAGGCCCGCCGCCGCGGAGGCGACACCGATGGCCACCCACACGAGGCGCCAGCCCGGGACACCGATCGCGGCCAGCCCCACGATGCCCGACACCACGAGGCCCGCGCTGGTGCCGGTGCTGATGACGGCCAGCGTCCGCGGACGGTGGGGCGCGGCGACCACGGCGGCCGCGAGGTCGGAGTACGCCGCCCACACCCAGCCCGCGGCGCTGCCGGCGAGCACGGTGCCGACGGCCAGTACCAGCGGCGACGGCGCCGCGGCGGCGAGCACCCCGCCGACCAGCCCGCACGTGCCGCCGACCGTCGTCGGCGCCCGCGGACCGAACCGCCGCCCGACGACGGGCGCGAGGAGCAGCCCCAGCAGGTAGCCGGCGAACGAGCCGGACGCGATCAGCCCGAGGACGGCGTCGTCGAGGCCGCCGGCCGAGAGGGACGGGTCCCCGCGCAGCGAGGGCAGCGTGAGCCCGAACGCGTACCGGCCCATGCCGTACGCGACGCCCACCACCGCTGCGCCCGCGACGGTGAGGCGAACGGCCGGTGAGCGCACGGGCCGATCGTGGATCACGGAGCCGTCACCGGTCGACCGTGACCGGCGGGACGCCGCCCGGCGCGGCGACCAGCCGGCGGGACGCGGCGGCGACGTCGCCGAGGATCACGGGGACGTCTGCTCCGTAACGCTCAACGCGCTCCGCCGATCCCTCTAGGACGACGTGCCGGCGGAGAGGTCGGGGGACATGGAGACGACGACCCGGGAGTCCGCGACCCGGGAGACGGACGGCCTGGATGCGGTGTCCGAGGAGGTGGACGACGACGCCACCCCGATGAGCCGGGGCAAGCGTCTCGGTATCTCGGCGCTGATCGTGCTGACCCTCCTGGGGATGCTTGCCAGCACCGCCCCGAGGTCGGTCATCAAGGACGGCCTTCTCGGCCTCACTCGGCCCTACCTGCTCGCGACCGGTCTCGACCAGGCGTGGGGTGTGTTCGCGCCCAGCCCGCCCCGCACGACGAACGACGTGGTGGCGCGCGTCGAACGTGCGGACGGCACCGTCGGCATCTACAGCCTCGAAGGCAGCGCGGGCATCCCGGAGTACTGGGACTACCGCTGGCGCAAGTACGGCGAGCAGCTGTGGAAGAAGCGTCCGGCCGAGCGGGAGCGCGTGGCCTTCTCCCGCTACGTGGCACAGCAGGACCGTGCCGCGGGGCACGAACCGGTGCGGGTGACGCTCATGCGCTCCACACGCACGAATCTCGCTCCGGGAGGAGCAGCGCGCGAGGAGGGGCCCGTGCGTGACATCCCGTCGCTCGTGCCCACCGGGCTCCAGGGCGACGGGACCCTCGAGGTCACACCGGTCTCCCGGCCGATGCAGGCGTCCTGGTTCGACCAGAGCCCGGACGCCGGGCGAGGTCGGCCCGAGCATCGTCCTGGGCCACGTCAACGGCGGCGGTCAGCCAGGGATCTTCGCCAACCTGAAGGACGTGGTCGCGGGCGCTCAGGTGCTCATCGACCGCGCCGACGGTCAGCGTGCCGTGTTCGAGGTGTCGCGGGTGGAGACCATCCCGAAGGACTCCTTCCCGACCGACGCGGTCTACAACGACACGGCGAACCCGGCGCTCCGTCTGATCACCTGCGGTGGGAACGACGACCGGAACGCCGGCTCGTACCTGTCCAACGTGATCGTCTACGCCGACTTCGTCGAGGTCCAGCGGGTCTGACGGGCACCGCGAGACCCGGTCCTCCCGGGTCTCGCGGTGTTCCGCCTAGAGCTTCACCGCCAGCACGGGCACCGGCGCCTCGAGCAGCAGGCGCTGGGCGACGTCGCCGAGGAACGCCTTGCCCACGGGGCTGCGGCGGCGGACGCCGATGACGAGCAGCTCGATCTCGTCCTTCTCGAGCCGCTCGAGCACGGCGTCGCCGTCCTCCACGCCGAGCGTGCGGTCGATGACGGTGACCCGGGCGCCGGCCGGGACCTCGAGGGCCTCGCGCCGGAGGTTGAGCGCCACCACGTCGGTGTTTCGGTGGCCCCCCTCGACGAGCGCGCCCTCCAGAGCTGCGAGGCCCTCGTCGTCGGCGGTGACGGCCGCCAGGATCGTCATGGGAACCTCGATGGGGTCGACGCGGTGCCCGTCGTCGGGCGCCCGTGGACCGACGATAAGCCGGTTGCCGGAACGGCGCGTCGCGACCGGTCGTGATCTCCGGCAATCGCTTCCGTGACGCTCCGGCACGTGCATCACCCAGCACGTGGAGCGTCATCCGTCTGTAGTGGGTGATACAGACCGCAGGACTTCCAGCCCGGACACTCCACGTGCCCGTACGAACGTTCAGGAGGTCCCGTGGCCAGCACCGACGCGTCGCCGTCCAGCAGTGCGACACCGCCGATGCGCCGCATCGCGATCGCGAGCATGACCGGCACGGTCATCGAGTTCTACGACTTCTTCATCTACGGCACCGCCGCCGCCCTCGTGTTCAACAAGGTGTTCTTCCCGTCGCTCGGGGCGGCCGCGGGTACGGCGCTCGCGCTGGCCACGTTCGGCGTCGCCTTCGTCGCGCGGCCGTTCGGCTCGGTGCTGTTCGGGCACTTCGGCGACAAGCTCGGCCGCAAGCGCACGCTGGTGACGACGCTGCTGCTGATGGGTCTGTCGACACTGGCCATCGGCCTGCTGCCCACCACCGGGACGATCGGGATCGCCGCCCCGATCCTGCTCGTGGTGCTGCGCATCCTGCAGGGCCTCGCGGTCGGCGGAGAGTGGGCGGGCGCGACGCTGCTCACCGCGGAGAACTCGCCGGGCAAGACCCGCGGCAAGTACGCGCTGTTCCCCCAGCTCGGCCCGTCGCTGGCGTTCGCCCTGGCCAGCGCCACGTTCCTGACCACCGCGCTGACCATGAGCAACGAGGCGTTCCTGGCCTGGGGCTGGCGGGTGCCGTTCATCGCCAGCGTCCTGCTCGTCGCCATCGGCCTCTACGTGCGGCTCGCCATCACCGAGACCGCGGCGTTCATGGCCCGGGAGAAGACGACCAGTACGCGCATGCCGGTCATGGAGGTGCTGAGCACCCACACGGGCCGGGTGGCGCTCGGCGCCGGCTCGACGATGGCCGTGTTCGCGTTCTTCTACATCGGCGTCACGTACCTGACGAGCTACGGCACGCAGGAACTCGGGCTGCCGCGCACCACGGTGCTCGCCATGGGCATCATCGGCGGCCTCGTCTTCGCCGCGACCACCATCATCGGCGCGATCCTGTCGGACCGCGTCGGGCGGCGAAAGATGATCATCATCGGCAATGCGTCCGCGATCGTGGCGGGCATCATCGCGTTCCCGATCCTCGATATCGGCACCGCGTGGTCGTTCGGGCTGGGACTCTCGCTGGTGCTCGGCGTCGTCGGCATCGCCTACGGCCCGCAGGGCGCGTACCTGCCGGAGCTGTTCCCGACGCACTACCGCTACACCGGCGCGGGCATGGCCTACAACCTCGCCGGCGTGCTCGGCGGGGGCGTCGTCCCGTTGATCGCCACCGCGCTGGTCGCCGGACTGGGGTCGAGCCTCGCGATCGGCGTGCTGCTCGCCGGCCTGTCGGTGATCAGCCTGCTCTGCACTCTCGCGCTGCCCCACACCGACGCCGAGTCCATCACCTACACCGCGACCGCCCCCGCGACGATGTGAGCACGGCCGGGCGGGCGTCCCGTCCGTCCCTTTCGGGGCGCTCGCCCGGCCCGTAGCCTGCCTTCACCCGCGCTCCGGCGGCCGGCTCCGAGGGACGGCGATGGTGGCTCCGCACGAGGTCGTCTGCTCGCCGACCGTCTCGCCCTTCCTGCTGGCCGAGCCCGGCGCGGTCAGCCGCCGGATCGAGGCACTCGGTGTCCCGCGGGCCGTCCGCGCCGGCCAGCACCTCTACCGGCAGGGCGAGCCGTCGTCGTCGTTCCACGTCGTGGTCAGCGGGCGGGTGCGGGTGCACATGCTGCGTCCCGACGGGACGGTGCGGGTGATCTCCTGGGCCGAACCGGGCGCGAGCCTGGGCGAGGGCGTCTGCTTCGACGGCGGCCTCAACCAGGTGTCGGCGACCGCGATCACGCCCTGCGAGCTGCTCGCCGTCAGCCGCGACACCCTGGTCGCCGCCGCCCGCGACGACCCGGAGCTGCTCGTCGAGGTCGTGCGCCGGGTGTCCTACAAGCAGCGGGTACTGCACCTGCACGTCTTCCTCGACGGCCTGCCCGCCCGCGAGCGGGTGGTCCTGCTGCTCGGGCACCTCGTCGAGGCCTACGGCGACGGCGCGCTCGAGACGTCCGCGCGCCTGTCGGTGCGGCCGCCGGTGGACGAGCTCGCGCTGATGGTGGGACTGACCCGGGTGACGCTCAGCCGCGAGCTCTCGCGCCTCGTCGCCGAGGGCGTGCTGGTCAAGGACGGCCGACGCATCGTGGTGCGCGACCTGGCGACGCTGCGCCGCCGAGTGGACGCCGTGGCGGTGTAGACCCTCAGTGGCGCAGCGGCCGCCGTCGGCGCAGCACCGCGCGCACGGCCAGCGGGGCCCCGACGGGCAGCAGCAGGCAACCCGCGGCGCCGAGCCCGACGAGGGCGGAGGCGCCGGCCTGCAGGCCCAGCGCGAGCGGGATCAGGCCGAGCACGATGGTGGCGAACAGCCCGGCGAGGACCATGAGGTCAGCGACGCCGAGGCCGTCCGCGGGCGCGCTCACGCGCCGGACGAAACGCGGGTCCTGGCGCTCGAGCGCACGGACGATCTGGGTGTAGGGGTCGGCGGCCTCGTGCTCCACGAGACCAGGGTGGGCCGACCGGACGCCCCGGACACCGTGTCCTCGGCCACCACCCCTCCTCAGCGCGGCGACACCCGGCGCAGCACCTCGTCGATCGCCGCGCCCAGGTCCTCGCTGGAGTCGCCGACGATCGCGCGCAGGTAGATGCCGTCCCCGACGGCGGCGACGAGGTCGGCCGACAGGGGGTCGCCGAGCTCCTCGGTGAGCGCCGCCCGCCAACCGGCCAGGCAGCGCCGGGTGGCCTCGGCGGCCCGGGGCTCGGTGGTCGCGAGCTTGATCAGCGCCACCGTCGCCCGGTACACGGGGCTGCCGGCGACGGGTTCGTCCACCGAGGTGCGCAGGTAGTAGCGCGCGACGCCCTCGGGCGCGGCGCGCGCGGCGGCGAGGTCGTCGGCGTTGAGGCCCCGCGCGCGCTCGAGGAGCCCCTCGAGCAGGGCCTCCCGGGAACCGAAGTGGTAGAGCAGGCCGCCCTTCGACACGCCGGCGGCGGTGGCCACGGCCTCGAGCGTGACCGTCTCGGGGCCGGAGGTCACGACCAGCTCGGTGTACGCGTCGAGGATGCGGTCGCGCTGTGACGGGCGAGGCACGCGGTTGACACTAGACCGTCCAGCCGGTGTAGTTTCGACCTCGCCTGAAACTGGACCGTCTGGACGGTCCACTCTGCTGGGAGGCGCGACATGTCCCGCCGGTCGCCGTCGATCGCGCTGGCCGTCCTGGTGCTGCCCGTGCTGCTCATCAGCATCGACATGACGGTGCTGGGCACCGCCCTGCCCGCCCTGGCCGAGGACCTGCGGCCCGGCGCCGCCGCGCAGCTCTGGATCGTCGACGCCTACTCGTTCGTGCTGGCCGGGCTGCTGGTGACCATGGGCACGCTGGGCGACCGCATCGGCCGGCGTCGGCTGCTGATGTGGGGCGCCGCGGCGTTCGGGGTCGCCTCGGTCCTCGCGGCGTTCGCGCCGACCTCCGGCGCGCTGATCGCCGCGCGCGCCCTGCTCGGCCTGGGCGGTGCGACGCTCATGCCCTCGACGTTCTCGCTGATCAAGACGGCGTTCCCCGAGCCGCGCCGGCGGGCCACGGCCGTCGCCGTCTGGTCCGCGGCGTTCTCCGGCGGTGCCGCCGCGGGGCCCGTGGTCGCCGGCGTGCTGCTCGAGCACCTGTGGTGGGGCTCGGTCTTCCTCGTCAACGTCCCGGTGATCGCGGTGCTGCTCGTCCTCGGACCGGTCGTGCTGCCCGAGAGCCGCGACCCGCACCCCGGCCCGTTCGACCTGCTCTCCGCGGTGCTGTCGCTCGCGGCGATGCTGCCGCTGGTCTACGCACTGAAGACTCTCGCCACCGAGGGCGCGACGGTCGGCGCCGGGCTCGCCGCGGTGCTCGGGGTCGCCGCGGGCACGGTCTTCGTCCGGCGCCAGCGCCGCCTCGCGCACCCGCTGCTCGACCTCGCCCTCTTCGCGCGGCGCTCGTTCTCGGTGTCGGTGTCGGTCAACCTGCTCGGTGTCTTCGCGCTGGTCGGGCTGCTCCTGCTGCTGCCGCAGTACCTGCAGCTGGTGCTCGGCATGGGCCCGCTGGAGGCGGCGCTGTGGATGCTGCCCGGGTCGGTCGCGGGCGTGGCCGGGGCACTCGGGGGCGCGCGGCTGGCCCGCCGGCTCCGCGCGCCGGGCCTCATCGGGACCGGCCTCGCCGCCGCGGCCGCCGGGCTGGTGGTCGTCGCGGTGCTGGGGGGCCTCGCCGGGGTGGTCGTCGGCTTCGCGCTGCTCGGCACCGGTGTGGCGCTGTCCGAGGCGCTGACCAACGACCTGATCCTCGCCGCCGCGCCCGCCGACCGCGCCGGGGCCGCGTCGGCGATCTCCGAGACCGGCTACGAGCTCGGCGGCGCGCTGGGCACCGCCGTGCTGGGCAGCGTCGCGGCCGCGGTGTTCACCGGGCGCACCGGTGAGGAGACGCTCGGGGGCGCCGTGGTGCGGGCGGGCGAGCTGCCCGCCGACGCGGGCGCGGCGCTGGTCGCCGGCGCGCGCGAGGCGTTCGTCGTGGGCCTGCAGGGCGCCGCGGTGCTCGGGGCGATCGTGCTGGCGCTGACCGCGGTCGCCGCCTGGCGCCTGCTGAGCCGGGCGGACACCGCCCGGCCGGCGCCCGACCGCGAGCCCGCCGCCGTGTGACGGCGGGCCCGGGCGCCGGCGTCGCGTCAGCGGGGCTGGATCTCGCCCATCTCGCCCCAGCCGTCCTGGTCGACGCCCTGGACGTTGATGATCTTCGGCGTGGTGGCGACCCAGTCGGGCGCCTGCTCCACGAACTTCTGGAAGTGGTCCGACTGGACGTGCGCCTCGCCGGCGTCGTCCTGGAACGCCTCGACGAGCACGTAGGTGTTGTCCTCCGAGAGGTGGCGGGCCCACTCGAAGAAGATGTTCCCGGGCTCCTCGCGCACCGCGTCGGTGAACTCCTGCACCAACGACGGGAACTGCTCGGCGTACTCCGGCTTCACCGTCCACTTGACGTTGATGAGGATCAACGGGGGCTCCCTCTTCGTCGCGGCGTCTACGAGTGGTGGCCATCCTCGCGCGCCGGACCACCGTGCCGCCACGGCCCACTCTGAGACAAAAACTCGTACTTGTCTCAGTACTCCGCCCGACCTACCGTCGAGACGTCCCGACGCCGTCTGCCGGAGGACCCGTGACCGCCACCGAGTCGTCCGCGGCGCCCCGCCGCGTGCTCAGCGAGGACGAGGCCGCCGCCGTGCGCCGCGGGGTGCCCGATCCCGGCATCCCGCTGCCCGCCGTCGCCTGGCCCACCGTCGCGCTGTGGCTCGGGTCGCTCGCGCTCTGGGCCGGCGCCACCACGCTGGCCCTCGCCGCGCTGGACGGGTCCGTGAGCCGGTGGTGGCTGCTCGCGAGCGTCCCGGCGCACGCGCTGGTCACCTTCACCATGTTCACGGTCCTGCACGAGGCCACCCACCACGCGGCGGGACGCCCGGGCTGGGTGAACGCGGTGCTCGGTCGCCTCTCGGTGCCCTTCGTCGCGGCGTGGGCGACGTTCCCGCTCGTGCGCTTCATCCACATCGAGCACCACCGCCACACCAACTCCGACGTCCTCCTCGACCCCGACGCCTGGGTCGAGGGCGGCCCGACCTGGCAGCGCCCGTTGCGGTGGATGGCGATCGACGGCTGGTACTTCCGCTTCTACGGGCCGCGGATGCGCTCGCGTCCGCGCCGCGAGGTCGCGGGCGAGCTGGTCACCCTGGCCGGGTGGTCGGGCTGGCGGCCACGCTCGTCGACCGGCCACGGCCTCGCGCTGGTGATGGTCTACCTGCTGCCGCAGCGCCTGGGGATCGGCGTGCTGGCCTGGTGGTTCGACTGGCTGCCCCACCACGACCTCGGCGTCACCGCACGCACCGACCGCTTCCGCGCGACCCGCGTGCGCGTGGGGCGGGAGTGGTTCATGACGCCCGTGATGCTGTACCAGAACTACCACCTGGTGCACCACATCCACCCGACCATCCCGTTCTACCGCTACGTCCGCGCGTGGGAGAACACGCGCGACGACCTCCTCGCCCGCGACGTCCCCATCGCCACCGCGTGGGGCACCGAGCTGACGCCCGCCGAGTACCGGGCCTGGCGCGGGCTCACCGACGGAATGGACGGGCCGGCCGGGGAGGTCCGTCCCGGCTTCCACCGGCTGCGGGTCGCCGAGGTCCGGCGGCTCACCCCGGACGCGGTCGCGGTCACCTTCGACGTCCCCGACGAGCTGGCCGCCACCTTCGCCCACCGCCCCGGGCAGCACGTGACGGTGCGCGCGTGGCTCGACGGCGCTAACGGGTCGGGCCGCGAGGAGGTCCGCCGCACCTACTCGGTGTGCTCGGCGGCGGGGTCCGGCGTGCTGCGGATCGGGATCCGGACCGTCGCCGGCGGCCGCTTCTCGACGTGGGTCGCCCGCGACCTGACCGCCGGCGACACGCTCGAGGTCGCGGCGCCGGCCGGGCGCTTCACCCCCGAGCCGCCCGCGGGGCTCGCGTCCGGGCGCCGCCTCGTCGCCGGCCGCGGGCAGCGGGATCACCCCGGTGCTCCCCATCGTCGCGGGCGTGCTCGACGCCGAGCCCGCGTCCCGGGTGGTGCTACTGCTGGGCAACCGGGACGCCGTGTCGACCATGTTCGCCGACGAGCTGTCGATACTGGTCGCGCGCGCCGAGGGGCGCCTGCGGCTGGTGCACGTGCACTCGCGCGCGGACGACGTGCCCGAGCCGCCTCCGGGCGACGCCCCGCGGTGGGAGACCGTCGAGGCCGGGCGGCTGGACGTCGACCGGGTGCTCGCGCACGTCGGGCGACCCGAGCAGGTCGACGACTGGTTCCTCTGCGGGCCCGAGGCCCTGACCCAGACGCTCGTCGACGGCCTCGGCGCGCAGGGGGTCGACGGCGAGCGGGTGCACCGGGAGCTGTTCACCGCCGCCGCGCCGGCCGGACCCGTCGAGGGCACGACCGCGGCGGACGTCGCCGTCACGCTCGACGGCCGCACCACCGACGTCGAGTGCGGGCCCGACGAGGCGGTGCTCGACGCGGCCCTGCGCGCGGGCCTCGACGCCCCGTACTCCTGCGCCGGCGGGGCGTGCGGCACCTGCGTCGCGACGCTGCGCGCCGGCACCGTGCACATGGCCGTGCGCCACGCGCTCACCGACGCCGAGGTCGCCGAGGGGCGCATCCTGACCTGTCAGGCCCGCCCCACCAGCGACGCGCTGACCGTCGACTACGACGACGGCTGAGGTCAGACTGGCGGCGTGCCCAGCACCGACGGTCGATCGGGCGCGCCCGCCGGCGCGCTGCGCGGTCACGTCGCCTACCACGGCTACGACCTGCGCGGCGGGCCGCCGGGCACGCACCGCGGCCTGCCGTCGCCGTACCTGACACTGATCGTCACCTTCGGCCGGCCGCTGACCATGCGCACGCCCGACGGGGGCGTCGTGGACCGCGCCGTCGCGCTCGGCGGGCTGCACACGACACCCGAGACGATCGTCCACGACGGCCGGCAGTCCGGGGTGCACGTCGTGCTCGACCCCCTGGCCGCGCGTGCCCTGCTCGGCCGCCCCGCCGCCGAGATCGCGGGCGTCACCGTCGACGGCGACGACGTCCTCGGCGCCGTCGCCCGCGAGCTGGCCGAGCGGGTGGACGCCGCCGCCGGCTGGAACGCGCGCTTCGCGGCGCTCGACGACGTGCTGCTGCGCGTGCTGGGCGCCGCGTCGCCCGCGCGCGCCGCCGGCCGGCCGGTCGCGCCCGAGGTCCGCCACGCCTGGCGCCGGGTCGTGGGCTCCGGGGGCGCGGTGCCGGTGCACGCGCTGGCCGACGAGGTCGGCTGGAGCGAGCGCCACCTCGGCCAGCGCTTCCGCAGCGAGGTCGGGGTGGGCCCGAAGGCGGCCGGGCGCATGGCGCGCTTCGACCGTGCCCGCCGCCGGCTCGCCGCCCGGGCCGTCGCCGGCGCGCCGCTCGGGCTGGCCGACATCGCCGCGGAGGGGGGCTACGCCGACCAGGCGCACCTGTCCCGCGAGTTCGGCGCGCTCGCCGGGTGCTCGCCCACGCGCTGGCTCGCCGAGGAGATCGGGAACGTCCAAGACGCGACGGCCCTGCCGGCGGAGGATCACCCGCCATGGACGAGAAGACCCCTCCCCCGCAGGTCTGGCCCACCTTCGCCGCACGCGACGCCCGCGCCATGATCGCGTTCCTCACCGGCGTCCTCGGCTTCGTCGAGGTCGTCAGCCACGCCGGCGACGACGGCGTGGTCCAGCACGCCGAGCTCGCCTGGCCCGCCGGCGGCGGCATCATGATGGGCCAGCAACGCCCGGGCGCCGAGGGCCGCGCGACCCCGGCCGGCTCCTTCACCGCCTACGTCGTCGAGCCCGAGGCGTCGGCGATCGACGCGCTCGCCGACCGGGTCCGCACCGCCGAGGGCGCCGAGGTGATCCAGGGCCCCTACGACACCGACTACGGCTCCCACGACGTCGCGATCCGCGACCCCGAGGGCAACCACTGGCAGTTCGGCACCTACCCGGGCGCGCCGCGGCCCTGAGGTCGCGGGGGGTCGGCCTCAGGCCGCGGCCCCGTGGCCGACCCTCGCGCCGGCCGAGACGCCGAGGAGGAACGCCGCGATCGTGTCGTGGACGGTGTCGCGGTCGTGCTCGTTCACGACGTCGTGCAGGTCGCCCGGGAACGTCGCCAGCGTCGCGTACGGCAGGGTCGAGGCGACGTGGCGGGAGTCCGCGAGGGGGACGACCTGGTCGGCGTCCCCGTGGACGAGCAGCACGGGGACGTCCGGCCGTCCCTCGACCAGCGCAGCGTCGATCTCCGGCCACGTCCGGCTGAGGGCCAGCAGGGTCTCGGGCCGGAAGCCCCCCTTGTACGTCAACGGGTCGTGGAGCAACGCGTGGACGTACTCGGGGTGGGTGCTCAGCACCGTCGTCGGATCCCCGTCCTCGGTGTCGGTGGCGTCGCCGTCCACGACCTCCAGGGCCCAGCCGAGAGGGCGCAGCGGCCCCGCGGAGAGCACGAGGGCTGATGCGAGCTCCGGGTGACGCACGGCGAGCAGGTACGCGGCGACCGCGCCGGCCGAGTGCCCCACGACGATCACCGGGACACCGGGGTGTCGCTCCCGCGCACGGACGGCGAGCCTCCGGGCGTCCTCGACGTAGTGGTCCCACGAGGCGATGACGGCGCGCTCGCCGTCACTGCGGCCGTGGCCTACTGCGTCCATCGCGTGCACCGCGTGGCCGTCGGCGGCCAGCCGCTGGGCCAGGGCGTCGTGGAGCCCGAGGTGCTCGGTGTAGCCGTGCAGGAGGACGACGACGCTGCGGGGCGCCCCGTCGGGCACCCAGGAGTCGTGGAAGATGCGGCCTCGGCAGCCTGCGAAGTACGGCATGGTGCGTTCTCCTTCCGGGTGGCGGCGCCGGTCAGGCGGCCGCGTCGAGGGGGGCGAAGAAGTCCTGGGGCGACACCGTCCCGGCGAAGAGGCCGAGGAAGCGCTCGGTGAGGGCCGGGTCGTCGCGCATGGCCCCGAAGAGCTCCGCCTCCTGCGGGGTGGGCGGCTCGAGCGCGGACGTGGCGTACGTGAACTCGTACATCGGCATCGCCGCCGCGTTGCGCCGCCGCTCGTAGTCGGCAAGGGCGTCGTCGACGGGCCGGCGTCCGCGGAGCCCGTCGTCGAGCGCCTCGGTGAGGAGCTCCGCGTGGTGGAAGGCATCGGTGATGCCCTGCGCCGTGCACGGGTCCTTCACGTAGCCGGCGTCCCCGACGAGCGCCCACCCGGGACCGAACGGGCGGCGGAACCGGCTCGGCACGGCCGCCCCGATCCACCGGTCCTCGCGGCGACCCGCGCGGAGCTGCTCGGCGAGCTCCGGGGCGATCTCGGCGACGGCCCGGTGGTACTCACCCTCGATGTCGCGACGCACGGAGCGGTAGTCGTCGATGACCCAGTTGACGGCCACCATCGTGAGGTCGTCGTTCGTCGGCGTCGTGACCACCGAGCGGTACGCGCGCGGGTAGAGCGTCGGCACCCTGCCCGGGAGACCGCTCCAGTAGGTGAAGTAGGTGCCCTGTCGGGCCGGGCGCTCCAGGTACGTCGGGGCCCCGACCGTCGCCGCCACCGGCGAGCGCATCCCGTCGGCACCGACCACGATCGTCGCCGTCGCGCTGACGGTTCGCCCCCCGCGGAGGTGGCCGCGGATGCCGTGGACGCGCGGCCCGGCGCCGGTGTCGTCGTCCGTCAGCAGCTCGTCGACGGTGCAGCCCTCCCACAGCTCCGCACCCGCGGCGACCGCCGCCGCCACCAGGATCGCGTCGAGGACGACGCGTCGCGGCGCGTACGCCTCCCGGATCCCGTCGGCCGCCGGCATCGAGCCGGTCACGGTGAACGGTCCGACGTCGAGGGCGGCCGTCGTGAGGGCCGGGCACCCCGAGGCCGCGACCTCGTCGCGCAGCCCCCACCGCTCCAGCGCCGCAATGCCGGGTTGCCACACCAGGTGGGTGGACAGCCGCAGGTCGCTGGGGAACGTGCTGCGGTCGACCAGCAGCACACGATGGCCCCGTCGGGCCAGCAGCATGGCGGTGGTCGCGCCGGCGCACCGGGCCCCCACCACGATCACGTCGTACATCGGAATCCTCCCGCTCGTTCGCCCTGCTCGGGTCGTGACGGGAGCGAGGGTGGTCCGCCCCGCTGACGTCGCGCGGTCGTCGCGCTGACGCCCGCGACGGTGCGACACTGACGCCCGCCGGGAGGTGGCCGACCATGCTGTTCCGGGTGCTTGGTCCGCTCGAGGTGGAGACCGACACCGGTGCGGTCACGCTGGCCGGGCACCGGTCGCGAGCGGTGCTCACTGCTCTCCTCGTCGAGCCGAACGCGGTCGTGCCCGCGTACCGGCTGGTGGAGCTCCTGTGGGGCGAGGAGCTGCCGGACTCCCCCGCCAACGCGCTGCAGCAGGTCGTCGCCCGTCTCCGCGCCCGCCTCGGCCCGCTGGGCACGGCGATCGTCACGCGTCCGCCCGGCTACGTCCTGGTCGTCGACGAGACGGCCATCGACGCGCACCGCTTCGCGGCGACGTACCGCGCCGCCCGCGCCGCCTGGTCGTCGGACCCGCGACGAGCGGGTGAGCTCCTCGACGACGCCCTGCGCTGGTGGCGCGGGCCCGCCTTCGGCGAGTTCGCCGACGGCCTCGCCGGTGCGGCCGCCGCCCGGCTCGAGGAGCTCCGGCTGGCGGCACTCGAGGACCGCTCCGCGCTGTTCCTGCAGTGCGGCGCGGCGACCGAGGCGCTCACGACCGCCCGCGAGGTCATGTCCCGGGAACCGCTGCGGGAGCGGCCGGTCGAGCTGGTGATGCGGGCGCTGCACGCGGACGGCCGCGCCGGGGAGGCCCTCGAGGTCTTCCGCCGCCACCGCGAGAGGCTCGCCGACGAGCTCGGGCTCGACCCGAGCCCGGCGCTGCGCGACCTCGAGGTGCAGATCCTGCAGGACGACCTGGGCGCTCCCCGCCCGCGGCGTCCGGCGGCTGCCACCTCCGCAACGGCGACGCCCCCGTCGACCCTGCCCGCGCCGCTCACGTCGTTCGTCGGTCGGGAGGCCGAGGTCGCCGAGGCCGTGCGGCTGCTGGCGACGACGCGCCTGTTGACCATCACCGGGCCCGGCGGCACGGGCAAGACCCGGCTCGCGCTGGAGGTCGCCGCGACCGTCGTCGACGGGGAGGAGGCGGCCTTCGTCGACCTCGCGCCGGTCACGGAGCCGGCCCTGGTCGTGCCCACCATCGCGACGACGCTCGGGCTCCGCGAGGAGGGCTGGGAGCGCCCGGTCCTGCTCGCCCTCTCCGAGGAGCTCCGGCGACGGCGCCTCCTGCTGCTGCTGGACAACTTCGAGCAGGTGCTGGACGCGGCGACGGTCGTCACCCGGCTGCTCGCCACGGCGCCGGGACTGACGGTGGTCGTGACGAGCCGGGCGCCCCTGCGGGTCCGTGGCGAGCAGGTGCTCCCGCTCGCGCCGCTCCGTCTGGCGGATCCGGGTGCGCCCGGGCGGCTCGAGGACCTGGCGAACGTCGAGGCGGTGGCCCTCTTCGCCGAGCGTGCCGCGGCGGCCGCGCCGCACTTCGCGCTCACGGAGGACAACGCGCGCGCGGTGGCGGGCCTGGTCGCCCGCCTCGACGGGCTCCCGCTCGCCATCGAGCTCGCGGCCTCGCGCTCCGCGGTGCTCAGCCCCGCCGCGATGCTGCAGAGGGTGGAGCGCCGCGAGCCGCTGCTCACCGGTGCCCGGGACCTGCCGGCCCGGCAGCAGACCCTGCACGCGACGATCAGCTGGAGCTACGACCTGCTGCCCGACACCGAGCGCATCCTGTTCCGCCGCCTCGCGGTGCTGGCCGGGGGGTTCACGCGCGAGACGGCGGCGGCGGTCTGCGCGGACGACGCCGACCCCGTCCGCGCCGACGTCGTGCCGAGCCTGGGCGTGCTGGTCGACCACAGCCTCGTCGTCCCCCTCGCCACCGACGGGGCCGACGCCCGGTTCGGCATGTTGCCGACGATCCGCGAGTTCGGGCTGGACCGTCTGGACGCCGAGGACGACCGCGCGACCGTCGAACGCCGGCACGCCCAGCGGTTCCTCCGCCTCGCCGAGGACGCCGAGGCGGGGTTCCGCGGCCCGGCGCTGTTCCCGTCGATCGTCGCCCTGGAGACCGAGCACGAGAACCTGCGGGCCGCGCTCCGCTGGTCGATCGAGCACGACCACGCCGAGGTCGGGCTGCGGATCGTCGGCGCGCTGTGGCGCTTCTGGCACCTGGGCGGCCACCTCTCCGAGGGGAGGCGCTGGACCGCCGCGGTCCTCGACCTCCCCTCGGCGGCCGGCCGGACGGTCGCGCGCGCCCGAGCGCTCGCGGCCGCGGGTGGCCTGGCGTACTGGCAGGGCGACGTCCCGGCGGTCCGGGCGGCGTACGAGGAGGCCCTGGCGATCAGCCGTGAGCTCGGCCACGACCCGGGCGTCGCCGAGGGCACCTACGACCTGGCCTTCGCCGACGGCCTCGTGCCCACCCGGGCGCGGTCGCGGGAGCTGTTCGAGCAGAGCCGACGGATGTTCGAGCAGCTCGGCAACGCGGTCGGAGTCGCCGACACCCAGTGGGCCCTCGCGATGATGGCCGGGCTCGACGGCGACTACGCGACGGCCCGGAGCCTGGCCGCGGAGAGCGTGCGGGCGCACCGCGACCTCGGCGACGCCTTCGGCCTGGTGGACGCCCTGGGCGAGCTGGGTCGGGCCGCACGCGAGCTGGAGGAGTACGACACCGCCCGCTCGTGCTTCCTCGAGGCCCTGGAGGGACTCGCGGCCGTGGGCTACCGGACCGCCGTCGCGATCATGCTCGACAACCTCGCCGCGGTCGAGGACCGGCTCGGGCACCACGTCCGTGCCCTGCGTCTGGCCGGTGCCGCCGACGGGCTCAAGGAGGCGGCCGGCGGTCGGGTGCCCCCCGAGTTCGCGGACCTCCCCGATCCCCGGTCGTCCGCCCGGGCGGGGCACAGCGACGAGCAGATCGCCGCGGCGTGGGCGGAGGGCCGGGCGATGGGTCTCGAGGAGGTCGTGCGGTACGCGCACCTCGACCCCGCCGCCGGCTGAGGCGGCTCAGCCCGCGGGGAACGACAGGTGCTGGTGGATCATCCGCCAGCCCTGCTCGGTCCGGTGGAACACCCGCGTGCCGCGGGAGCGGACGGTCTCGCCCTCGCCGGGGGTCAGCTCGTCGATCCCCCACGACACCGCGAGATCGCCGCTGGCGACGACGCGCAGGTCGGGGATCTCCCAGCGCACCGGCTCCGGTGAGGCCTCGAGCCCGGCGCGGCAGACCTCGCGCACCTCGTCGATGCCCACGTACGCCATCGCGCCCTCGTGCTCGTAGGACACGATGTCCTCGGCGATGGGCGCGGTGAGGGCGTCGAGGTCCCCCGCGGCGGTGTCCTCGGCCCAGCGCCGGTGGACCTCGCGCACCTCCCGCTCGTCCTCCTCGACGATCCGGCTCTCGTCGGGGAACGAGTGGTGCTCGTGGGCGACCACCCAGCGCCCGCCCTCCTTGCGCAGGCCCAGGGTCAGGCGCAGGCGCTGCGACGGGTGGGTCGCCAGCCCCTCCGGGCTGTTGCACCGCAGCAGGGCGTGGGCGAACGCGACGTCGGCGCCGGCGGTCACCTCGAGCTCGACGATCTCGAAGCAGCCGCCGGAGGCCTGCCAGGCGAAGAACGGTGGCCAGGTCGCCGCGTACTCCTCGATGCCGCGCACGCCGTCCTGCGGCGGCGGCACGTCGAACATGACGATGTCGCCCGCGTGATCGGCGAGGACGGTGTCGAGGTCGCCCGCGTGCACCGCGTGCGCCCAGCGCTCGATCAGCGCGCGGATCTCGTGCTCGTCGTCGGACATGGCGGCCCTCCTCGGGTGCGTGGTGCTCTCACCCGGTGGAACTCGCGCACGGCCGCGGAGTCATCGGTCCCGGCGGGATCAACCCGCGAGGAACGCCGCGGGTGGCAGGGCGCGCGGGTCGCCGGGCGCCCAGCGCACCGGGTCCGGGCCGAGCGGGGCGAGGTCGCGCACCTGGTCGGCGCACCACGGCGAGATGCCCGGCCACGTCCCGGCGAGGACGTCGTCGCGGAACGGCTCCCACGCCACCGCGCGCACCTCGTCGACCTCGGTGGGGTCGGGGTCGCGGGGCACGTCGGTGGTGTGGGCGACGAAGACGGGGCACATCTCGTTCTCGAAGACCCCACCCTGCTCGGCGCGGTACCGGAAGCCGGGGAGCACGAGGCGCAGGGCGTCGATCTCGAGGTCGAGCTCCTGGCGCGCGCGGCGCAGGATCGCGGTGTCCATCGGCTCGCCGGGGCCGGGGTGGCCGCAGAAGGTGTTGGTCCACACGCCCGGGAACGTCGCCTTGCTCGACGCCCGGCGGGTCAGCAGCAGGTCGCCGCGCCCGTCGAAGACGTAGCAGGAGAACGCCAGGTGCAACGGGGTGGCGTCGTGGTGCACCTCGGCCTTGGCCGCGGTCCCGGCCACCTGACCGGTCTCGTCGAGCAGCACGACCCGTTCGATCACGTCCATCGGGGGCCAGCTTCCCCTGTGCGGCGCGCGGCGGCACCTCGAACCGCCCGGATCGGGCGTTCGCGCACGTGCAGCAGGGCGACCTTGTGCGGGAGCACCAGGCGCGCGGTCGCGGCGAAGCCCGCCTTGGCGGGCGCGCGGTGCATCGCGGCGTTGCCCTCCTCGGGCTCGATGACGATCCGCGCGCACCGCGGGTCGGCGCGCAGGAGCGCCCCGGCCAGCGCGTCGAGCAGCGCGGTCCCGAGGCCGGCGCCGGTGCGGTCCTCCTCACCGACGGCCTCGTGCAGGCCGAGGTCGTGGGCGCCCGCGTCGTCGTGCTCGCGCAGCGCGTCGTGGGCCACCCGGTAGACCTCGACGTAGGCCAGCTCGACGCCGTCGTGGGCGACGAGGCACGGGCGGCTGTGGCGGCCGGCGAGCTGGCGGGCGATCTCGTCGTCCCACCGCTCGCGGGGCCACGCCTGGTCCCAGCGCGTCGCGACGTGGGGCCGGTGCATCCACGCGTGCACGGTCGCGGCGTCGGCGGACGTGGCCGGCCGCAGCGACCACGGGGCCGCGAGCACCGGGACGGGCGGCGGGCCCGGGTCTGCCTCGTCGGCCGCCACGCGGCGAGTCAAGCGGCGGTCACCTCACGGGGCAACGGGAGCGTGGTCGAGCGCGCAGAGATCACCGAGAGGAGACAGGGACCCTGCTCCGGTGGTAGGCAGGGGAGGTCGGTGGGCCCGGGCTCGTCCCTCGAGCCCGGGCCCACCTCTCGCCGCTGCCGCTGGGCGCCACCACAACACCCGCGCAGCGATGAGGCAAGCCTAACCTCATCGAGGCGGAGCGCGCCAGTCCCCGTCACCACCGGCTGCCCGGCCCGTGACCGTGCCCGTGGCCCGGCCCGCCCGGCCCGCCGTGGCGCAGGCCGCCGAGCAGCACGATCAGCAGCGGGAGCACCAGCAGGGCACCGGAACCGGGGCCCGCGGCGAGGATCAGCATCACGGGCAGGGCGAACGCCGCGGCCAGCACGCCCGCGCGCAGCGCCGGGGGCAGCCCGGGGTGGTGCCGCTGCGGCACGCGTCCGGAGGCGGCCGGCGGCTCGACCCGGCGCGCCGCGGGCAGGAGCGGCTCGGGCTCCGGCGGGCGCGGCAGCGGCGGGTGCGGGGCCGGGAGGTCGGCGAACAGGGGCCGCAGGTCGGAGCAGCGCACGGCCATCGAGGCGTGCACGGAGCGCTCGCCGAACTCGTCGACGTCCAGCCGCCCCGCCTCCAGGTGCTTGCCCAGGGCGTCGAGCGCGGCGGCGCGGTCGGCGTCGCCCAGGCGCAGGTCCGCGGGTCCCCCGCCCTCGTCGGGCGCCGGGCGGTCGGCGTGCGCGTCGTCGTGGGCGTCGTCGTGGTCCACGGGCGTCTCCTCCCGCCGGACGGGCGTCCCCGATGTGCCCGGCCGGCACCACCCATGGTGCGCTTCCCGGCGCCGGATCGCCGTGAGTCGCCGATCCTGGGACCGTGGAGGGATGTCCGAGGCCGCCCGTCCCGAGGCCGACTCCGACTCCACCGCCGGCTCCGGTCCCCACCCCGAGCCCCACGGCGGCGAGCTCTCCCAGCGACTGAACTGGCTGCGCGCCGGCGTCCTGGGCGCCAACGACGGGATCGTGTCCACGGCCGGCCTCGTCGTCGGCGTGGCCGGGGCGACCGTCGAGCGGGCGCCCATCGCGACGGCCGGCATCGCGGGGGTCGTGGCCGGCGCGGTGTCGATGGCGCTCGGCGAGTACGTGTCGGTGTCCAGCCAGCGCGACTCGGAGCGCGCGCAGCTGATCCGGGAGACCCGCGAGCTGGCCGAGACGCCCGAGCAGGAGCTGGACGAGCTGGTCGCCCTCTACGAGGCGAAGGGGTTGTCCCCTGCGACGGCCCGGCAGGTCGCGGTCGAGCTGACCGAGCACGACGCGCTCTCCGCGCACCTCGACGTCGAGCTGCACCTCGACCCCGAGGAGCTGACCAGCCCCTGGCGCGCGGCGGGCGCGTCCGCGGTGTCGTTCGTGCTCGGCGCGCTGCTGCCCCTGGTCGCGGTGCTCCTGCCCCCGGCCACGTTCCGGGTGCCGGTCACCGTCGTCGTGGTGCTCGCGGCCCTCGGGCTCGCCGGCTGGCTCGGGGCCCGCCTCGGCGGCGCGGCCCCGCGCCGGGCGGTGCTGCGCGTGATGGTCGGCGGCGCGCTGGGCCTCGCGGTGACCTACGGGATCGGCGTGCTCGTCGGCGGCGCCGTCGGCTGAGCGCCGGCCGTGGCACCCGCGACGGCCCGCGCGTAGCGCGTGGCGACGCGACGCAGCTCCTCGACCAGCTCGTCGGGCGACTCCACGGCGAAGTCGGCGTCCAGGCCGGTGAGGATCAGGGCCGCGGAGCGGGCGTCGTCGGACGACAGCCGGACGCGGCAGGCCGTCGCCCCGAGCTCCTCGACGCGCACCTGGTCGGTCCAGATCGTGGCCCGGACCTGCTCGGCGGGGGCCTCGACGCGCACGACGCACCGGAAGGGCCGGACGTCGGCCACGCGGCCGGCGACGAAGGCCGCGGGGTCGCCGCCCGGGATCTCGCGGGGGGCGAAGCGCGGGCCGGTGGGCAGGCCGTCGGGCGCGAGGCGCGGGGTCAGGCGGTCCACGCGCAGGGTGCGCCAGTCGTCGCGGTCGCGGTCCCAGGCCACCAGGTACCAGCGCCGGCCCCACGCCACGAGGTGGACCGGCTCGATGCGCCGGCGGGAGGCCGCGCCGTCACGGGCGGTGTAGTCGATCTCGAGGACGCGGCGGTCGCGGCAGGCGGCACCGACGGCGGCCAGGACCGACGGGTCGACCGACGGGGCGACGCGCGGGGCGACGATCGCCACGGGCATCGCGGTGATCCGGCGCCGGAGGCGCGGGGGGAGGATCCGCTCGAGCTTGACCAGCGCCGCCAGCGCCGTCTCCCCCGTGCCCGCGACGCCGGACCCGGCCGCGGTGCGCAGAGTGACCGCGACGGCGACGGCCTCGTCGTCGTCGAGCAGCAGGGGCGGCAGCGCGGCGCCGGCGCCGAGGCGGTAGCCGCCGCCGGGTCCGAGACCGACCTCGACGGGGTAGTCGAGGCCGCGGAGCTTGTCGACGTCGCGCCGCACGGTGCGGGTGGTGACGCCCAGGCGCTCGGCCAGCTCGGGGCCCGACCACTCGGGACGGGCCTGCAGCAGCGAGAGCAGGCGCAGCAGGCGGGCGGAGGTCTCGAGCACGCCGTCAGTCTGCCGCGGGTGGCGGACGGGAGCGGTCCGCCTCTACGCGAGGTCGCGCGCGGTGGCGTCGAGCGTCCCCAGCACCGCCGGCACGTCCGACCACACGGTGACCAGCGCGAACCCGTCGCCGGCGCGGGCGGCGGCGTAGGCGGGCCGGGTGGCGTGCACGCCAGCGCGGACGCCCGCCGCGGCGCAGGCGTCGAGCACGCGGCGGAACGCGTCGTGGATCGCGGGCTCCTCGCGGTCCTGCGCGGGCCCGAGGCCGAGGGCGACACCCAGGTCGCCGGGCCCGACGAACAGGCCGTCGAGCCCGTCCACGGCGGCGATCTCGCCCGCGCGGTCCAGGGCGTCCGCCGTCTCGATCATCGCGAAGGCGAGCACCGTGTCCGCGGCGGCCACCGGGTCGTCGCCGGGGCGCAGCGCCGTGCGCACCGGCCCGAACGAGCGGCGCCCCGTCGGCGGGTAGCGGCAGGCGGCGACGAGCTCGGCGGCGGTCGCGGCGTCGGACACCATCGGCGCGATCACGCCGCGGACCCCGAGGTCGAGCACGAAGCCGACGCCGGCGTCGTCGACGGCGGGCAGGCGCACCAGCGGCGCGAGCCCGTGCGCGGCGACCGCGCGCACCGCGTCGGCCGTGCGGGCCCGGTCGAACAGGCCGTGCTGCAGATCCAGGGTCAGCGCGTCGAGCAGGTCGTGCCCCGCCGCGTGCGCGGCGACGACCTCGACGAGGTGCGGGTCGGGCACCGTGAGCCAGCCGTTGCGGGCGGCGCGGCCCGCGGACCACGCGGCCCGGATCGTGTCGTGCTCCGCCACGCGGGCCACGGTAGCGCCCGCACCGAGACCTCGGTCACCAACTCGGTCGATCACCGCGGCGGCGACGGCGGGCCGGTGCTCCGGGCCCGTACGATCGTGAGCGATGGCCGCCCCGACCCGTGCCCCCGCACCCCGCTTCGCGTTCGCGCGCGACACCGCCTACCGGATCACCGTGCGCGACGAGTCCGGCGAACGCCACGAGTACGTCGTCGACGGCTACCAGGGCTGGCTGTCCGGGCCCGACGGGATCCGACACCGTTTCGGGGCCCACCGCCGCACCCGCACCGAGCTGCGCGACGACCGCATCCGCACCGTCATCGGGCCCTGAGGGCCCGCACCGCGACGTCCACCCGCGACGTCCACGCCGGCCGGACCCGGTGGATGGGCGCGTGCGGGGACGCCCACCCACCGGGTCCGGCCGACCCGTCTCCATCGTCTCGACCGACCTCCTGCCGCCTCCGACCCGGCGGGACGTCGTCGAGCTGGTCCGACGGCGGGGCCGTCAGGAGACCAGGCCGCAGCGGAAGCCCTGGGCCACCGCCTGCGCCCGGTCGGCCGCCGACAGCTTGCGGAACAGCCGGCGGGCGTGGGTCTTGACCGTGTCCTCGGACAGGTAGAGCTCGCGGCCGATCTGGCCGTTGCTCTTGCCCTGGCTCATGCCGCGCAGGACCTGCATCTCCCGCTCGGTGAGGTTGACGCCGGGGCCGGGCGTCGCGCCGCGCTGCATCGGCATCGCGCCGACCTCCGCGCCGATCGACGAGTGGGCCATCGCGGCGACCAGCTCGGGGCGCGAGGCGTCCCAGCGCAGGTAGCCGCGGGCGCCGCCGGCGATCGCGGCGGCGATGCTGCCCGCGTCGTCGGGCGCGCCGAAGACCATGACGTTGGCCTGGGGGTGCGCGGACATCAGGCGCCGGGTCGCCTCGGCGCCCGAGGCCACCGCGCGCTGGGTGCCCACGAACACCACGTCCGCGCTCTGGCGGGCGTAGCGGGTGAGCAGCTCGTCGGCGGTGGCGACGCAGTCAATGCGCTGGACGCCGGGCACCGCGGACATGACCCGCGTCAGGCCCTCGCGGACACTGCGCCGGTCGTCGCAGATCAGAACCGTCCTCATACAGACTCCGTCCGAGGTGGGGAGACCGCCCACCGCGGGAACGGTGGGCGCTGTCCCCCTCATCGGCCGCCCCACCCGTCCGCTTGACCCCCGAATGACAAGGATGTGGTGGTGAACCCCCGATGGAGTGGCGCATGAACCCCCGGCGCGTGCTGGTCGTCAACGGCCCGAACCTGGATCTCCTGGGCCGGCGCGAGCCCGAGGTCTACGGGCACGACACCCTCGACGACCTGGTGGATCGGTGCCGGCGGACCGCCGCCGAGCTCGGCCTGGAGGTCGAGGCGCGGCAGAGCAACCACGAGGGCGTGCTGATCGACGCCGTCCACGAGGCCATGACCGGCCACGGCGGAGTGATCATCAATCCGGGCGGCTACACCCACACGTCCGTGGCCCTGCGCGACGCGCTGGCGGCGCTGCCCGTGCCCGTGGTCGAGGTGCACCTGTCGAACGTGCACGCCCGCGAGGCGTTCCGGTCGCACTCCTACGTCTCGCCGGTGGCCACCGCCGTCATCGCGGGCGCGGGGATCACCGGGTACGACCTGGCGCTGCGGTTCCTCGCCGAACGGATCGTGCGCCGGACCTGAGCTACAGCCCGGCGCGCTGCGCCAGGTACCCGAGCTCGGAGGCCAGGGCCTCGGGGAACTGCAGGGGCAGGAAGTGCGAGCCCGGCAGGTGCACGAGCCGGGCGTCGGGCAGCGCCGCGGCGAGGGCGGCCATGTCCGTGACGGGCGCGAGCGTGTCGAAGTCGCCCGCGACCACGGTGACCGGCGCGGTGATCGTCGCCAGCTCGGCGTCGTCGAGCGGGGCGTGGTCGGCGGCCGCGAGGACCATGCGCGAGAACCAGGTCCAGTCGTGGGCGGCGAACTCGCGCGCGACCTCGGCCAGCGTCACCAGGGACGTCGTCCCCGTGGGGTCGAGGGCGGCGGCGTCCATGCCGGCGCGGCCCATCGCGTCGAGCCCGCGGGGCAGCATCGAGATCACGCCGGCCACGGGCGGGCCGACGACGCGCAGCAGCCAGGCACCCGTCTTCGCCGCCCGACGGTGCACGCCCTCGGGCATCTGCGCCGGCAGCACCCGGAAGGCGCCGGTGGCCACCCCGCCGAGGCCGAGCACGCCCGCGACGCGGTCGGGGGCCCGACGGGCCGCCTCGATGGCCACGGCGACGCCGAGCGACCAGCCGACGACCACCGCGCGGTCCATGCCCGCGGCGTCCATCACCGCGAGCAGGTCGCCGGCGTGGTCGTCGACACCGATGCGGGTCTCGTCGGCCGGGCGCTCGGAGCCACCGAGACCGCGGTGGTGCCAGCTCGTGGCGTGGTAGCCACAGTCCGCGCCGTGCAGGAACGGCCAGGCCTTCGGGCTCGCCCCGAGCCCGTTGGACACCACCACCGGCACGCCCGCGGCGCCGTTGTCCCAGCGCCGCAGCCGGGTGCCGTCGGGAGCCAGCACGTCGTCGTGCAGCTCCCCGGGTGCCTGGGTCACGTCGTCGTCCTCCCCGGTCTCAGGACGCCGCGGCCGCGCGCTCCTTCATCTCCTCCTCCGAGAGGTACTCGCGGGTCTCCTCGAACGACGAGGTCTCGCTCTTGCGACCGGCGAGGAACCCGATGCGGATGAAGTCGTCGCCGCCGAACAGGTGCAGGAGCCAGTTGGCCACGACCCGCACGCGCGTGCGCATCAGCGGCAGCGCGTAGAGGTGGTACCCGCGGGTGACGGCCTGGGCGACGATGCCGGTCAGGCGCAGCTTGAGGGGGTGCGCGACGGCCTGCGTGCCGCCGAGGTCCACGACGAGCCCGAGGTCGTGGTGCTTGTACTCGTGCAGCGGCTGCCCGCGCAGCGAGGCGACGACGTTGTCGGCGGCCGTGATGGCCTGGCGGGTGGCGTGCTGCGCGGTCGGCGGGCAGATCGCCGAGTCGGGGTCGTCGGCGGTCAAGTCCGGCACCGCGGCGGCGTCGCCGAGCACGAAGACGTCATCGTAGCCGTCGAGCCGCAGGTCGGTGCGGGCCTTGACTCGCCCGCGCACCAGCTCGACACCGAGGGTCTTGACCAGCGGGCTGGCCGTGACGCCCGCGGTCCACACCAGCGTCTTGGTCGGGATCGTGCTGCCGTCGGTGAGCGTGACGCTGTCCGCGGTGACCTCCTCGACGCCGGTCTCGAGCCGGATGCCGATGCCGCGCTTGCGCAGCAGGGTGAGGGCCTCCTCGCCGAGGCGCTGCCCGAGCTCGGGCATGAGCCGCGGGGCGATGTCGACGACGGTCCACCGCACGAGCGTCGGGTCGAGGCGCGGGAAGCGCTTCATCGCCGCGTCCGTCAGGAGCTCCAGGCACGCCGCGGTCTCGACGCCGGCGTAGCCACCGCCCACCACGACGAACCCGCAGCGCGCGGCGCGCTCCTCGGCGTCGGTGGACGCGTTGGCGAGCTCGAGCTGGGAGAGCACGTGGTCGCGCAGGTACGCGGCCTCGCCGAGGTTCTTCATGCCCAGCCCGTGCTCCTCGAGTCCGGGGATGTCGAACTGACGGGTGACGCTGCCCGCGGTGATGATGAGCCGGTCGTACGGCAGCTCGACGACGTCCTCGCTGATCTTCTTGACGACCGCGACCTTGCGCTCCAGGTCGAGCCCGACCACCTGCCCGGGCAGTCGCTGCGCGCGCCGGATGGCCCGCGGCAGGGGCACGGTCACCGACTGGGCCGTGATCACCCCGGCGGCCACCTGCGGCAGCAGGGGCAGGTAGAGCATGTAGTCGTGGGGGTTGACCACCACGACCTCCACCTCGCCGCGCGCCAGCTCGCCCTTGAGCTCACGTTCGAGGCGCTGGACGCACTTCAAGCCGGCGAACCCGGCGCCGACCACCACGATGCGTTGCGCGCTCATCTGGAATGTCCTCCCGTCGTGCCCGAGGGCAGATTGGTCCGCTCAGAGTTTCCCCTGGTGGCGCCGGGCACACCTCACCCCGTCGATGGGTCACCCCGCATGACCGTCCTCACAGCCTGCACGTCCGGGTACCGCCGTCCGGCGCCGACGTCGCGGGCGTGGTCTGCTCCCCCTCGCCCGCACCGTCCCTCCGTCCTGGTCCCCTCGGGAGGCCCGCGTGTCCACGACCGTGCTGTTCACCGGCTTCCCGGGCTTCCTGGGCACCGCCCTGCTGCCCCGCACCCTGCAGCGCGCCCCCGAGGCGAGCGCCGTCGCCCTGGTGCAGGAGAAGTGGATGGACCAGGCGCGGCGCACGCTCGCGCGCCTCGAGGCCGACGAGCCGCGCATCGCGGGCCGCACCCGGCTGGTCGTCGGCGACATCACCCGCCCGGGACTCGGGCTGGACGACGACGAGCTCGCCGCCCTGCGCCGGGGTCCGCTGGAGATCTTCCACCTCGCCGCGGTGTACGACCTGTCGGTGCCGGCCGACCTCGCCTGGTCGGTGAACGTCGAGGGCACCCGGAACGTCGTGGAGCTGGCGCGCACCGCCGACGAGCTGGTGCGCCTGCAGTACGTCAGCACCTGCTACGTCTCGGGGCGCTACCCGGGCATCTTCTCCGAGGGCGACCTCGAGCTCGGGCAGACGTTCGCCAACCACTACGAGCACACCAAGCACGAGGCCGAGCGGATCGTGGTCAAGGCGCGCGACGCGGGCGTGCCCGTGACGATCTACCGGCCGTCGGTGGTGGTCGGCGACAGCCGCACCGGCGAGACCCAGAAGTACGACGGGCCGTACTACGCGCTGCAGCTCATCGCCCGTCAGGGCCGGATCGCGGTGATGCCGCTGCCCGGCGACCCCGCGCGCGTCCAGTTCAACCTGGTGCCCAGCGACTTCGTCGTCGACGCGATCGCCGCGCTCGCCCCGCACCCCGGCGCGCTCGGGCGCACCGTCGCCCTCGCCGCACCGCACCCGCCGTCGGTGCTCGAGATGTGCGAGGCCTTCGCGAGCCACACCGGCAAGCAGCTGCGCGTCGTCCCGGTGCCCACGCCGCTGTCGAAGTTCGCCATCGACCGCCTGCCCGGCGTCGGGCGGGTGTTCAAGCTGCCGTCGTCGACGCTGGACTACCTCACCCATCCCACCGTCTACGACGTCGCCGCGACCACCGCCCTGCTCGACGAGGTCGGCGTGCGTTGCCCGCCGTTCTCGGAGCACGTCGGCGCGATGGTCGCCTTCCACCGCGAGCACCCCGACGTCGGCAGCGCCGCGATGGTCTGAACCGGCGGGTCCTACAGTGGGCGGCGATGGTCCGCCACCCGATGCGTGTCGCCCTGATCGACTCGGGGTTCGGCCTGCTGCCCACGGCGGGCTGGCTGCGCCACCTGCGCCCGGACCTCGGCCTCGACCTCTACCTCGACCCCGAGGGCATGCCCTGGGGCTCGAAGTCCTCGCCCTGGATCGTCGAGCGGGTGCTCGACACCGGGCGCCGCGCCGTCGCCCGGGGCGCCGACGCGATCGTCGTCCCCTGCAACACCGCCTCGGTCACCGCGATCGTGCCGCTGCGCGCCGCCGTCGAGCCCGAGCGCCCGGTCGTCGCGACGGTGCCGGCGGTCAAGCCCGCGGGCGCGACCGGCCGGCCGTTCGCGATCTGGGCCACGGAACGCACCACGGGCAGCGACTACCAGCGCGACCTCGTCGAGCGCTTCGCCGCGCCGGGCCAGGCCGACGCCGTCGCGTGTCCCGGCCTGGCGCGGGCGGTCGAGGACGCCGACCCGGACGCGGTGCGCGCGGCCGTCACGCTCGCCGCCGAGCGCACCCCGGCGCGCTCCCGCTCGGTGGTGCTCGGCTGCACGCACTACCCGCTGGTCGTCGAGGAGATCCTCGCCTCGCTCCCGCCCGGCACCGGCCTGCACGACAGCTCGCGGGCCGTCGCGGGGCAGACCCTGCGCCGCCTCGGCCTGCCCGAGGACCCCACGGCCGAGCCCGCCGACGTGCGCGTGCACCTGGGCGGCGACGAGGGCCCGCTGCCCGCCACCGCGTGCCGCTACCCGATCGGCGCGGCCCTCGCGGCCGGCGGCCGGGTCACGCGCGACGACCTGCCCGTCACCGACGAGTCCGACCAGCAGACGCGCCCGGACACCGCCTCGCACCCCGATCGGATCGCACCGCGCGCCCTGCGCGGCGTGTGAGGTCCCGCCCGTACGCTGGGCCCCGCCGCTCGAGAGGAACGCCCGTGATCCCGGCCGAGAACATCCGCGACTGGCGCGGGCGCCACGTCGTCGACCCCGACGGGGCGAAGATCGGTGACCTCGAGGCGGTGTACGTCGACACCCTCGGCGACGAGCCCGTGTTCGTCACCGTCAAGGTGTCGTCGCTGTTCGGGAAGAGCCGGCTGGTGTTCGTGCCGCTGAGCGGGGCGGTCGTCACGCCCGACCACCTCAAGGTCGCGTTCGGCCGCGAGCTGGTGCGCGAGTCCCCGTCGATCGACACCGACGGCGAGCTGCTCGCCGAGGACGAGCCGGGCGTGTTCGCCCACTACGGGCTGGACTACCGCACGGGCTCCCTCGGCGAGCGCCGGCTCGCGCGGCGCTGAGCGCGCCCGGCTCAGCCCACCGCGCCCGCGGCCCCGACCGCCTCGCGCCGCACCCGGTCCACGTAGGCCTGCGAGCGGTTGTAGGCGAGCACCGCGGCGCGCCAGTCGTCGCCGCGGCGCAGGTCGCGGTCGTCGGCGCACAGGTAGCGGGCCGCGGCCAGCGCGGCGTCGTCGAGGTCGTCGGGGTCGGCCGCGCCGTCCGCGTCACCGTCGGCGCCGAACCGCACCCACGTCGTGGGGACGAACTGCAGCGGCCCGACCGCGCGGTCGTAGGTGGTGTCGCCGTCGAGGCGCCCGCCGTCGCTGTCGCGGATCTCGCGGTTGCCCGCGGTGCCGTCGAGCTCCGGGCCCCGGATCGGCGCCGAGGGCCGCCCCGCGGTGTCGACCACCGCGCCGCCGTAGCGGCCGTGGTCCGACTCCACGCGCCCGAGCCCGGCCAGCGTGATCCAGGACAGGCCGCAGTCGGCCAGCTCGGTGCGGGCCGTCGCCTCGGCGGCCGCGTAGGCGACGAGGACGCGGGCGGGGACGCCCGTGGGCCCCTCGTGCTCCGCGGCCCACGCGGTGCGTGCCGCGACGTCGGCCGGCACCGGGGCGGCGAGGGGCTGCGCGTACCCCGGCGCCGCGTCCGGGCCGCGCCGCGTGGCCACCACGACGCCCGCCACCCCCGCGAGGACGAGCAGG
>JAQSWW010000024.1 GCA_029266415.1 Actinomycetospora sp. | reverse complement strand
GGCCGGCGTGCGCGCACGCCGGGTCGTCGGTGCCGGGGGCGCGACGGTGGTCCCCGGGTTCGACGACGCCCACCAGCACACCGCGTGGTTCGGCCAGTCGCTGGCGGAGATCCCGCTCGGCGGGCTGCGCGACCTCGGCGCCGTCTACGACGCGGTGGCCGCGCGCGCCTCCGGGCTCCCGGACGGGGCCTTCGTGGTCGGGAGCGGCTACGACGACGTCGCCCTCGGCGGGTCGCCGGACCGGTACGCGCTCGACCGCGCCGGCGGCGGGCGGCCGGTCTGGCTCAAGCACCGGTCCGCGCACGTCGGCGCGGTCTCCACCGAGGTCCTGCGGCGCGCGGGCGTTCTCGACGGCACGGCCGCGGTCCCCGCCGGCGGCGTCCTGGTCCGCGACGAGGCGGGCGAGCCGACCGGCGTCCTGCTCGAGGCGGCGCAGGCGCTGGCCGGCGACCTCCTGCGGCCCTACGCGGTCGAGGAGCTGGCGGACGCGATCGCGGGGGCCACCGCGGTCTTCGCCCGCGAGGGCCTGACGCACGTCACCGAGGCCGGCATCGCCGGCGGGTGGATCGGGCGCTCCCCGCGCGAGCTCGCCGCCTACCAGCTCGCCCGCGAGCGCGGGGACCTCGCCGTGCGTGTCGACCTCATGCCCGAGATCTCCGTCCTGCACCCGGCGCCCGGCGGGCCGGGTCGCGGCCTCGACCTGGGCCTGCGCCCGGGCCTCGGGGACCTCGACCTGCGCGTCGGGCACACCAAGATCTTCTTCGACGGGGCGCTGAGCTCGCGCACCGCGGCGATGCGCGCGCCCTACGCCGACCGCGACCACGCGGGCTACCTGGGCGACGACCCGGAGGTCCTGCACGCCGCCCTGGTCGAGGCCGTCGAGGGCGGCTGGCCGGTCGCCGCGCACGCCATCGGTGACCGGGCCGTGGACGCCGCGCTCGACGCCTTCGCCGACGCGGCGACCCGGCCCTGGCCCGGCGTGCGCCCGCCGCGGCACCGCCTGGAGCACGCCGGGGTCGTCGACGACGCCGCCCTCGCCCGCCTGGCCGCCCTCGGCGTCACGCCCGTGCCCCAGGCGCGCTTCCTGTACGAGATCGGGGACTCGATGGCCGCGGCCGTCGGCGACGACCGTGCCGACCTGCTCTACCGCCACGCCTCGTTCCTCCGCGCCGGCCTGCGCGTGCCGGCCAGCTCGGACCGGCCGTGCGTCGCCGACGGGCACCCCCTGCGCGGGATGCAGTCGATGGTCCAGCGACGCACGGCCGACGGACGGACGCTCAGCCCCGGCGAGGCCGTGGACGCCGCGACCGCGCTGCGCGCCTACACCGTCGACGCCGCCTGGATCGCCGGCGACGAGGACGTCCGCGGACGGCTCGCGCCCGGCTTCGCGGCCGACCTCGTCGTCCTCGGCGACGACGTCACCCGGGTCGACCCCGACCGCATCGGCGACATCGAGGTCGTCGCCACCCTCCGGGGCGGGCGCGCCACGCACGGCGCTGTTCAACCGGCTGTTCTTCGCCACCGGCGATCCCGTGGTCGCGACCCTCGCGGCGTTCGCCTCGTTCGCGGTGGGTTTCGTCGCCCGCCCGCTCGGCGGGATCATCTTCGGCCACCTCGGCGACCGCATCGGGCGGCGGGCGTGCCTGCTCATCACCGTGGTGATGATCGGAGCGGTCACCGGGCTCATCGGGGTGCTGCCCGGGTTCGCGGACATCGGCGTCGCGGCACCGGTGCTGCTGACCCTGCTGCGGCTGTTGCAGGGCGTCGCGGTCGGCGGGGAGTGGGGCGGCGCGATCACCCTCGCCGTCGAGCACGCCCCGCCCGAGAAGCGGGGCCGCTACGCGGCCATGCCCCAGATCGTTTCCCCCGTGGGCACGCTCCTGTCGTCCGGCGCGTTCCTGCTGGTGGCGCTGCTGCCGCCCGACGACTTCGACACCTGGGGCTGGCGCCTCCCGTTCCTCGCGGCGTTCCCGCTGCTCGGCGTGGCCCTGTGGCTGCGCCGGCGCGTCGAGGAGTGGCCCCTGTTCGACCGCCTGCTCGCCGAGGACGCCCGGGCCTCGGCACCGGTCCGCGACGTCGTCGTCCGGGCGTGGCCGGCGCTGCTCGTCGGCGCCGGGTCGGCGCTGCTCGGGGTCGGCGGCTTCTACCTGGCCACGACGTTCGTCATCAGCTACGCCACCGGCGACCTCGACCTGCCGCGACCGCTCGTGCTGGGCGCGACGCTCGTCGCCGCCGTGGTGGAGATCGGGGTGCTCGTGATCGGCGGCCGGCTCGCGGAGCGCTTCGGGGCCGCGCGCGTGACGGTCGCCGGCGGGATCGCGTCCGCCGTCGTCGCGTTGCCGATGTTCTGGCTCCTCGACACCCGCAACGCCGTCGCGGTCGTGCTCGGCGTGACGCTCGGGGTCGCGATGCTCTCGATCCCGTACGCGGTCTCCGGCGACCTGCTGGCACGGCTCTTCCCGGCGCGCCTGAGCTACAGCGGCATCGCGCTCGCGGCCAACCTCGCCGGGATCGTGTGCGGCTTCGTGCCCCTGGTCGCCACGGCGGTGCTCGCGGCCGCCGGCGGGAGCTCGTGGGCGCCGGGGCTCCTCCTGGTCGGCATCGCCCTGATCACCACGGTCAGCGGGCTCGTCGCACCGCGGCTCTACGTGCCCGAGGCGGAGCTGACCGCGGAGGGCGTGGCCTCGGGACGCGGGTGATCGACGGACCGATACGGACACTGGGTGTCAGCGACGCCACTTCGCTGACACGCGGAGGTCAGAGCTTGCGCAGGCGCAGGAGGGCGTCGGCGAGGATCTCGTCGCGCTTGCAGCACGCGAAGCGGACCTGGGTCTCGACGCCCTCGGGCGAGGCGTGGAAGACCTGGTTCGGGACCGCGGCGACGCCCACGCGCTCGGGCAGCGCGCGGCAGAACTCCAGCGAGTCGGTGACACCCAGCGGCGCGACGTCAGCGGTGACGAAGTACGTCGCCTTGGAGTGGAACACCTCGAGGCCCAGCTCGCGCAGGCCGTCGGTGAGCAGGTCGCGCTTGCGGGCGAGGTCGGTGCCGAGCGCGGCGATCCGGCTGTCGGGCAGCGTGAGGCCCGCGGTGATGCCGTGCTGCAGCGGGGTGCCGGCGGCGAACGAGAACCACTGCTTCACGCCCAGCACCTGCGACACCAGCGACGCCGGCCCCGTCGCCCAGCCGATCTTCCAGCCGGTGACCGAGAACGTCTTCCCGCCGGAGCCCACCGTGATCGTGCGGTCGAACATGCCCGGCAGCGTCGCGATCGGGACGTGGCGCTCGTCGTCGAACACGAGGTGCTCGTAGACCTCGTCGGACAGCACCACCAGGTCGTGCTCCCGGGCGACCTCGGCGACCGACTCCAGCTCGGCGGTCGAGAGCACCGCACCCGTCGGGTTGTGCGGGGTGTTGAGCACGATCATGCGCGTGCGATCGGTGACGGCCGCCCGCAGCGCCGCGGCGTCGAGCGCGTAGTCCGGGGCGTGGATGCGCACGGGCACCAGGCGCGCGCCGAGCAGCGCGGCGGTGGCGGCGTAGAGGTCGTAGTACGGCTCGAGCGCGATCACCTCGTCGCCGGGCCGCAGCAGCGCCGTCATCGCCGACGACAGCGCCTCGGACGCCCCCGAGCAGACGACGACGCCGCCGTTCGCCTCGACGTCGAGTGAGTACCAGCGGCGCTGGTGGTCGGCGATCGCCTCGCGCAGCGACGGAATCCCGACGGCCGGCGGGTACTGGTTCCAGCCCCTGTGCATGGCCGCGACGGCGGCGTCGACCACCTCGCGCGGCCCCGGGGTGTCGGGGAACCCCTGCCCGAGGTTGATCGCGTCGTACTCGCTCGCGAGCCGGGACATCTCGCTGAAGATCGTCTCGGCCATCAGCTGGTCACTCCCACTCGATCGTCCCCGGCGGCTTGCTCGTCACGTCCAGGACCACGCGGTTGATCTCGGCGCACTCGTTGGTGATCCGGGTCGAGATGCGTTCGAGCACGTCGTAGGGCAGGCGCGTCCAGTCGGCGGTCATCGCATCCTCGCTGGAGACCGGCCGCAGCACCACCGGGTGCCCGTAGGTGCGGCCGTCGCCCTGGACGCCCACCGAGCGCACGTCGGCGAGCAGCACCACCGGGCACTGCCAGATCACCTCGTCCAGCCCCGCCGACGTCAGCTCCTCGCGGGCGATCGCGTCGGCGCGGCGCAGGGTGGCGAGCCGGTCGGCGTCGACGGCCCCGATGATGCGGATCGCGAGCCCCGGCCCCGGGAACGGCTGGCGGCGCACGATCGTCTCGGGCAGCCCCAGCTCCGCGCCGACCTTGCGCACCTCGTCCTTGAACAGCGCGCGCAACGGCTCCACCAGCGCGAACTGCAGGTCGTCGGGCAGGCCGCCGACGTTGTGGTGCGACTTGATCGTGGCCGCGCCGGAGCCGCCCCCGGACTCGACGACGTCGGGGTAGAGCGTGCCCTGGACCAGGAAGTCCGCACCCTTTCCCGCCGCCACGGAACGGGCCGCGCCCTCGAACGCCCGGATGAACTCGCGCCCGATGACCTTGCGCTTCTCCTCCGGGTCGACGACGCCGTCGAGCTCGCGCAGGAAGGTCTTGGCGGCGTCGACGGTGACGAGGTCGACCCCGGTGGCGGCGACGAAGTCGCGCTCGACCTGCGCCCGCTCGCCCTCCCGCAGCAGGCCGTGGTCGACGAACACGCAGGTCAGCCGGTCGCCGATCGCACGCTGGACGAGCGCGGCGGCCACCGCGGAGTCGACGCCGCCCGACAGCCCGCAGATCGCGCGCCCCTCGGGGCCGATCTGCGCGCGGACCGCGTCGACGGTCTCGGCGATGATGTTCGCGGTGTTCCAGTCGGCGTCCACGCCGGCCACGTCGCGCAGGAAGCGGCGCAGCACCTCCTGGCCGTGGGGCGAGTGCCCGACCTCGGGGTGGTACTGCACGCCGGCGAAGCGCCGCTCGACGTCCTCGAACGCCGCGACCGGCGCCCCGGGCGACGACGCGGTGACCGTGAAGCCCTCCGGCGCCTTCGTCACGCCGTCGCCGTGGCTCATCCACACGGGGTGGGCGTCGGGGAGCTCGTCGTGCAGCCGCCCCGCGTCCCCCGCCACCGACAGCTCGGTGCGCCCGTACTCGCGGTCGCCGGTGTGCGCCACGGTGCCGCCGAGCGCACCGGCCATGAGCTGGAAGCCGTAGCAGATGCCGAACACCGGCACGCCCGCGTCGAACAGCGCGGGGTCGATGCTCGGCGCACCCTCGGCGTACACGCTCGCGGGCCCGCCCGAGAGCACGATCGCCGCCGGGTCCTTGGCGAGCATCTCGTCCACGGGCGTCGTGTGCGGCACGACCTCGGAGTAGACCTGCGCCTCCCGCACCCGCCGGGCGATGAGCTGCGCGTACTGCGCGCCGTAGTCGACGACGAGGACGGGGCGGTCACCACTGGAGCTCACGCCCCCCATCGTGCCGGAAGGCGCTCCACGGGACGTCCTTGCCTTGTAGTGTCTAAGACACTATTCTTGACGACACCATGACGCAGCGCTCCGGTCTCGCCCTCGCCGCGGAGGAGCCCATGCACCCGTACCGGATGGCGCAGCTCATCCGGGAACGCGGCAAGGACCAGGTGGTCAACGTCGGGCAGCGCTCGCAGCTCTACAAGACGATCGACCGCCTCGTGCGCGACGGTCTGCTCGTCGCCCAGGGCAGGGAGCGGGCGGCGACGCGCCCGGAGCGCACCGTCTACGCGGCCACCGACGCCGGCCGCGAGCTGGCGATCACCTGGACGCTCGACATGCTCACGGCCCCGCGCCACGAGTTCGCCGAGTTCACCGCGGCGCTCGCCTACCTGCCGCTGCTCACCCCGGACCTCGCCGCCGACGCGCTGGCGCTGCGCCTGTCCGACCGTCGCGGCGAGCTCGAGCGGCTGCGCCACGAGCTCGAGCGGGTCCGCCAGCACCTGCCGCGGATCGTGCTCGTCGAGGCCGAGTACGCGCTCGCGCACCTCGAGACCGACGTCGCGTGGATCGCGCGGCTCGTCGACGACCTCGGATCGGGCGCGCTGACGTGGGACTACGAGGAACTGCTCGACCAGGCACGCCGGATGTCCGGCGGAGGGGACACACCATGAAGGTGATCATCGTCGGCGCCGGCACGGGCGGGATGTGCCTCGCCCACGGACTGCGCCGCGCGGGCATCGAGGTCGCGGTCCACGAGCGCGACCGCACGCGCACCACCGGGCTGCACGGCTACCGCGTCGGCATCTCCCCCAACGGCGCGCGTGCCCTCAAGGCCTGCCTCGACCCCGAGCTGTTCGCGACGTTCGTGGCCACCACCGCGGCGCCGTACGACACGCTCGCCATGCTCACCGAGCGGTACCGGACGCTGCTCACGATGTCGTTCGACGACCTGCCGCACACCAGCGGCGGCCCCGAGGACCGTGCCCCGGAGGACAGGGAGCACAACGTCAGCCGCATGACGCTGCGCCAGGTGCTGTTCACGGGCATGGAGGACGTCATCGCGTTCGACCGCCGGTTCACCCACTACGAGCAGCACCCCGACGGCCGGGTCACCGCGTTCTTCGACAATGGCTCCGAGCACGCCGATAGGGGCTCGTCGGACACCGGCGACCTGCTCGTCGGCGCCGACGGCGCGGGCTCGCGGGTGCGGCGCCAGTACCTGCCGCACGCGACGCACACCGAGACCGGGCTCGTCGGGATCGGGGGCAAGACCCTGCTCACCGGGCGCACCGAGGCGCTGCTGCCCGAGCCGGTGCAGAACGGCTTCGGGATGTACTTCGACCGCCGCGGCCAGTTCGGGATCACGCACGTGATGCGGATGCCGTGGGGAACCTCAGGGGTCGGCGTGACCGAGCGGGAGCTCGTGGACCGCTGGCCCGGCCTGCGCTTCGACAACACCACCGACCACGTGTCCTGGGCGATCACGACGTCCCGCACGCTCGCGCCCGCCGACGTGCTCGAGCGCGAGGGCGCCGACCTCGTCGCCCTCGCCGGCGAGCTGTCCGCCGGCTGGGACCGCCGGTGGCTCGAGCTGATCGACACCTCCGACCCCGGGGCGGCGGTGGCGCTGAGCATCCGCACCGCCGACCCCGTGCCCGCGTGGACCCCGAGCACCGTGACGATGATCGGCGACGCGATCCACACCATGACCCCGGGCCGCGGGGCCGGCGCCAACACCGCGCTGCGCGACGCCCGCGAGCTGCGCGACCGCCTCGTGCGGGTGCGCGACGGCGAGCTGGGGCTGCTCGAGGCCGTCGGCGAGTACGAGGAGCTGATGCGCCGCTACTCGTCGCTCGCGGTGCGCGAGTCGCTGGAGTTCATGAACGACGACGGCACCGCCCGGCGCCCGGTGATCGGCCCGCTCTCGGTGCTCGCCCAGCGCACGGGCCTGCGCGTCGTCGACCACATCCCCGCCGCCAAGCGCCGCATGGCCCGCGGGTTCCAGAGGGTGCGGGACTCGGAGCTCGTGTGAGCGTCGCTCATGTGAGCGGAGCGCACACCACCGGCAGCGCCAGCGGCCCGGAGTCCACCTCGCCGCGGTGCCACGGCACCTCGGCGAGCGGGACGGCCAGGCGCAGCCCCGGCGCCCGGCGCGACAGCGCGGTCAGCGCGGCGGTGAGCTCGACGCGCGCCAGCGCCGCGCCGAGGCAGTGGTGCGGGCCGCGTCCGAAGCCGAGGTGCCCGCCCGCGCGGCCCGGGCGCAGGCGCTCCGGTTCGGCGAAGCGCGCCGGGTCGTGGTTCGCGGCCTCGATCCGCAGGAGCACCTCGTCGCCGGCCGCGACCGCGACGCCGCCGAGCTCCAGGTCCTCCTGCGCCCAGCGCGGGAACACCTCGACGCCCAGCCGCCGCACGAGCTCGTCGACGAGGCCGTCGACCTCCGCCGGCGGACGGTCGGCGAGCCCGCCCAGCGCGTCCTGGTCCAGCAGGTGGACCACGGCCACGGCGAGCCCGCCCCGCACCGTGATCACGCCGGCGGCGAGCAGCGCGCTCACCAGCGCGACCAGCTCGCCGTCGGCGAGGCGCCCGTCGTCGGTGTCGCGCACGGCGACCAGCGCCGAGAGCAGGTCGTCACCCGGCTCCTCACGGGCGGCCGCGATCAGCTCGACGGTCAAGGCGGACAGCGCGCCCCACGCCCGCTCGGCCTCGGCGAGCAGGGCCGGGTCGGCCGCGGCGCTCACCGGGTCGGCGCGCAGGGCGTCCTCGACCAGGCCCCGGAACCGCACGTGCTCGGTGAGGTCGACACCGAGCAGCACCCCCAGCGTCCCCACGGCCAGCGGCGTCGACAGCACGTCGACGAGGTCGACGGGCCCCTCGGCCGTCACGAGCGTCGCGACGTGGGACTCCGCGAGCGCGCTGATCCGCGGGGCGAGCTCCGCGATCCGCCGCGGCGTGAACGCCCGCGCCACCAGCCGGCGCAGGCGCGCGTGCGCGGGACCGTCCTGGAACAACGACGCCCGCTCGTCGACCGGGACACCGGGCGGGACGAGCCCGAGGCGCGGATCGGCGAGCCCGGCCGCGACCAGCTCGTACGACGTGACGCGCCACGCCTCCCGGCCGTCGGCACGGACGATCCTGGTCACCGCGTCCTGCTCCATGGCTCCTCCTTGGCGTTTCAGGTGCAACGTAACGAGGATGGGGATGCGAGTGCAATGTGACAGGCTGGGACCCGTGCCGAAGCTGGTCGACCACCACGAGCGCCGGACGCTGCTCGCCGACGCGCTGCTGCGGGTGGCCGCGACCCGCGGGCTGATGGACGTGAGCCTGCGCCACGTCGCCGCCGAGGCCGGCGTGACCGCGGGGATGGTGCAGCACTACTTCCGCACCAAGGACGAGATGATGGTCTTCGCGCTCGACGTCGTCGCGGCGCGCGTGCAGGCCCGGCTCGACGACGACCCCGAGGCCGACGCCCCCCGCGCGCGGGTGCGCGCGCTGCTGGTGCAGCTGCTGCCCCTCGACGACGACCGCGCGCTCGAGGGCCGGGTGGCCGTGGCGTTCCACGCCTACGCGGCGGCCCGCCCGGCCGTCGCGGCGCGGCTGCGCGAGGACACCGCCGGCATGCGGGCCGCGATCGCCGAGCAGGTCCGGCGCGCCGGCGCGCCCGGGGCGCTCGACCCGGAGCGCGCGGCCACCGGCCTGTTGTCGCTGGTCGAGGGCCTGGCGATCCACGTGCTCGGCGGACACGTCGACCCCGACCACGCCCTCGCGACCCTCGACGGCCACCTGGACCTGGCGTTCACCCCGGTGTGAGCGCGTGTCCGTGCTCCGGAACGGACGAACGCGCACGAGCGCGCAGCGCCACGCCGATGAGTTCCCGCGCTCCCGGCCGTCCCACCCCCGACGCCCCGCCGACGAAGGGATCCTCGTGACCGTGACGACCGACGCCGCCGCCCTCTGGACCGCCACCCACGCCGAGCGCGCGCGGCTCGCCGACGACCTCGCGGACCTCACCGCCGAGCAGTGGGCCACCCGCTCGCTCTGCGGGGACTGGACCGTCGAGGAGGTCGTCGCCCACCTCACCGCGGCCGCGAGCATCGGGCGGTGGCGCTGGATCGCCAGCATGCTCGGCGCCCGCTTCGACCCGGCCGTGCACAACGCCCGCCGCCTCGCCGAGCACCGCGGCGCCACGCCGGCCGAGACCCTCGAGCGCTTCCGCGCCGTCGTCACCACCACCGTCGCACCCAGCGGGCACACGGCGGCGTGGCTCGGCGAGGTCGTCGTCCACGGCGAGGACGTCCGCCGCCCCCTCGGGATCGCCTCCGCACCCCCGACCGCGACCACCACGCCCGTCGCCGCGTTCTTCGCGAGCCGCGACTTCACCGTCGCCGGGAAGACGGTGTCGCGCGGCCTGCGCCTCGAGGCCACCGACGGCCCGTTCGTGGCCGGCGAGGGCCCGCTCGTCACCGGGCCGACGCTCGCGCTCGTGATGGCGATGGCCGGCCGGGTGCCGCACCTCGACGAGCTCGACGGGCCCGGCGTCGCCACCCTGCGCGAGCGCCTCAGTACGCCGCCTGCAGCAGGGCGGTGAGGCTCTCCCGCGTCACGGGACCCGGGTTCGCGTAGGGCGCGGCGAGCACCTGCTCGACGACGGTGGGGATCCCGTCGCGCGGCATGCCGAGGGCCGCCAGCGAGGTCGGGGCGCCGAGGTCGCGGGCCCGCGCGGCCAGGGCCTCCGTCACGGTGTCGGGACCCGGGGCCACCCCGAGCGCCCGCCCGAGCGCGGCGACGGCCGCGGGGGCGGCGGGGCCGTTGTGGGCGACGACGTGCGGGAGCACCACGGCGTGGGTCTCGGCGTGGGGCAGGTCGAACGAGCCGCCGAGGACGTGGCAGAGCTTGTGGTGCAGCGACATCGTCGTCGCCCCCAGCACGGCGCCGCAGAGCCACGCGCCCTGCAGCACCTCCGACCGCGCGTCGAGGTCGCCGGGCGACCCGACGATCACCGGCAGGGCGGCGAGCATCGCCCGCACGCCTTCCTCGGCCATCAGCGCGGTGATCGGTGTGCCGTCCGGCGCCCACAGCCCCTCGACGGCGTGGGCGACGGCGTTGAGCCCGCTCGTCACCGACAGGCCGACCGGGAGCGTGCGCGTCAGCTCCGGGTCGTAGACCACCGAGCGCGGCAGCACCGCCCGGTCGCGACCGGTGCGCTTGACGCCGTCCTCGGTCAGGCCCCAGATCGGGGTCATCTCCGAGCCCGCGTAGGTGGTCGGCACCGCGACGACCGGCAGGCCGTGCCGCAGCGCGACGGCCTTGCCCAGCCCCACCGACGACCCGCCGCCGACCGCGACGCACCCGTCGGCGCCCAGCTCCCGGGCGCGGTCGGCCGCCGCCGCCGCGATCGCCGCCGGCACGTGCTGGCGGGCCTGCGCGAACACGCCCGCGGCACGCCCGCCGAGCCGTTCGGCGAGCTCCTGCAGCGACGCCTCCTGCCGCGGGGTCCCGAGCACCAGCATGGGCGCTCCGCACGTGTGAGTGCTTGTCCGTGCCTGGGCACGGACGAGCGCTCACGAGCGCGCAGCGCAAACGGGCGGCCCCGCGACGCCGGTCCGGCTAGCGTCCCGAGCGTCCGTCGGCACCAAGCCGGGGAGGGGAGACGCACGTGGAGACGATCGGTCAGCGCTTGGTCAACTGGGCGTCGATCCTGGACCCCGGCACGCGTGAGCAGGCCGAACGGGCCGCGACCATGCCGTTCATCCACCCGCACATCGCGCTGATGCCCGACGCCCACCTGGGCCGGGGGGCCACGGTGGGCTCGGTGATCCCGACGCTGCGGGCGATCATGCCGGCCGCCGTGGGCGTGGACATCGGCTGCGGGATGGCGGTGGTGCGGACCCAGTTCCACGTCGACCAGCTGCGCAGCAAGGGCTCGCTGGCCCCGCTGCGGGAGGCGATCGAGCGGGCGATCCCGCTCGGGGCCGGGCACCACAACCGGAAGGTGGTGGCCACCGCACAGCCGCGCGTCGAGGAGCTGGCGCGCGGGACAAGAAGGGGTGGGAGGCGCAGCTCGGCACGCTGGGCAGCGGCAACCACTTCATCGAGGTCACCGTCGACGAGGCCGACCGGGTGTGGCTGTTCCTGCACTCCGGGTCCCGGGGCGTGGGCAACAAGATCGCCTCGCGCCACATCGCCGTCGCCCGGGAGGCGTGCGCCGGACAGGACCTGCCCGACGCCGACCTCGCCTACCTCACGGAGGACACCGACGCGTTCTGGACCTACGTCCGCGAGCTGCACTGGGCCCAGCACTACGCGCTGCTCAACCGCGAGGAGATGATGGACCGGCTGGTCCGCCAGACCGCGGAGTTCGTCGGGACGGACGTCGTGGAGCAGGAGCGCATCTCCTGCCACCACAACTACACCGAGTCCGAGGAGCACTTCGGCGAGCAGGTCTGGGTCTCGCGCAAGGGGGCCATCGACGCCGCGACGGGGCGCGCCGGCCTCATCCCGGGGTCGATGGGCACGGCGTCGTACGTGGTGGCGGGCAAGGGCGAGCCCACCTCGCTGCACAGCTCGCCGCACGGGGCGGGCCGGGCGTACTCGCGGACGAAGGCCCGCAGGACCTTCACCCACGAGCAGCTGCGGGAGGCCATGGTCGGCATCGAGTTCCGGGACACCGACGCGTTCCTGGACGAGATCCCGGCGGCCTACAAGGACGTCGACGTGGTCATGGCCGACGCGGCCGACCTCGTCGAGGTCCGGCACACCCTGCGGCAGATCGTGAACGTGAAGGGGACGTAACGTGGCCCGGTGATCAGTCGCCAGGTCGTCGTCGCCACGCCGCGCGGGCTCGGGGAGGAGGCCGCCGGGCGGTTCGCCACGGCGGCGCGGGGCCAGCCGGCCCGGATCCGCGTGGTCGTGGCCGACGGCCGGTCGGCCGATGCCCGCAGCACCCTGGCGGTGGTCGAGCTGGGCGTCGACGGGGGTCAGGAGGTCACGCTGACCGCCGACGACGCCCAGCCCGGCGCCGAGGCCAGCCTCGAGGCGCTCGCCGCGCTCCTCGCGAGGGACCTCGAGGCCGAGGACGACTGACCGCTCACACCACCGCGGTCTCGCCCCAGATGTCCTCGAGGTAGCGGTGCGACGCGCGCAGGCCCGCGAGCCACGCCTCCCCGTCGGACGCGCCGGCGCCGGTCTTCGCCCGGAACACCGCCACCAGGGCCGCGCGCACGCCCGGCGCCATGGTCGAGGCGTTGCCGCACACGTAGACGACGGCGTCCTGCTGCATCGCCGCCCACACCTCGTCGGCCGCGCCCTCGAGCGCGTGCTGGACGTAGCGGAACGCGTACCCGGGAACCCGGGAGTACGCCGGCAACAGCGTGGCCACCCCGGCCTTGTCGAACGCCGCCAGCTCGTCGGCGTAGAGCAGGTCGTCCTCGGGGTCGCGGCAGCCGAAGAACAGCAGGGACCGGGCGATCGGCACCCCGCGGGCGCGCAACGACTCGCGCTCCTGCAGGAACCCGCGGAACGGCGCCATGCCCGTCCCCGCCCCGACCATGATCATCGGCACGTGCGGGTTCTCCGGCGGACGGAAGGCGATGCTGGGGCTGCGCACGAACGTGAACACCGTGCCGCCCTCCGGCACCCCGGCCAGGTGGGCCGAGCAGACGCCCCGGTAGGTCGAGCCGTCGCCGGCCCGTGCCGGTCCCTCGAGCACGCCGACGGTCAACGCCACCGCCGACGAGGTCTGCGGCGAGGACGAGATCGAGTAGAACCGCGGGCGCAGCGGGGGCAGCAGGTCGAGGAACGCCGCGAACGGCAGCTCGCAGTCGGGGTGCGCCTCGAGCAGCTCGAGCAGGGTGCGCCGGGGCTTCGCGATCTGCTCCCGGTAGCGCGCCTTCGCCCCGTCGTCGGAGCCGGCGAGGGCCGCGAGCTCGTCGCGCGCCGGGCCCCCGGGCATCGCCGCCGCCATCGCCGCCAGCCCGCCGCGGCCCGCGACGTCCTGCAGCTCGACGCACCCGGCGAGGATCGCGAGCAGCGGGTAGGGCTCGCCGACCGGCAGGTGGGTCGGCGCGCTGCCGGCGGCGGTCAGCGTCACGTACTGGCCCCCGTCGAGCCCGAAGCGGGCGATCACGCGCTGGACCAGCTCGATCGGGTTGCGCGGCAGGACCCCGAGGTGGTCACCGGTCCCGTAGGTCGCCCCGGTGGGCAGCGCGACCTCGAGGTGACGCACCGAGCGCCCGCCCGGGGTCCCGGCCCGCGCGGTGAGCTCGCGGTTGACCCGGACGGTCGCCGCCTGGGCGCGGTAGGACTGCAGCACGGGGCTGGCGGTGCGGCGCTGCTCGAGCACCACGGCCAGGCGCGGGCCGCCGTCGGTCGCCGTCGTCGCGGTGGCGTCGAGCCCCAGCGCGGCCCCGAGCGCGTCCCACAGCCCGCCGTCCCACGCCTCGAACTGCGCGTCGAAGTCGCCGCGGGCGTCACCCTCGCCGCGGGGGTACACGCGCGTGCCGCCCCGGGCCTCGAGCCCGGCGTCGACCCGCGTCGGCACGGCCTGGTACGTGGCGGCCCAGTCGCGGTTGCCGCACCCGAAGACGGTGTACCGGACCCCGTGCGCCGACGCCGATGCGCCGTCGAGCCACGCGCAGAACCGCCCGGCGTTGTCCGGCGGCTCCCCGTTGTACGAGGAGGTCACGACGACCACGGCGCCCTCGGCGGGCAGCTCCCCCACGGCGGCGTCGAGCGGGGCGGTGCGGGCGGTGTAGCCGCGGTCGGTGCCCTCACGCGCGATCCGGGTCGCGAGGTCCTCGGCGGCGCCGAGGTTCGAGCCGAAGAGCACCAGCAGCGGCGTGCCGTGGCGGTCGGCCGCGGCCACCGGCAGGGACGCCGGCCGTGGTTCGGGGACGGTGGCGGCGGGCCGGGCCGCGGTCCCCCACGTCCGGCCGTCCCGGGGTCGCACGGTGATCGTGAGGCCCTCCGGCTTCACGGTCAGCGTCTCCTTGATCTTCAGCTGGTAGTTCGCGTGGTCGACCAGCTCGAAGCGCTGCAGGACCATCCCGAGCACGAGGGTCGCCTCCTGCAGGGCGAACTGCCGGCCGATGCACGCCCGTTGCCCCGAGCCGAACGGCCGGTAGGCGTTGGGGGGCAGCGCGTCCCGCCGCTCCTCGGACATGTGGTCCGGGTTGAACTCCCGCGCGTCGGAGCCCCAGACCTCCGGGAGGCGGTGCAGCATCGGGGTCAGGGCGACGATCGACGTCCCCGGGTCGAACGGGCCGTACCCGCCGACGGTCTCGCCCGGTGTCCTGGCCTGCCGGGTGAACGCGGGCGCGGTGGGCCACAGCCGCAGGGTCTCATCGAGGATCTGCCGGACGTAGCCGAGCTGGTTGATCTGGGCGCCGGTCGGCGAGGCGCTCGGGTCGGTGCCCAGGACGCGGTCGACCTCCTCCTGCGCGCGCGCCACGACCTCGGGGTGCTTGAGCAGGTACACGATCGCGAACGACAGGAGCCCGCTGGTGGTCTCGTGGCCGGCGATGAGGAACGTGCCGCACTGCGCCACGATGTTGTGGTCGGGCAGCGTGTTCCCCTGCTTGTCCGTGCCCACCAGCATGTGCCCGAGCAGGTCGGTCCCGGGGTCGCCGGACGCTCGTCGCTCCTTGACGATCGCGTCGATCGTGTCGTCCATGAACTTGGCGTTCGCCAGGAACCGACGCTGGGCGCCACGGCGGAGCTTGATCTGGATCGGGAGCATCTGCTGGCGCTGGAGGCTCTCGCCGAGCGAATCGATCATGGCCTGGACGAACGGGTGCTGGGTGTCGCGGTAGAAGGAGTTGAAGCGGTAGCCGAACCCGCAGAGCGCGATGGTGTCGAGCGTCAGCCGGGTCATGTCGCCCGCGACGTCGATGGGCTCCTCGGGGTTGAGGCGCTCCCACTTGAGCATGAGCTGCTGGGCGATGTCGACCATCGGGTCGACGTAGCCCTTCATCGCCCAGGTCGAAAAGCTCGGTAGCAGGATGTCGTGCGCGGACTTCCACAGCGGGTCGTCGGTGTCGGCGGTGAAGAGGCCCGCGCTCACGTGGGTCTTGCGGATCTCGCGCTGGCCCCTGCCGACGAGCTTGTCGAACCGGGCGTCGTCGCAGAGGTCCTGGACCATCTCCAGCCCGGAGACGACGTAGGTGACCCCGCCCGGGACGTGGAGCTGGAAGATCGGGCCGTACCGGTCCGCCAGCTCCATGATGCTCTGGACCAGACGGTGCGTGTCGACGTCACGCATGTTGCCGACGACCGGCAGCGGCTTCGGGCCCGGAATCTCGGAGAGCGGCCGGGGCGTGGCGGCGGCGCGCCCGGCGGTGGTCGAGGCTGGGGTGGTCATGACTCGCGCCTCGGGGTCAGGGCGGGGGCGGGGTCGGCAGGGGGTGCGGCCACCGGCGTCCGGCGGTCGTGGCGCAGGAGGACGACCGCGACGAGCAGCACCCACGCCGGCAGGACCAGCAGGCTCGCGGGGTGGTCGGTCGCGGTGAGGAGCAGCCACGCCGCGAGCAGGTAGCCGACGACCGCGGCGCCGCGGGGCATGACACCCGCGCCGCGCAGCAGCGTCGTCGTGGTCAGCGCGAACATGCCGGCGCCGCGCACCGAGAACAGGAAGACCAGGCCGTAGCCGAGCGCGGACAGCGCCCGCGCGGTGTCCGGCGCCAGCGGCGCGCCGCCCCCGATCGTCGTGAGCAGCACCGGCGTCGCGAGCGCGGCCGTCCCGGCGAACAGCAGCGCGACGAACAGCACCCCCGACAGCAGGTTGAGCCCGTGCGCCATCGCCGACGGCGCCGGGCCCAGCGTGTCGAGCACCGAGCGCATCGCGACGACGAACCAGAGGAACGCAATGCCGGCCAGGGGGACGAGGTAGATCGCGACGGCGGTGACCAGGGTGTCGCCCGCGCCGCCGTAGAACGCGCCGAACTCCGCGACCGGGTCGGCGAGGTGCGGTACCCCGTTGACGGTGACGAGCGCCGCGGTGAACAGGACCGCGAAGACGATGCCCGAGGTGGCGGCGAGCCGCGGCGACGCCGGCGTCATCCGGGCCGCCGCTCGTCGGCCGAACGCTCGGGCTGGAGGTCCTCGAGGATGCGCAGCAGGTCGAGGGTGCCGGAGAACGCCTGCTCCCCGAACTCGGTGATCACGGTGCCCTCCAGACGCCCGTCGGGGGCGCGCAGGAGGTCGACCGTCAGGTGCATGGCGACCTCCTCCGCGCGCACCGTCGAGCGTGGTGCGCCGGAGGGGTCGTGCGCCCCGGCCGGAGGTTCCAGTCGACCTTCCAGTCAGGACGGGGCGACGAGACCACGCAGCTCCCGGCGGGAGGTCACGCCGAGCTTCGCGTAGACGTTGCTGAGGTGGTAGGCGACCGTGCGCGGGGTGATGTAGAGGTCGCGCCCGACCTCGCGGTTGGTCAGGCCGCGCGCGACGAGGGCGACGACGGCCTCCTCGTGCGACGTGAGGCCCAGGGCCTCGTGCGTCCCGGCCGGCGTCAGCCCGGCGCCGTGCAGGAGCTCCTCGCAGGACCGGCACCACGGCACCGCGCCGAGGCGCGCGAGGACGTCGCGGGCGCCGCGCAGGAGGTCGAGCCCGGCGCGGCGCTCGCCGGCGGCCAGGAGCCCGCGCCCGATCTCCGCCTCCAGCCGCGCGGTCGCGTGCGGGGCGTCCGGGTCGATCACCCCGGCCTCGGCGACCGAGCGCGGCACCGGCCCGCCCGCGGCGGCGGCGAGGCGCACGCGCAGCCGTGCGGCGTCGGCCACGTGGCGGCCGCGGGCCCGGGCGGCGAGCTCCGCGACGGCGGCGGCGGCCTCGTCGAGCCGCCCGAGGTCGAGCAACGCCTCGGCCTCCAGCACCCGCGGCGCGAGCATCCCGAGGCCGTCGGTGAGCGCCCGGACCCCGGGCACGCACGCCGGGGCGAGGGCGCGCAGGACGCCCTCGGGGTCGTCCTCGACCGTGGCGAGCACGGCCCCCGCGATCGCCGTGCACACGTCCCGGCCCCACCACCGCGGCCCGAGCCCCGCCGCCGCGTCGAGGTGCGCCCGCGCCTCGTCGCCGCGGCCCCGGACGGCCAGTGCCTCGGCCGCGAACGCGTGGGCGAGGGCGCCGGGCAGTGCGGTCCCGCCGTCGCGGGCGTGCGAGGTGGCCAGCTCGAACCCCTCGAGGACGCCGTCGGGGCGCCCGACGCGGTCCTGCACCGCCGGGCGGAAGGCGAGCGCGAGTGCCAGGCCGCGGACGGGCTCGCCGGCGCGGGCGCGGCGGACGGCCTCGTCGAGGTCCGCGGCGGCGGCCGGGTCGTCGCCGGCGAGGGTGGCGAGCACCCCGCGCAGGACCAGGGCGTCCACCGGCGGCGGCCGTTCGGCCACCGTCGCCCGGTCGAGCACCGCGTGGGCCTGATCGCCGTGGCCGCCGACCGCGAGCCCGAGCACCAGCGCGAGCCCGCCGGGCAGGCGCACGTCGTCGCCGCGCGCGCCGGCACCGAGCGCGGCGCCGGCCGTGGCCACCGCCGCCGCCGGGTCGCCCTGCAGCAGGTGCAGGACCGCGAGGTGCGCCGCCGCACCCGCCCGCGCCCGGTCGCCCGGCCGGTCCTCCCCCGACCCTTCGGGGGCCGTCGCCACGGCGGCCTCGAGCCGCTCGCGCGCGACGCCGAAGCGCCCGGAGAGCACCGCGAGCTGACCGAGGACCGCGGTGCGCCACGGTCCGGGCGTGCAGGCCTCCACCGCCGGCTCGAGCGCCACCGCGCGGGCGACCTCACCCTCGGCGAGCAGCCGTGACGCCGCCGCGAGCATCCGCCGCTCGCGCTCGCCGGGGACGGTGCTGAGGTCCGCGGCGGCGTGCAGGAGGTCGGCGGCCTCGGTGCCCGTGACCGCCGCGCCCGGCGCCGACACCAGCTCCTCGAGCGCGTCCGCGAGCGCGGCGTCCGGGCCCGCGGCGGCGGCGACCCGGTGGTCGAGGGCCGCGCGTCCCGTGAGCAGGCCGGCGGCCGCGGCGTGCAGGGCGCGACGGCGGGCGGGCGGCAGGTCCCCGCGCACCGCGGCGCGGACCAGCGGGTGCACGAAGCCGACCCGGACCGGTGGCCCGCCGGGACGTTCCTCGAGCAGCCCCAGCCCGACCGCCTCGTCGAGCGCGCCGGCGGTGTCGTCGAGCCCGGCGACGGCGGCGGCGAGCGCCAACGGGGCGCTCTCCCCCAGCACCGAGACCGCCACGACCAGCGCCTCGGTCGCCGCCGCGGCCCGCGCCAGCCGCACGAGCACCACCGACGGCAGGCTGCGCGGGGCGGGCAGGGTGTCGGCGGTGCCCGCGAGTACCTCGGGCGGCAGCTCCTCGATGAGGGTCCGCGCGTGCAGGGGGTGGCCGCGGGTGTGGCGCCAGAGCCGGTCGGCGGCGCCGGTGGAGCCCAGCGGGCGGCCGAGCGCGGCCGCGAGCTCGGAGAGCTCGGCGGGGTCCAGGCCCTCGAGGCGCACCCGGCGCACCGCCCGCGACGTCGCGGGCAGCCGCTCCCACCACGCGTCGCCCGCGGGCTCGTCGGGCCCCGGCGTCCGGACGCCGGCGAGCACGAGGACCCGGTCGTGGCGCAGCCGGCGCAGTGCGAACACGAGCACCCGCACCGAGGTCGGGTCCGCCCACTGGACGTCGTCGAGCACCACCAGCACCGGGTCCTCCCCGGGGACCCCGCCGAGCGCCGCGAGCAGGTCCGCGCCGACGGCGAGGGGGTCCGCGCGCGGGTCCCGGTCCGGGCGCAGGAGGGCGTGGCGCTCGACGAGCTCGCGCGGCAGGTCGGTGACGAGCTGGTCGAGCAGCCCGTGCGCGAGGCCCGCCTCGCCCGCGTCCCCGGTGGCCGACAGCACCGCCGCCGCGCGCCGGTCCGCGGTGGCGCGGGTGAGGAACGCGGTCTTGCCGGTCCCCGCCTCGCCCTCGACCCACACGATGCGCGGCTCGCCCGCCCGCGCCTGCGCCCACGCCTCGTCGACCACCGCGAGCGCGTCCCGCCGCCCGACGAACGCCGGCGCGGCGGGCGCGCGCCGCACCCGTTGCGGCTCGCGGCGGGTGGTCATGCCCCGACCAGAGCGCACCCGGACGACCCTGTCCAGGGCCACTTCCGTGGGGCACCGGACGATCGCGCAGCGTGCCCGACCTGCGGCGACGCCGCGAGGTGCGGATCAGCGGCGGACGGACAGGCCCACGCGTTGGAACTCCTTGAGGTCGGAGTAGCCCGTCTTGGCCATGGCGCGGCGCAGCGCCCCGAAGAGGTTCGCCGTGCCGGCCCCGGAGCGCGCCGGTCCGGTGAGCACCGCGCCGAGGTCGGGCGCGGCGGTGGGCACGCGCGTGATGCCGCTGCGGGGCAGGGACGGGTGCGCCGCCGACGCGGTCCAGTACCAGCCGCCGCCCGGGGCCTCGTCCACCGCCGCGAGCTGCTCGCCCAGCATCACCGCGTCGGCGCCGCAGGCGATGGCCTTGGCGATGTCGCCCGAGGTGTCCATCCCGCCGTCGGCGACGACGTGGACGTAGCGCCCGCCGGTCTCGTCGAGGTAGTCGCGTCGCGCCGCGGCCGCGTCGGCCAGCGCGGTGGCCATCGGGACCCCGATGCCCAGCACCGCGTCGGTGGAGGTGGACGCGGCCTGCCCGTAGCCGACGATGACGCCCGCGGCGCCGGTGCGCATGAGGTGCATCGCCGTGCGGTAGTCGCCGACACCGCCCGCGACGACGGGGATGTCGAGGCCGTCGATGAAGTCCTCGAGGTCGAGCGGGCCCTCGGCCTCGGCGGTGTCTCCCGAGACGTGCTCGGCCGAGATGATCGTGCCCTGGACGATCAGCACCTCGACACCCGCCGCGAGCAGGGTGGGCGTCAGCTCGCGCGCGTGCTGCGGGCTGACGCGGGCGGCGACGGTGGCACCGGCCGCGCGCACGCGCTCGAGCGCCTCGGTGAGCAGCGCCGGCTGCACGGGCGCGGCGTGCAGGCGCTGCAGCTCGGCGACGGCGTCGGCGGGGTCGACCACCGCGCGCGCCGCGACCTCGGCCAGCGCCTTCTCCGCCTCGGCGTGCCGCGCCCACAGGCCCTCGGCGTTGAGCACGCCCAGGCCGCCCAGCTCGCCGACGCGCGCCGCCGTCACCGGGCTGACCACGGCGTCGGTGGGGTGGGTCAGCAGGGGCAGCTCGAAGCGGTAGGCGTCGAGCTGCCACGCCGTCGACACCGCCGACGACGAGCGCGTGCGCCGCGACGGCACGATGTCGAGGTCGTCGAAGACGTAGCTGCGCTGGGCGCTGCGGCCCCGGCCGATCTCGACCTGCTCGCGCACGCGGAGGCCCTCCCCTGGCTAGCGCGCCCCGTAGTTCGGCGCCTCGGCGGTCATCGTGACGTGGTGCGGGTGCGACTCGGCGAGCCCCGCCGCGGTGATGCGCACGAAGTGCGCCCGCTGCAGCTCGGCCGTGGACCGCGAGCCCGTGTAGCCCATCGCCGCCCGTAGGCCACCGACCAGCTGGTGGGCCACCTGGGCGAGCGGCCCCCGGAAGGGTACGCGGCCCTCGACACCCTCGGGCACCAGCTTGTCGTCGGACAGGACGTCGTCCTGGAAGTAGCGGTCCTTGGAGTACGAGCCCTGCTGGCCGCGGGTGCGCATCGCGCCCAGCGACCCCATGCCCCGGTAGGTCTTGTACTGCTTGCCGTCGAGCAGCACCAGGTCGCCCGGCGTCTCGGCGGTGCCCGCGAGCAGCGAGCCGAGCATCACCGTGCTGGCCCCCGCGGCCAGCGCCTTGGCGATGTCGCCCGACGACTGCAGCCCGCCGTCGCCGATGATCGGCACCCCGGCCGGGGTGGCCGCCGCGGCCGCCTCGTGGATCGCGGTGATCTGCGGGACGCCGACGCCGGCGATGACGCGCGTGGTGCAGATGGAACCGGGACCGACACCGACCTTGATCGCGTCGGCGCCCGCGTCGACCAGCGCCTGGGCCGCGGCGCGCGTCGCGACGTTGCCGCCGACGACCTCGACCCGCTCGCCGAGCTCCTGCTTGAGCTTCGCCACCATGGCCGTGACCGCGCGCGAGTGCCCGTGCGCGGTGTCGACCACCAGCACGTCGGCCCCGGCGTCGACCAGCGTCATCGCCCGCGTCCACGCGTCGTCGCCGACGCCCACGGCGGCCCCGCAGAGCAGGCGCCCGTCCGGGTCCTTGGTGGCCAGCGGGTACTGCTCGGTCTTGACGAAGTCCTTGACCGTGATGAGCCCGCGCAGGATGCCGGCGCCGTCGACGAGCGGCAGCTTCTCGATCTTGCGGCGGCGCAGCAGGCCCAGGGCGGCCTCGGCGGTGACGCCGACCTGCGCGGTGACGAGGTCCTCGGCGGTCATGACGTCGCGCACGCGGCGGGAGTGGTCGACCTCGAAGCGCATGTCGCGGTTGGTGATGATGCCGACGAGCCGCCCGCCGTCGTCGACCACGGGCAGCCCGGAGATGCGGAACTTCGCGCAGAGCGCGTCGACCTCGGCGAGGGTGTCGTCGGGCGAACACGTCACCGGGTCGGTGACCATGCCGGCCTCGGACCGCTTGACCACCTCGACCTGCGCGGCCTGCTCCTCGGCGGGGAGGTTGCGGTGCAGCACACCCATGCCGCCCTGGCGCGCCATGGCGATGGCCATGCGCGACTCGGTGACGGTGTCCATCGCCGAGCTGACCAGCGGCACGCGCAGCGTCACCCGCCGGCTCAGCCGGGCCGAGGTGTCCGCCTCCGAGGGCACGACGTCGGATTCGGCGGGCAGGAGCATCACGTCGTCGAAGGTCAGGCCGAGCAGGGCGAACTTCTCACTGTCGACGGGTCCGGCCCCGTAGCGCTCCGCGGCGCTCTCCGATGGTCCGGCTCCCCTATCGGCGTGCTCACCCGGATACTTCGCGTCCCGCATCCCGGCCTCCGTCAGCACCATGCCCCCGATCGTAGTCCGCCCTGCCGACAGGTCCCCCGGGCGCGCACACCGCCGACGCGTGACGCCCGCCGCGCGGCGGGTAAATTGCTGGTCGTGCCGTATGAAGCGTTGCCGCCCGACCCGTTCGCGGGGGATCCCGCGGACCCCGCCCGCGCGCTCGGGGGATCGGAGGCCGACGGCGACGGCGACGCCCCGCTGGACGACGCCGAGCGCGACGAGGTGGTGGCCGACCTCGGCGACCTCGCCGTGTTCGAGGCGCTGCTCGCCCCGCGGGGCATCCGGGGCGTGGTGGTCGACTGCGAGGACTGCTCCGAGCAGCACTACCACGACTGGGACCTGTTGCGCGCCAGCCTCCAACAGCTGCTCGACGAGGGCCACATGCGCCCGCACGAGCCCCCGTTCGACCCCGACCCGGCGGCCTACGTCACCTGGGAGTACTGCCGCGGCTTCGCGGACGCGACCCTCGCCGAGTGACTCCCCACCTGACCGACCCCTGACGCACGTACGGCCCGGCCCCCTCGCGGGGGCCGGGCCGTTCGTCGTCGTGCTCGTGTCGCCGGCGTCAGCCGCCGGGGGTCGACGTCGCACCGGGACTGGTGGTCGTCCCGTCCGGGGCGTCCTGCGTCTCGGCCGGGGCCTCCTGCGGCTCCGCCGGGTCGGCCGGCGGCCCCGCGTCCTCCGGCGGCGTCGCCGGCTCCGCGGGGCTCGGCGTGACCGGGTCCTCCGCCGTGCCCGGGGCCGGGGCCTGCGGCGACGGCTCCGTCGAGCCGGAGGCCGGCTCGCGGGTGGACGTCGACGGAGCGTTCCCGATCGAGCTCTCCACCCGGTCGCGCTCGGCGACCAGGGGCGCGCGCTGCTCCGGCTCGACCTGCGGAATCACGATGTTGACCTGGGCGAGCTCATTGCGGGCCGCCTGGGTGTCGCCCCGCGCCAGCGCGCCGTTGGCGGCCTCGATGCGGGTGCGGACCTCCTCGACGCGCTCGACGGTCTGGGCGCGCTCGGCGAAGAAGACCTTGGAGACGCCCCACAGCGTGTCGCCGGGCATCGCGCCGTGGACCGCGACCGTCAGCCCCGCACAGGCGACGGCAGCGGCGACGGCGGCGATGGCGAACGGCATGCGCCGACGACCGCGGGACCGCAGCCGGTCGCGCGACTCGTGACCCGCCGCGACGGCCTCGGCCGCCTCGTCGAGGGTGACGAGCTCGGGCATCGGGTCGGCCTCGATGTCGGCGCGCCACGCCGCCAGGATCGCGGCGAGGCGGTCGTCATCGTCGCCTCCGAAGCCGTAGCTGCCCTGATCACCCGCGCCGGCACCGCCGGCGAGCGCGTCGATCAGGGCGTCGTCCGCTCGGACCGCAGCGAGGTCGACAGGGCCGTCGACGAGGTCTCCCTCGGACCCTCCCGACGCCCGGTGGCCGCCCACTCAACTCACCTCTTCCGAGATCGCGGACACCGCGGTCCGCAGCTTGGACAGGGCCCGGTGCTGAGCCACCCGCACCGCACCGGGGGTGGACTCGACCGCTTCCGCTGTCTCCTCCGCCGACAATCCAACGACGACACGCAGCACCAGGATTTCCCTCTGTTTGGGGGGCAGCGTGTCGAGAAGTTGACCCATCTGGACCGACAGCGCTCCGTTCAGTGCCCGCTGCTCGGGTCCGTCCCGGGGGTCGAGCTCCTCGGGGAGCTCCTCCACGGGCTCGGACCGGCTGCGAGCCACCGAGCGGTGGGCGTCGACGACCTTGTGGGCCGCGATGCCGTACACGAACGCGAGGAACGGGCGGCCCTGGTCGCGGTATCCCGGCAGCGCTGTCAGCACGGCGAGACACACCTCCTGGGCCACGTCGTCGGCCGAGACCGATGACCGTTCGTGCCGACCGATGCGCGCACGGCAGTACCGCACGACCAACGGTCGGATGATCGCGAGAACGCGGTTGAGTGCCGAGCGGTCGCCGTCGTTGGCGGCGGCCACGAGACCCTCGAGATCGTTCCCTGCATCGGTCATCGCTGCACGTGGCCCCGGTGTTACGCGGGGCGGTGTCACCGGGCGCATCGGCGTCGGGTCCACCGCCGGACGGTCCGCCGTCCCGGCCGAGGTGAGCGGGTCGGGCGACGTTGTGGTCCGTGCAGCGTAACGGGCGGGTCCCACACCCGGCGGGGGAGGCGCAGCGTGCGCCCGATCGGGCGCACGCCACCGGTCCGCGGCGCGGTGGACCGCGCGCGGGATGCCGATCACCGGCGTCGGGAGGTCGTCGACGGGCACCCGGTGGGTGACGTCGACCCGGCCTGCCGAGCGTCCGTCGTTCCGGGAGGCGGTCAGGAGACCAGGCCCCGTCGGAAGCCGTGCGCCACGGCCTGCGCACGGTCGCGGACGCCGAGCTTGCGGAACAGCCGGCGCGCGTGGGTCTTCACGGTGTCCTCGGAGAGGTAGAGCTCCCGGCCGATCTGGCCGTTGCTCTTGCCCTGGGCCATGCCGCGCAGGACCTGCAGCTCGCGCTCGGTGAGCTGGACGCCGGAGTCGGCGGGCGTGCGGGGCGCGGGCACCGAGGTGCTGGCCAGCGTGTGCGCCAGCGCGGCGACGAGCTCCGGGCGGGAGGCGTCCCACCGCAGGTAGCCGCGCGCGCCGCCGGCGATAGCCGCGGCGATGCTGCCCGAGTCGTCGGGCGCGCCGAAGACGATGACGTTGGCCTGCGGGTGCGCGGCGACGAGCCGGCGCGTGGCCTCCACCCCGGTGGGGACGGCCCGCTGGGTACCGACCAGCACCACGTCGACGGTCTGCCGCGAGAAGCGCGTGAGCAGCTCGTCGCCGTGGGCGACGCAGTCGATGCGGTGGACTCCCGGGACCGCGGACATCACCCTGGTGAGGCCTTCACGGACGCTGCGACGGTCGTCGCAGATCAGCACCGTGGTCACGGGAGCTCCTTTCTGCAGCGACCCTGCAGTCGATGAGCGAGCACTCTCTCCCATCGGCACGCGGAGCGGCGAGCTTGACCCGCCGACGGCTCCGGATTCGCTGATCCGCCCGGGGACCCCACCCCGGGTGGGTCCGGGGCCGACGTGCCGGTCCATGCGCTCTCCTCACGACGGGCGCAGGACGACCACGCCTCGATGGGGCCGAGGGCCTCACGCCCGATCGGCACCGCCCGGTCGCGACGACCGGTCGGCTGTGACGACCCTCCCCCTGTCCAACGTGCGAACGACCCTACGGTGACGACCGGAGATCCACCCGGGACGACCGTCCGGCGACACCCGCCGGCACTCCGCGTGCGGCGAATGATCACGGATCGGAGCCGTCTCGGCAAGCACCATGACATGTCAGAGGTGAGCGGTGGTGCGGAATGGCGCACGTCGCAGTGCCTTGTCGTCGCGCGCGGTACCGCCATAGGGTCCAACGCGGTGTCTGCGGTCCGCACTGCAGCGCTCACGAACAGTGACGAACCGCTTCTGGGCCGCCCGTGACGAGGAGGTGCCGCATGGCCGACGTCCGCCGGCTGCCGGGCCCCAACGCCGACATCTGGGACTGGCAGCGCCTCGGCGCCTGCCGCGGCATGGACAGCGCGTTCTTCTTCCACCCCGACGGTGAGCGGGGCCCTGCGCGCGCCCACCGGGAGCGCCGGGCCAAGGCGGTCTGCCGCGACTGCCCGGTGATCGAGCCGTGCCGCCGCCACGCCATCGCGGCGGGCGAGCCCTACGGCATCTGGGGCGGCCTCTCGGAGTCCGAGCGGGTCGCGGTCACCACGGGCCGCCCCCGCCGCCTCACCGGCCGCTGAGCGCCCGCCCCCACCGCGCACGAGAACGGCCCCGCACCGGATGGTGCGGGGCCGTCGTCTCGTTCACCGAGTACTAATGCCCGTGGCCGTGCCCGTGGCCGTGGCCACCGGCGGCCGCGGGGGCCTCCTCCTCGGGCTTGTCCACGACGGCGCTCTCGGTGGTGAGCACCATCCGTGCGATCGAGGTGGCGTTCTCCAGCGCGGACCGGGTGACCTTCACGGGGTCGATGATCCCGGCCGCCATGAGGTCGCCGTAGGTCTCGCTCGCCGCGTCGTAGCCGGTGCCCCAGGCGCCGTCGGCGACGTGGGCGGCGACGACCGAGCCCTCGAGCCCGGCGTTGTGGGCGATGGCCCGCAGCGGCGCCGACAGCGCCCGGCGCACCAGGGCGACGCCCGTGGCCTCGTCACCGGTGCGGCCGAGGCCGCCCTCGAGCTCGGCCGAGGCGTGCAGCAGCGCGCTGCCGCCGCCGGGGACGATGCCCTCCTCCACCGCGGCGCGGGTGGCGGCGATGGCGTCCTCGATGCGGTGCTTGCGCTCCTTCATCTCGGTCTCGGTGGCCGCGCCGACCTTGATGACGGCGACGCCGCCGGCGAGCTTCGCCAGCCGCTCCTGGAGCTTCTCGCGGTCCCAGTCGGAGTCGGTGTCGGTGATCTCGCGACGGATCTGTGCGGTCCGGGCGTCCACGTCGGCCTGCTGCCCGCCGCCCTCGACGAGGGTGGTGGCGTCCTTCGTGATCACCGCGCGGCGCACGGAGCCCAGCACCTCGACGCCGGACTCCGAGAGCTTCACGCCGGTCTCGGGATTGACCACGGTCGCGCCGAGCGCGGCCGCGAGGTCGTCCATGAACGCCTTGCGGCGGTCACCGAAGAACGGCGCCTTGACCGCGGCGACCCGCACCGTCTTGCGGATGGAGTTGACCACGAGGGTCGAGAGCGCCTCGCCCTCGACGTCCTCGGCGATGATCAGCAGCGGCTTGCCGCCCTCGGCGACCTTCTCGAGCAGCGGGAGCAGCTCGGAGATCGAGCTGATCTTCTCGCGGTGCAGCAGGACCTGCGCGTCCTCGAGCACCGCCTCCATCGAGTCGCCGTCGGTGACGAAGTAGGGCGAGATGTAGCCCTTGTCGAACTGGAGGCCCTCGGTGATCTCCAGCTCGGTGGCGAGCGTCGAGGCCTCCTCGACGGTGATGACGCCGTCCTCGCCGACGGACTCCATGGCCTCGCCGATGAGGTCGCCGATGGTCTGGTCGCGCGAGGCGACCGCGCCGACGGCGGCGATGCCCTGACGACCGTCGACCGGGGTGGCGCGCGAGCGGAGCACCTCGGTGACCTTCTCGGTGGCGGCGACCATGCCCGCACCGAGCGCGGTGGGGTTGGCGCCCGCCGCCAGGTTGCGCAGGCCCTCGGAGACGAGGGCCTGGGCCAGCACGGTGGCGGTGGTGGTGCCGTCACCGGCGACGTCGTTCGTCTTGGTGGCGACGTTCTTCGCGAGCTGCGCCCCGAGGTCCTCGAACGGGTCGTCGAGCTCGATCTCGCGGGCGATGGTGACGCCGTCGTTGGTGATCGTCGGACCACCGAACTTCTTCTCCAGCACGACGTGGCGACCGCGTGGCCCGAGGGTCACGACGACCGTGTTCGCCAGCTGGTCGACGCCCCGCTCCAGCGCGCGCCGGGCGGTCTCGTCGAACGTGATCTGCTTCGGCACAACGTTCCTTCCTGATCCGGCCGGACACGACGACGCCCCGGTGTCCCCGAGTGTCCGGGGGCACCGGGGCGGTGTCCGTGTCGTGCGCGGGCGTCCTAGTTGACGACCGCCAGCACGTCGCGCGAGGACAGGATGAGGTAATCCTCGCCCTGGTACTTGACCTCGGTGCCGCCGTACTTCGAGAAGATGACGACGTCGCCCACGGCGACGTCGAGCGGGATGCGGTTCCCGTTGTCGTCCACGCGGCCCGGGCCGACGGCGACGACCTTGCCCTCCTGGGGCTTCTCCTTCGCCGTGTCCGGGATGACGATGCCGGACGCGGTCGTGGTCTCGGCCTCGCTGGCCTGCACCACGAGCTTGTCCTCGAGCGGCTTGATGTTGACGCTGGCCACGTCGGTGACCTCCACCTGTCTGGGGTCGGAACGGATTGCCGACTGCTCGGCGTTCACGGCGTCGGCGGTCCGTCCCGTCGTCGCGGGTGCCGGGGCGGCTCCGACGCCGTGCTAATTGGCACTCTAGCGCCGAGAGTGCCAAGGCATCAACGAGGGTCGTGCCTGGGCGCGCCCGTCCCTGGCGAGACCGGGAGCCGCCGCATCGTGTACGCGTCCGCGCCCGAGGCGTAGTAGCGCCGACGCGTCCCGAGCACCGTGAAACCGGTCGCCCGGTACAGGTGCAGGGCGGCCTCGTTGTCGGTGCGGACCTCGAGGTAGGTCGTCGCGCCGATGCCGTCCGCGGCCGCCAGCAGCCCCTCGAGCAGCGCCCGCCCGGTGCCGCGGCCCTGGTGGGCCGGGTCGACGCCGATCGTGTGGATCTCGGCCTCCGAGGACCGGCCCGGGCGCCCGGGCAGCAGCGCCACGCCGCCGTAGCCCACCAGCACCCCCTGCTCCCGCGCCGCGAGGTAGAGGTGCCCGGCGCGCAGCTCCTCGCGGAACGCCTGCGCGCTCCACGGGTCGTCGCCGGGGAAGAGGATCGCCTCGAGCTCGGCGCACCGCGGCGCGTCGTCGGCGGTGAGGGCGTCGAGCACCGGGCGGGGGGTCACGCGCCCCCCGAGGGTCCGGCTCCCCCATCGGCGTGCTCCCCTGATCGCTCCGCGTCCCGCGTCACCGTCTTCGGCGCCCCGGGCGGCACCGCGTCGGGGCGGCGCAGGTAGAGCGGCACCAGCGGCCCGGGTACGTCGCCGGCCCGCAGCGCGGGCGCGGCCACCGCGACCAGGCCCTCGGGGCCCGGGCCCGGCGCGGCGTCCGGGTCGCCGCCCACCCGGTCGGCGGCGTCGCCCAGCACGGCGTCGAGGCGGCCCAGGTCGCGCTCGGCCAGCAGCGCGGGCGCGATCACCTCGGGGCCGTGCGTGCGGACGCCGTCGACGACCAGGCTCCAGTAGACCTCGCGGCGCCGGGCGTCGGTGACGACGAGCGTCCGGCCGGGAAGACCGGCGGCGACGGCGTCGTGGGTCGGCACCCCGTGCACCGGCAGACCCAGCGCGTCGCCCATCGCCACGGCCGTGACCAGCCCGACGCGCAGCCCGGTGAACGGGCCGGGGCCGAGCCCGACGACGACGGCGTCGAGATCGCGGCGGGTGTGGCCGGCCTCGGCGAGCGCGTCGCGCACCGCCGGGGCGAGGAGCTCGGCGTGGGCCCGCGCACCGACCGCGTCACGCCCGGCGAGCGTCACGGGGGGACCGTCGGGACCCAGGTCGACCACGCCCGCGGTGATGCGGGCGGTGGCGGTGTCGAGGGCCAGGACGAGCACGCCGAGACCCTACGGAGCCCTCAGGTCCCGTCGACCAGCCGGGCGGGACCGGACAGCAGCGCCTCGCGGGCCTCGGGCTCGTCGGCGGTGCCGTCATCGTGGTCGAGCTCCGCTGCGCTGCGTCTCCCGGAGCGGTCGAGGCGGACCGTCAGGTGCTCGGTGGCGAGGTGCTCGGCGACCCCCTCGCCCCACTCGACGACGACGGCGGCGCGGGTGAGGTCGGTGTCGAGGTCGAGGTCGTCGAGCTGGGCGGCGACGTCGCGGGGGTCGGGCGTCGCCGCGGTGCCGACGCCGAGCCGGTAGGCGTCGACGTGCACGAGCACCACGCCGCGGCCCCCGAGCGGCGCGGGCAGCGGCGGGTGCTCGCGGGCGATGACGAACGTCGGCGAGGTGACGGGCCCCTCGACGCCCAGGCCCTCGCCGATCCCCGCGGCCAGGCACGTCTTGCCCGCGCCGAGGGGGCCGGACAGCACGACGAGGTCGCCGGGCACGAGGCGGGCGCCGAGCGCGCGGCCGAGCTCGGCGGTGTCCGCGGCGGTGGGCAGCAGGACGCGGCGCTGCACGCCCTCGCGGGTGCTCACGCGCGGCGCCGGGGCCGGCGCAGCCCCCGGCGCGGACGCTCGGTGCCGGCGCCGCCGCGGCCGGGGCGCAGGCGCCGCAGGACCTGGCTGCGGTGGGTGCAGCGGCGCAGCAGCTCGAGCAGCGCGGCGTCGAACTCCCCGGGCTGCTCGAGCATCGCCATGTGGCCCGCGCCCTCGAGGGGCAGCAGCTCGGCGTGGGGCATCTCCGCGGCGATGAGCTCGGAGTGCTCGTACGGGATCATCCGGTCGAGGGTCCCGCCGGCGACGAGCACCTCGCACTGCGACAGCCCCGCCAGCGCGGCCCGCCGGTCGTGCGTGGACAGGGTGTTGGCGAACGAGGTCAGCGCGTCGAGCGGGGTGGCCGCGATCGTGCGGTCGACGAGGTCGACCAGCGCGGGGTCGGTGGAGCGGTCGCCGAACGAGAGCCCCTGCACGAACGCCCAGATGACGTTGCCCGCCGCGCGGCGCACGCGGTCGGCGAAGGCGGGCTGCCAGTGCGCGACGCGGCCCAGCACGTTGACCGTCGGGTTGCGGTGGGACAGCACCGCCTGCTTGAGCCCGCCGGCCATGACGTCGCCCGCCGAGGTGCACACCAGGGCGACGCCCGCGACGCGCTCACGGAACAGCTTCGGCGCGCGCTCGGCCAGCGCCATGATCGTCATGCCGCCCATGGAGTGCCCGACGAGCACGATCGGGCCCTCGGGCACCACCGTGCGCAGGACGGCGTCGAGGTCGGCGCCGAGCTGGGCGATCGTGCACGAGCGCGCCGAGGCCTGGCCGGAGCGGCCGTGGCGGCGCTGGTCGTAGAGCACGGTGCGCACCGCGGGCTCGGTGAGCTCGGAGAGCATGCGGCGCTGGAAGTGCCAGCACTTCCGGTCGAGGGCGAAGCCGTGGACGAGGACCACGGTCAGCTCGGGCGCCACGTCCTCGACGGGGTCGACCTCCTCGACGGCGAGACGCACCCCGTCGTCCGCGGCGACGGACGACTCCCGCCCGGGCGGCACCATGCCCAGCCGCGACGGGTGGGCCTTCTCCTCCTCGGAGAGCCGCGCCCGCTCCCGCAGGATCCGCGAGCGCGCCCGCCCGGCGCCCACCGCGCCCGCGGCGGCCGCACCACCGATCACCGCGCCCGCGACCGCGCCGGCGACGCCACCGGGCGAGAGGTGGTGCGGGCGGTGCCGGTGGTCCGGGCTCACGGCGGGGGTCCCGCCGCCGTCCGCGTCACCCGTGGACGGCAGCCGACGCCGGTGACGACCTCGTAGTGGATGGTGTCGAGCCAGCGCGCCCACTCCGACGCCGTGGGCTCGCCCGCGTCGCCGGCGCCGAACAGGACGACCTCGTCGCCGGGCGCCACGCCCGGGTCGCCGTGGGCGGCCGGGCCCAGGTCGACGACCACCTGGTCCATGCACACCCGGCCCACGACCGGCCGGCGCCGACCGCCGAGCTGCACCGTCATCGTCCCTCCGAGCCGTCGCGGCACCCCGTCGGCGTACCCCGTCGGCACCAGTGCCAGCACCCGGTCGTCAGGGGCCACCCACTCGTGCCCGTAGGAGACACCCTCCCCCGCAGCCACGCGTTTGACCAGCGCGACGTGCGTGCGGAACGTCATCACCGGCCGCAGTCCGTGACCGTCCGGGGCCTCGAGCGGGTCGAGGCCGTAGACCGCGATGCCCGGCCGGACGAGGTCGAGGTGCAGGTCGGGTCGGGTCAGGGTGGCCGCCGAGTTCGCGAGGTGGCGCCAGGGCCGCGGCCCGCCGAGGCGCTCGGCAGCGGTGCGCCACGCCCCGTCCAGACGGGCGGCCTGGACGTCGATCGTCGGGTGGGCGGGCGCGTCGGCGTGGGCGAGGTGCGACCACACCGCGGCCACCTCGACGTCGCCCGCTACCCGGGCGGCCTCGACGGCGTCGAGGAGGTCGCCCCAGGCCTCGAGCGGGCAGCCGTTGCGGCTGAGTCCCGTGTCGATCTTGAGGTGGACGCGGGCGGCGCGTCCCGCCCGCCCCGCGCCGGCGACGACGCCCTCGAGCTCGTCACGGGAGGAGACGCCGAGGTCGACGGCGTCGGCGATCGCGGGGGCGAAGTCCTCGTCGGGCAGGTGCAGCCAGCTCAGCACCGGGGCGCGGATCCCGGCGGCGCGCAGCTGCGCGGCCTCCTCGAGCGTGCAGACGCCGAGCCAGCTCGCCCCGCTCGCCAGCGCGGTGCGGGCGACGTCCACCGCGCCGTGCCCGTAGCCGTCGGCCTTGACCACGGCCATCGTCGCCGCGCCCGAGCCACGGGCCAGGCCGGCGAGCAGACCGACGTTGTGCGCCAGCGCGTCGAGGTCGATGCGCGCCTCGACGCGGGGACGGGTGCGGGTCGTCGCGGTCACCGGAGGGCCTCCCTCACCGAGCGGATCGCCGCGGGCAGCGCCCGCTGGACGTGCGAGGCGGGGACGGGCGCGCCCGGGGTGCCCGCGCCGATCTCCGCGGCCCGGGCGTGCACGAACGCCGCACAGCCGCCCGCCCACCACGGGTCGAGACCCGCGGCGAGCAGCGCGCCCGCGACGCCGGAGAGGACGTCGCCGGAGCCGGCGGTCGCGAGCCACGCGCTGCCCGCGGGTTGCACGAGCACGCGTCCGTCCGGAGCCGCGACGATCGTGGCGTTGCCCTTGAGGAGCACGGTCACGCCCAGGTCCTCGGCGGCGCGGCGGGCGGCGTCGACACGGTCGTCGCCGAGCTCGGCGACGCGGCCGAACTCACCGGCGTGCGGGGTGATGATCACGGGACGGCCCGACGCCCTGGCCCGCAGCTCGGCGTGCTGCCCGAGCAGCGTCACCGCGTCGGCGTCGGCGAGCACCGGCAGGCCGGCGTCGAGGACGTCGCCGAGCGTCTGCGCGCCGGCGTCGTCGGTGCCCAGGCCCGGACCGACCACCCACGCCTGCACGCGCCCGGCCTCGCCGACGGTGTCGGTGGCGACGACCTCGGGCCAGGCGGCGCGGACCTCGTCGGCGGCGCTGCCGGCGTAGCGGACCATGCCGCTGGTGGACAGCGCCGCCGCGCCGGACGCGAGCACGGCCGCGCCGGGGTAGGTCGCCGAGCCGGCGGCGACGCCGACGACGCCCTGGGTGTACTTGTCGTCGCCCGGGCCCGGGACCGGCCATCGCGCGCCGACGTCGGCGGCCTCGAGCACCGTGATCGGGGCCGGCGGCAGCTCGGGGCCCAGGCCGATGTCGACGAGCGTCACCTCGCCGCAGCGGGGCTCGGCGAGCACGTGCACCGGCTTGCGGGCGCCGAACGTGACGGTGGCGGTGGCCTGCACCGCGTCCTCCCCCGGCATCCCGGTCAGCGGGTCGACGCCGCTCGGGGTGTCGACGGCGAGCACGGGGACGCCGGCGGTGGCCGCGGCCCGGGCCAGCGTCGCCGCCTCGGGGCGCAGGCCGCCGCTCGCGCCCGTCCCGACGATCGCGTCGAGCACGAGGTCGGCGTGGTCGATCGCGGCGACGCCGAGCTCGATCTCGGTGAGGACGCGGCCGCGTTGCCGGCGCAGGGCGGCGAGGCCCGCAGGGTGGGCGCGGTCCGGGTTCAGCAGGACCGCGGTGACCGCGACCCCCCGGCGGCGCAGCTCGTAGCCGGCCCACAGGCCGTCGCCGCCGTTGTTGCCCGCGCCGACGAGGACCACGACCCGCCGGCCGGCGACCCCGCCGGTGCGGCGGCGGACCTCGGCGAGGGCGACCCCGGCGACCCCGTACGCGGCGCGGCGCATGAGCGCGCCCTCCGGGGTGCGCGCGAGCACCGGCTCCTCCGCCGCGCGCACCTGCTCGGGCGTCCAGACGCCGTACACGTTTGCCTCCTTCGTCGGCTTGTGCGTGCTTTCCCGTGCTGGAGCACGGAAAAGCACTCACGAGCGCGGAGCGCAAAGCGCTACTCGACGGTGACGGACTTCGCGAGGTTGCGGGGCTTGTCGACGTCGTAGCCGCGGGCGCGGGCGACCTCGGCGGCGAAGACCTGTAGCGGCACGCTGGCCACCAGCGGCTGGAGCAGCGTCGACACCGCCGGCACCTCGATGAGGTGCTCGGCGAAGGGGCGCACGGTCTCGTCGCCCTCCTCGGCGACGACGATCGTGCGGGCCCCGCGGGCCTGGATCTCGCGGATGTTGCTCAGCAGCTTCTGGTGCAGGATCGCCCGCCCCTTGGGCGAGGGCATGACCACCACCACCGGGAGGTCCTGCTCGATCAGCGCGATCGGCCCGTGCTTGAGCTCGCCGGCCGCGAAGCCCTCCGCGTGCATGTAGGCGAGCTCCTTGAGCTTGAGCGCGCCCTCCAGGGCCACCGGGAACCCGACGTGGCGCCCGAGGAACAGCACCGCCTTGGACGCCGCCAGCTCGCGGGCCAGCGCCCGGGCCGGCTCGACGACGGCCTCGAGCACGCGGGCCACGGCGTCGGTGCTCGCCTCGAGCTCGGCGTACTCGCGGGCGACCTCGTCGGCGTACTTCGTGCCGAACGTCTGCGCCAGCGCCAGGCCCACGAGGTAGCAGGCGATGACCTGCGCGGTGAACGTCTTCGTCGCCGCGACCCCGACCTCGGGGCCGGCGTGGGTGTAGAGCACCGCGTCGGACTCGCGCGGGATCTGGGCGCCGTTGGTGTTGCAGATCGCCAGCACGCGCGCCTTCTGGTCCCGGGCGTGGCGCACCGCCTCGAGCGTGTCCGCGGTCTCGCCGGACTGCGAGATGGCCACGACCAGCGTGGACCGGTCCAGCACCGGGTCGCGGTAGCGGAACTCGCTGGCCACCTCGACCTCGACCGGGATGCGGCACCAGTGCTCGATCGCGTACTTGGCCAGCAGCCCCGCGTGGTACGCCGTGCCGCACGCCACGACGAACACCTTGTCGATGTCGCGCAGCTCCTGGTCGGACAGGCGCTGCTCGTCGAGCACGATCCGGCCGTCGACGAGGTGCCCGCGCAGCGTGTCCGCCAGCGCCGCCGGCTGCTCCTCGATCTCCTTGAGCATGAAGAAGTCGTGGCCGCCCTTCTCGGCGGCGGCGATGTCCCAGTCGACGTGGAAGGGACGGGTGCGCGCGGGCTCGCCGAGGAAGTCGGTGACGACGGCGCCGCCGCGGGTCAGCGTGACGATCTGGTCCTGGCCGAGCTCGACGGCCTCGCGGGTGTGGTCGATGAACGCCGCGACGTCCGAGGCGACGAACATCTCGCCCTCGCCGACGCCCACGACCAGCGGCGACGACCGGCGCGCGGCGACGATCTCGTCCGGGGAGTCGGCGTGGGTGAACACCAGCGTGAACGCGCCCTCGAGCCGCGCCACGACGGCGCGCACGGCGGCGGTCAGCCCGGCGTCCGGGTCGGCGGCGAACGCGCGGGCCACGAGGTGGGCCGCGACCTCGCTGTCGGTGTCGCTGGCCAGCTCGACGCCGGCGGCCTCGAGCTCGGCGCGCAGCGCGACGAAGTTCTCGATGATCCCGTTGTGGACCACCGCCACCTTGCTCGCGGCGTCGCGGTGCGGGTGGGCGTTGCGGTCGGTCGGCGGGCCGTGCGTGGCCCAGCGGGTGTGACCCATCCCGGTGGTGCCGCCCCGGCCCGTGCCCTCCCCCGTCGCGCCGCCCTCGGGCAGCACCGCCACCAGGTTGTCCAACGGCCCGGCCGCCCGGTGCACCTCGAGCTCGCCCCGTCCGTCCACCACGGCGACCCCGGCGGAGTCGTACCCGCGGTACTCCAGACGCCGCAGCCCGTTGACGAGGACCTCCTGGGCCCCGCGCCAGCCGACATATCCCACGATCCCGCACACGGGCGTCAGGGTAACGACGCGCTCCGGGCGCTCCGGGCACCCGCCGGTCGCGGGCGACCGACGGTGGCCCACGCGGGTCACGACGGGCCGTGGCCGCCCGGCTCCGCTAGGTTCCCGGGCCATGGCGAGCGTGATCTCGGGGAAGCTGGCGCCCAAGGCCGTCGTCGCCGAGCTGTCCCGGCCCGGCCCCCACCCGGTGCTGCGCGGTGAGCTGGCGCTGGTGGGACTGCCCGGCGTCGTGTTCACGCCCACCACGGGGCAGGGCCTGCCGGCCGTGGCGATCGCCCACGACTGGCTCCAGCCCGCCGCCCGCTACCTCGGGCTGCTGCGCCACCTCGCCTCCTGGGGCATCGTCGCCGCCGCGCCGGACACCCAGCGCGGGCCGTTCGGCTCGCACCGCGCGCTGGCCCAGGACCTGCGCACCGCCCTCGGGGTGTGCGCCGGGGTGCGCCTGGGCGGCAACTCCCGCGGTGCCGCCGTGAGCGTCGACCCCGGCAAGCTCGGCGTCGCCGGCCACGGCATGGGCGCCGGGGCCGCCGTCCTCGCCGCCGCCGTCCCGGCCGCCGACACACAGGTGCAGGCCGTGGGCGAGCCCTACTGGGAGGTCGGCCACGGCGTCGACCTGCAGGCCGTGGCCACGATCGCGCTGACCGACACGAAGCCGTCGGCCGTGGACGCCGCCCGGGCGGTGCACCTGCCCGGCATGCACCTCGCGTTCGGCAAGGACCTCGTCTCCCCGCCCGCGGCCGGCGCCGACCTCGTCGCCGACGCCTGGGGCGGCGAGTCGTCGCTGCGCACCCTCAAGAAGGCCACCCACCTCGGGCTGCTCGAGGGCCGGCACTGGAGCGACGCCGTCCTCGACGGCAAGGGCGAGGCGTCCACGCGCACCCTCGTGCGCGCGCTGCTCACCGCGTTCCTGCTGCACCGCCTGGGCGGCGAGACGCGCTACGCGTCGGCGTTCGACGGGGCGATCAAGGGCACCGAGGTCCGCTCGCCGGACGTCAAGGCCTGATCGGGTCGCCCCCACCGGCCGCCAGCCGCTCGCGCACGCGGGCGCCGGCCTCCTGCCCGGCCGCGTGGCTGCGCGCCGCGGCGGCGAGGAAGCGGTGCAGCCGCTCCTCGAGGTCCGCGGCGTAGGCGCGCAGCGGGGCCTCGACCGCCGGGTCGACGCGCACCGCGGCCAGCAGGGCGTCCACCTGCGCCGGGTGCCGGCCGCCGACGGGGTCGGCGGGACGCACGGCGGCGGCCCCGGCCGCAAGGTCGCGCACGGCGGCGGCGACGCGGGCGGCGGCGACCTCGAAGACGTCCGCGGTGTCGCCCAGCTCGCCCACCAGGCCGTGCGCCGACCGCGCCAGCGCCGAGACGCGCCGCTGCACGGCGTCGGCCGACGGCCCGGCCCAGGTGTCCCAGAGGGGGCCGAGGTCCTCGGCGGTGTCGACGTGCTGGCGGCGCACGAGCGTGGCGGCCTCGCGCAGCGCCTCCGCCTGCCCGGCGAGGGCGGCGGCGTCGGGCAGCTCGCGGGCCCGGGCCCCGGCCCGGCGCACCGTGGCCGGGTCGGTGTCGGGACCGGACGGGACCCCGCGCCAGCGGGGCGGGATCGCGTGCCAGCGCGGCAGGTGGGCGGTGAGCAGGCCGACGGCGACGTCGACGGCGCCGAGCAGGGCCGCACGGGAGGGCCCCGCGAGATCGACCGGACCGGCCGGGGGGACGAGCCGGAGCGGGCGGTCGGGGGTGGTCACCCGACCGTGCGCGGCACCCCGCGCGGGCCGGTGTCGTCGGGGGCGGCGGGCGGCGTGGCGGGCGGCGTGGCCGCCGGGCCGTGCACCGCCGCCACCGGTCCGGCCGGCCCGTCGGCGGGGTCGCCGTCCCCGCGGGCCGCCAGGAGGTGCTCGGCGAGCTCGTCCACCGCGCCGGCATGGGCACGGAGCAGGGCCACGGCCGAGAGCGTGCCGTCGGCACCCCCACCGTCGCCGTCGGCGCTGAGGCGGTCGGCCAGCCGGTGCAGGTCGCGGGCCCGGCCGGTGACGGCCTCGACGACCTCGGGCAGGTCGTGCACCTCGGGCGCGTCGTCGTCGGCGTCGTCGTCCAGCCCGGCCAGCAGGTCGTCGAGGTGGGGCTCGTGCGCGGGCGGGAACGGGTCCATCACGTCCTCCGCGTCCTCCCCCGCTGCCGCGGGACCAGCCACCGATTCCTGCCCGGCCCCCGCACCCCGGCGCCGGGTCGGCGGGACCGTGGCCAGGTTAACGCCTGACGACCGCCCCGGGGGCTCGAACCCGGCACCGGGACGCCCGGGCACCACGGACGTGCGCCCGACGGCGCGCGTCAGCGGACGGCGGAGACCAGGCCCGCGAGACGGTCGGCGACCTCGCCGGCCACCCGCTGTGTCGGCGCCTCGACCATGACGCGCACGAGCTGCTCGGTGCCCGACGGGCGCAGCAGCACGCGGCCCTTGCCGCCCAGCTCGGCCTCCGCGGCGGCCACGGCGTCGGCGACCTCGGACGACGAGCCGACCGCCGCCTTGTCCGCCACCGGCACGTTGACCAGCACCTGGGGCAGGCGCGTCATCACCGCTGCGAGGTCGGCGAGCGGACGGCCGCTCTGCGCGACGCACGCCATGAGCCGCAGCGCGGTGAGCAGGCCGTCGCCGGTGGTGGCGTGGGCGGGCAGCACGACGTGCCCCGACTGCTCGCCGCCGAGGGAGAACCCGCCGTGGCGCAGCTCCTCGAGGACGTAGCGGTCGCCGACCTTGGTGGTGCGCAGCGTGACGCCCGCGTCGGCCATCGCGAGGTGCAGGCCGAGGTTGCTCATCACGGTGACGACGAGCGTGGCGTCGGCGAGCTCGCCGCGCGCGAGCAGGTCGAGCGCGAGGACCGCGAGGATCTGGTCGCCGTCGACGACCTCGCCGGCGGCGTCCACGGCCAGGCAGCGGTCGGCGTCGCCGTCGTGGGCGATGCCCAGGTCGGCGCCCTCGGCCACCACGGCGTGGGCGAGCGCGTCCATGTGTGTCGAGCCGACGTCCTCGTTGATGTTCCAGCCGTCGGGCTCCGCGTGCAGGGCCGTGACCCGGGCACCCGCCGCGGCGTACGCGCGGGGCGCCGCGGCCGACGCCGCCCCGTGGGCGCAGTCGACGACGACGTGCAGGCCGGCCAGCGGCGTGGGCGTGGCGGTGGCCAGGTGCGCGGTGTAGCGATCGAGCGCGTCGGGCACGTCGCGGACGCGGCCGATGCCGCGGCCGGTGGGGCGTGCGGCCGCGCCGACCGGCGGGCCGCCCGCGGCCTCGTGGACGTGCGCCTCGATCTCGTCCTCGAGCACGTCGGGCAGCTTGTGCCCGCCGGCGGCGAAGAGCTTGATGCCGTTGTCCGGCATCGGGTTGTGCGAGGCGGAGATCATCACGCCCAGGTCGGCGTCGAGCGCACCGGTCAGGTGCGCGACGCCCGGGGTGGGGAGCACCCCGACGCGCAGCACGTCGGCGCCCGCCGCGCTCAGGCCGGCGGTGACCGCCGCCTCGAGCATCTCGCCGCTGGCCCGTGGGTCGCGACCCACGACGGCCACCGGGCGGGCGTCCGCGCCGCGACGCCGGCCCCCGACGCGGGCGTGCTCGGCGAGCACACCCGCGGCCGCCGCGGAGATCGCGGTCGCCAGCTCGGGCGAGAGGTCGGCGTTGGCCAGCCCCCTGACACCGTCGGTGCCGAAGAGCCGCCCCATCAGCGCTTCGAGTACTGGGGCGCCTTCCGGGCCTTCTTCAGGCCGTACTTCTTGCGCTCCGTGGCCCGCGGGTCACGGGTGAGGAAGCCGGCCTTCTTGAGGCCCGGACGGTCCTCGGGGTCGACCTCGGTGAGCGCACGGGCGAGGCCGAGGCGCAGGGCGCCGGCCTGGCCGGACGTGCCGCCGCCGTGGAGGGTGGCGTAGACGTCGAACTGCTCGGTGCGCTCGGTCATCACCAGCGGCTCGCGGATGAGCTGCTGGTGGACCTTGTTCGGGAAGTACTCCTCGAAGGCCTTCCCGTTGCACACGATGCGGCCCGTGCCGGCGACGAGGCGCACGCGGACGATGGCCTCCTTGCGGCGGCCGACCGTCTGGATGGGCCGGTCGATGGAGGCGAAGACCGGGGCGCTCGCGGCGTCGCCGAACACGTCGGTGTCGGCCTTGGCGCCGCTGTCGGCGTCCGCGTCGACGGCGAGGTCGGAGTCGGTGCCCGCGTCGTCGGTCGCGGAGACCGGGGTGCCACCGACGGCGCTCTCGGCGCCCTCGGGGAGGTCCGCGGCCTCGGCGAGCGTCTGCGCCGCGTCGTCGGCGGGCAGGTCGGGCTGGTCGTCGGGGCTGGTCACTGGCTCACCTGTCGGATCTCGTACGGCACCGGCTTCTGCGCGGCGTGGGGGTGCTCGGGGCCCGCGTAGACCTTGAGCTTGCTGCTCATGGCCCGGCCCAGCCGGTTCTTCGGGAGCATGCCCTTGATGGCCTTCTCGACCAGGCGGGCGGGGAAGCGCTCGAGCTCCTCGCCGACCGTGCGGGACTTGAGGCCGCCCGGGTAGCCGCTGTGGCGGTAGACCATGCGGTCGTCACGCTTGCCACCCGTGAGCGCGACCTTCTCCGCGTTCACGATGACGACGAAGTCGCCGGTGTCGACGTGCGGCGCGTAGGTGGGCTTGTGCTTGCCCCGCAGCAGCGTGGCGCTCTGGGTGGCCAGGCGCCCGAGGACGACGTCGGACGCGTCGATGACGTGCCAGGCGCGGTCGATGTCGCCGGGCTTCGGACTGAACGTGCGCACGGAAGCTACCTCGTCACGGACGGCTGGGCGGTCGGCTCGGGGCCGGTGGGGTCGATCAGGCGCGGGACGTACACCGCGCATCGGTCGTCCAGAGTACGCGTCCCCTCGTGAGGGACGCCGACCGCCCCCGGACGCGTCCTCAGCGGGAGGAGAACGACCGGTAGATCGCGTCCTCGGTGATGCGGGCGTCCTCGTTGAACCGGTGGGTCTGGGTGGTCATGTGGCCCAGCTGCTGCTGGATCGACGTCCACGCCGACTTGATCTCCTGGTTGCGCGCCTGGCACTCCGCGGCAGCCTGGCCGTTCCAGACGCCGAGCTCGGCGATCGAGCGGTCGAGGTCGGCCATGTGGCCCTCGATGGCCGCCTGCAGGGTCGACATGTTGGCCGCGGCGCCGTCGATGGTGGAGAAGTCGACGCGGATCTGGTCCTGGGGCATGGGTGGGCCTCTCGGTGGTGTCGGTGGTGTGGTCAGCGGGTCAGAGGAGGTGGCCGAACTGCGCGCCCCCGCCGCCCTCGGCCGAGCGGAAGGCCTGGGCGCCGGAGTCCTGGTTGGTCTGCATGAGGCCGGCGGCCCGGTTGACCAACGCCGAGATGTCGTCGAGGGCCTTGTTCATGCGCTGCGCGTCGACGTCCCACTGCGTCATCGAGATGCCGAAGGCGTCGGCGGCCCGGCCCTGCCACTGCGTGCCGGCCACGTCGGCGAGCTGCGTGCGCAGCCGCCCGAGGTCGCCCTCCATCGCCGCGTGCGTGGTGTTGATCTTCTTCGCGACGGCCTGCATCGTCGCGGTGTCGGTACTGAACCCGCTGTTCGCGGCCATGTCCGTCCCCTCTCGTCGGTCACCGTGGTCGGTCGGATCGAGCATGACGACCGCGTGCGCGCCGTGGTGGTCGTTCGGGGAAATCCGGTCAGCCGGCCGGCTCGAGGGTCTCCACGACCTGGGCGCACGCGGTGAGGACGCGGCGGGCGTCGGCGTCGTCGGTGCCGTGGCGGCAGCCGACGCTGACCATCGAGGGGGCGGAGAGCACGACGAACCAGTCGACGCGCACGCCCGGCGCCGGGTCCTGCCGGTACCGGGCCACCGGGCGGCTCCCGAACTCGGCCACCGGCTCGTAGCCCGACACCGGGTCGCCGGCCGCCCGCGCGGCCTCGTACTGGGCAGCGAGCTGGGAGCGGGCCCGCTCGGGGTCCTCGGCCGTGGACGCGTCGAGGGGGTTCTCCTGCACGGCGACGAGGTCGGTGCCGCGCGGGGCCCCGGCGGGCCGCAGCAGGACGCGGCGGGCGGCGGCGTCCCC
>JAQSWW010000196.1 GCA_029266415.1 Actinomycetospora sp. | reverse complement strand
CACGAGAACCCCGACGAGTTCGCCGACGCGTTCGCCCGCGCCTGGTTCAAGCTGACCCACCGCGACATGGGCCCGATCCAGCGCTACGTCGGGCCGTGGGTGCCGGAGGAGACCCTGATATGGCAGGACCCGGTGCCCGCGCACGAGGGCCCCGTCGTCGGCTCCACCGAGATCGCCGAGCTCAAGAAGCAGATCCTCGACACGGGCCTGAGCGTCTCCCAGCTCGTCAAGGCGGCCTGGGCGTCGGCCTCGACGTTCCGCATCGGCGACAAGCGCGGCGGCGCCAACGGTGCGCGCGTGCGCCTCGACCCGCAGATCGACTGGGAGGTCAACGACCCACAGGAGCTGCGCCGGACGCTGTCGGCCCTCGAGGGCGTGCAGTCGTCGTTCAACGCCTCCGGCACGCAGGTCTCGCTCGCCGACCTGATCGTGCTCGGCGGCTGCGCGGCGATCGAGAAGGCGGCACGGGACGCCGGGGTCGACATCACCGTCCCCTTCACCCCGGGCCGCACCGACGCCTCGCTGGACTGGACCGACGTCGACTCGTTCACCCACCTCGAGCCGACCGCGGACGGCTTCCGCAACTACCTCGGCAAGGGCCACCAGCTCCCGGCCGAGTACCTGATGGTCGACCGCGCGAACCTGCTGAACCTCTCGGCGCCCGAGATGACCGTGCTCGTCGGCGGTCTGCGGGTGCTCGGGGCCAACACGGGCGGTACGGCGCACGGCGTGCTCACCGAGCGGGTCGGGCAGCTCACGAACGACTTCTTCATCACCGAGCGGGTCGGGCAGCTCACGAACGACTTCTTCACCAACCTGCTCGACATGAACACCACCTGGGCGAAGGTCGCCGAGGAGGAGGGGCTCTACGAGGCCCGCGGCGCCGACGGCGAGATCCGCTGGACCGGCACCCGCAACGACCTCGTGTTCAGCTCGAACTCCGAGCTGCGCGCCCTCGCGGAGATCTACGCCGAGAACGGGTCGGAGGAGAAGTTCGTCCGCGACTTCGCCAAGGCCTGGGACAAGGTCATGATGCTGGACCGCTACGACGTGTGATCCCCTGACGGAACGAGGGACGCCCCGGCTGCGCACGATGCAGCCGGGGCGTCCGTCGTTCTGCGGACGGGACCGGCCACCGTCGCGCCGTGGCCCGCCGGGACGGGCGTCGCTGAGGGTGCCGGAGCGGCCCGCTGGGTAGTGGACCTCCATGCCGCTGCCGCCCCCGGGTCCCGACGCCCACGTCCTCGTCACCGGCGCGTCGTCGGGGATCGGCGCCGCGATCGCCCGCTCCCTGGCCACACGCGGCCACCCCGTGCTCCTCGTCGCCCGTCGCGCCGACGCGCTCACCGAGCTCGCGGGCGAGCTGCGCGGGCTCTCGGGGCTCACCGCCGAGGTGCACGCCGCCGACCTCGGCACCGACGACGGGCTCGCCACGATCCGCGAGATCGTGCTCGGCGACGAGCGCATCGTCGGCCTGGTCAACGCGGCCGGCTTCGGCGTGACGGGCCGCGTCGCCGACCTCGCCGCCGACCCCGGCCAGCGGGCCGCCCTCGACGGCCTCGTCCGGCTCAACGTGCTGGCGCTCCACGACCTCACGGTCGCCGCGCTCGCCGCGTTCACCCCGCGGGTGCAGCGCGGTGGGCACGCCGCCGCGATCCTCAACGTCTCGTCGATCACCGCGTTCCAGCCGCTGCCGGGCACCGCGAGCTACGCGGCGAGCAAGGCGTTCGTGCAGTCGTTCTCCGAGGCCGTGCACGCCGAGCTCGCGGGCACCGGCATCACCCTCACCACGCTCAGCCCGGGCCTGACGCGCACCGGTTTCGCCGACGCGGCCGGGACCGACGCGTTCGACAAGGCGCCCGACCTCGTGGTCGGCGAGGCCGCCGACGTCGCCGAGGCCGGCGTCGCCGCGATGGCCGCCGGGGACCGCACCGTCACCCCGGGGCTGGTCAACCAGCTCAGCGCGCTCGGGGGCCGGTTCGCCCCGCGATCGCTGCTGCTGCCGGCGATCGACCGCGCGATGGACGTGTTCGGGAGCTGACCCGGCGTCAGGCGTCGCTGCCGGCGCGGGCCCCGGCGACCGCGGCGCGCAGCGGGACGCCCCCGACCGCCCGCGGCAGTGGTACGGGCCCCGCGACCGCGTTGACCACGATGAGCCCGTCGACCGCGGGGTGCTGGGCGTAGCGGGCCAGACGCCCGGCGAGCGTCGCGTCGACGCCCCCGAGCGCCGGCACCACACCGATCGACGCCTCGACCCGCGGGAAGGGCTCGGCGACGAGGAGCGGGATCCGGTCGCCGCCGTCGAGCACGTAGTCGCGCACCGTCACCAGTCCCGCGCCGGTGAGCACCAGCGCGATCACGGTCATCACCGACGCGGTGTCGAGGTGGGGGAACGCCGCGCCCTCGATGAGCCCGGCGACCCGCTGCGCCAGCAGTTCTGCGTGCACGGTCGCCTCCCACCCGGCGTCGTCGGCGCGGCCGGTCCACCCGATCCGCGCGCCACCCCTGATGATGACCTGTCGCGGGCTCCGGGGCGAGGGCCGTTGGGTCACTGTCCGGCGTGTCGGGACGTATCGGGCCCGGAAAGTGCGCCCCGAACGGGGGATCGAGTCGCGGACAGCCCGTGCCGTCGTGGAGGGCGTGACCGTCTCCGGTGAGATCGCGCCCGCCGTCGCCGCGCTCGAGGACCTGACCCCGCGCCGGGCGCCGGACGAGGCTGCGCGGCCCGCGGCGCTGGCCGCCCGCGTCCGTGAGGGCGTGGCCCGGGTGAGCGGGGCCCTCGCCGACGGCTCGCTGCACCACCACCCGCCGCGCGAGATCCCCGCCGGGTGCCGCTCGCACGCGATCGACGTCGTGCGCGCGTGGGCCGCCGGCGCGGGGCCGGGCGCGCAGCGCCGGCTCTGCGGGGTGTGCTCGCCCCGGTCGTCGTCGCTGCGCTGACCCGTCCTGACCCCACCTCAGACGTCCACCGACGCCGCCTCCGGGTCAGCGGACGCGCCGCGCACCGGCAGCGTCGCGAAGAACGCCGGCGGCTCGCGCCACGGGTCGGCGAGCGTGCCGGCCTCGGCGTCGCGGACGGTGCGCCACACGCGGTCGGGTGTCAGCGGCATGTCGACGTGGCGCACGCCGAGCGGGGCGAGCGCGTCGACGACGGCGTTCTGCACCGCAGGCGTGGAGCCGATCGTCGCGGCCTCGCCGATGCCCTTGGCGCCGAGCGGGTTGTACGGCGTCCGGGTCTCGGTGCTCGCGGCCTCGTAGCTCGGCAGCTCCGCCGCGGTGGGCAGGATGTACGCCGCGAAGCTGCCCGACGTCGGGTTGCCCTCGGTGTCGTAGCCGAAGCCCTCCCACAGCGCCTGCGAGATGCCCTGCGCGAGCCCGCCGTGCTGCTGCCCGGCGACCAGCACGGGGTTGAGCACCGTGCCGCAGTCGTCGACCGCGACGTGGCGCACGGGCGTCACGCGCCCGGTGTCGAGGTCGACCTCGACGACCGAGACGTGCGCGCCGAACGGGTAGGTGGCGCCGGGCTGCGACTCGTCGCGCGCCTCGGACAGCGACACTTCCTGCCCGCGCGCCGCGGCGGCGACGTCGCGCCAGGTCAGCACGCGGTCCGGGACGCCGGCGACACCGACACCACCGTCGACGGCGGTGATGTCGCCGGGGTCCGCCTCGAGGGCGGTGGCGACGACCTCGCGCGCCCGCGCCATCACCGTGTCGGCCGCGACGAGCACGCTCGAACCGGCGAGCTGCAGCGAGCGCGAGCCGCCCGTGCCACCGCCGCGCGGGACCGCCGCGGTGTCGGACTGCACGAAGCGCACCTGCGCCATCGGCACGCCGAGACGGTCGGCGACGATCATCGCGGACACGACGTCGCGTGCCCCTGGCCGTGGCCCGAGGTGCCCACCGACACGGTCACCCCGCCGTCGTCGTCGACGCTCACCGCGCCGTACTCCTGCGCGCCGCCGCCCGCGGTCACCTCGACGTACACCGCCAGTCCGATGCCGAGCGCCACCCGGTTGCCGCGCTCGCGACGCGCGGCCTGCTCGCGGCGCAGCTCGTCGTACCCGGCGATCTCGAGGGCCTTGTCCAGCGCCTTCGCGTAGTCGCCGGAGTCGTAGAGCGAGCCGGTCTGCGTGGTCAGCGGGAACTCGTCGGGCTGCAGGAGGTTCTGGCGCCGCAGCGCGGCCGGGTCGGTGCCCAGCTCGGCGGCGGCCATGTCCACCAGCCGCTCGAGCATCGCCGCGGCCTCGGGCCGGCCCGCCCCGCGGAACGCACCCATCGGGGTGGTCGTGGTGAGCACGGCGGCGCCGTCGTAGGCGATGGTGGGGATGCGGTAGACGCCCTGCGCCATGGCGCGCGTCGGGCCGAGCGTGAGCGCACCGCCGAAGCCGGCGTACGCGCCGGCGTCGCCGACCACCCGCGCGCGCAGGCCGACGATCGTGCCGTCGCGGCGCAGCCCCAGCTCGCCGTACTGCACCTGGCCGCGCCCGTGCGGCATCGCGGTGAGGTTCTCCGAGCGGGTCTCGGTCCACGTCACCGGCCGACCGAGCCGGCGCGCCGCCTCGATGACCACGGCGTGCTCGGGTGCCAGTCCGGCCTTGCCGCCGAAGCCACCGCCGACGTGCGGAGCCACGACGCGCACGCGCTCGGGGTCCCAGCCCCACTGCCGTGCGACCTGCGCGCGCAGCCCGTGCGGCATCTGCGTGGAGACGTGCACGGTCACGTCGTAGGGCTCGTCCGCCCCACCGGGCGTCGCGGTGACCGCGTTGCCCTCCATCGGCGCGACGGCGAGGCGCTGGTTGAGGATGCGCGCGCGCACGACGACGTCGGCGCCGGCGAACGGGTCGACGTCGTCGGGGTCGCGGACGCCGGCGGCGAGGTTGCTGCCGAGCCCCTCGAGCTGCAGCGGCGCCCCGTCGGCCAGCGCGGCCTCGGGGTCGACCACCGCCTCGAGCGGGTCGTAGTCGACCTCCACGAGCTCGGCCGCGTCCACCGCCGCCGCGCGCGTCGTGGCGACGACCGCGGCGACCATGTCCCCGACGAAGCGCACCTTGCCGCGCGCCAGCAGCGGCCGCGCGCAGGTGTCGTTGAGGACCATGAACGGGCGGTGGTCCGGCAGGTCGGTGAGGTCGTCGCCGGTCAGGACGGCGACGACGTCCGGGGCCTCCCGCGCCTTCGCGGTGTCCACCGTGCCGAGCCGCGCGTGGGCCAACGGTGAGCGGACGAAGACGCAGTGCAGCGCACCGGTCGGGACGATGTTGTCGACGTAGGTCCCGTGGCCGCGGAGGAGCTCGGGATCCTCGACGCGGCGCACGGCCGTTCCCATGATCGAACCACGCACGGGACCGACGCTAGGCCTTCGAGCGCGCTCGAACGCAAACCCGTCGGACTCTCTCCGGTCGTCGTGTCGAAGACGGCCGTCCCCGTCCGACACCCGGGCGAGGAGTCACCGACCCGGAACGGAGTCCCCGATGACCACCCCGACCACCCCGACCGCCCCGACGGCCCCCCGCACCGGCTACGCCGACCTCGGCGACCTGCACATGTACTACGAGGTCCACGGCGAGGGCGAGAGCGGCGGTGAGGGCACGCCGCTGCTGCTCCTGCACGGCGGCCTGTTCGACATCGACCTGCAGTTCGGCGCCCTGCTGCCCGGGCTCGCGGCCGGCCGGCAGGTCGTCGCCGTGGACTTCCAGGGCCACGGCCGCACGAACGACCTCGACCGCCCGCTGTCCAGCGTTGCGCTCACCGACGACGTCGTCGGACTCCTGGGCCATCTCGGTCTCGCGCAGGTGGACGTCCTCGGCTTCTCGGTCGGCGGTGCGGTCGCGCTGGAGCTGGCCATCCGGCACCCCGAGCTCGTGCGCCGGCTCGTGGTGTCGTCGGTGTCGTTCCGCCCCGAAGGGATGCGCCCGGAGAACGCCGAGGCGGTCGCCGCGATGACCGTCGACATGATCGAGGGCACGCCGATGGCGGAGTCCTACCGCGCGAAGTCGCCGCACCCCGAGGGTCTGCAGGGCCTGCTCGACAAGCTCGGTGCGTTCGACGGCGGGCCCGGCTGGAGCGACGAGGAGATCGCGGGCATCGCCGCACCCACGCTGATGACGGTGGGGGACTGCGACGCGGTGCGCCTCGAGCACGCCGTGCGCTTCCTGCGCCTGCGCGGCGGCGACGTCAACGGCGACTTCGTCGGTGTCCCGGCCTCGCAGCTCGCGGTGCTGCCGGGGACGACGCACTTCCTCGGCCTCGCGCGCACGGCACTGGTGCTCGACGTGGTCACGACGTTCCTGTCCTGATCACCCCAGCAGCTCGGCGTGCAGCTCGCGGGTCATCGGGCTGGGGTCGGTCCCGAGGTGCTCGCGCAGTGCCCGGCGCATGTCCTCGTAGACCGCGAGCGCCGCCGCACGGTCGCCGGCTGCCGCGTGCGCCCGCATCAGCAGGCGGTACCCGGTCTCGGCGAGCGGGTCGAGCGCGATGAGGGTCCGGGCGCTGCGCTCCGCACCGGCGAGTTCGCCCGGTCCGAGGTGCAGGCACGCCTCGCCGTAGCACGCGAGCACCCGGCGGTGCTGGTGCGCGGCCTCACGGCGGCGTTCGTCGCTCCAGGGGTCGTCGAAGTCGCCGAGGAAGCCCCGCTGGGTCACGAAGAGCGCGCTCAGCGCCTCGGTCCACGCCCGGGGCCAGTCCTGCCGTGCGGTCGCCGACTCGGCGGCGTGCAGCGCGCTCTGCGCGACGCCGGCGTCGACGATCGCCCGGGGCGGCAGGACGAGCTGGAGACTGCGCCGCCCCACGATCGTGGCGGGCTCCAGCACGGTGCGGACCTTCGACAGCAGCGCCGAGAACGTCGACGCCGCGCCCTCGCCGGCACGGGCCGGGCTCCAGAGGATGTCGATCAGCTCGGAGCGCTCGACCGCGCGGCGGTGGGGGAGCGCCAGGACCGCGACGAGGAGGCGCGCGCGACGCCCGGGCAGGACGTGCTCCACGGTGCGCCCCTCGACGGCGAGCGCGAACCGGCCGTGGAGCTGGATGCGGACCGGCGGCGGCCCGTCGGGCTCGGACATGGCCGCCCCCCTGCCCACGACTCCCGGCCTCCGACCCGCTGAGCGTCGCGCGCCGACAATCCGGCGACAAGGTTTCGGCAACGACCGCCGGGACAGTGGTCGACGTCGGAACGGACGAGAGGGGACGGGGACCGTGAACCAGGTGACGTGCGAGTGCGGGTTCGAGGCGAAGAGCGCGGCGGAGGGGCAGGTCGTCGACGACGTCCTCGCGCACGTGCGCAGCGACCACCCCGATCTCGTCGGGCAGGTGACGCCGGACGTCGTGCGCGGGTGGATCGAGATCGTGCCCGACCAGCGGGAGCAGCCCCGCCCTTGACGAACCTTCATTGGTGTCAGATAGTCGACGACACCGTCAAACGCGTGGCTCGGGTCACGCTCGGAGGCTCGACGAGGAGTGGCCATGACCTACGTGATCGGTGTCGACGTGGGGGGCACGTTCACCGATGCGGTGCTCGACGACGACTCCGGGTCCGTCATCGCCGCCAAGGCCCCGTCGACACCGCCGGACTACTCGCGCGGGGTGCTCGACGTCCTCGCGCTGCTCGCCGAGCAGCTGGGCCGCTCCGTCGAGGAGATGCTCGCGGAGACCCACCACGTCGCCCACGGCACCACGTCGAGCCTCAACGCGCTGGTCATGCGTCAGGTGCCCGACGTCGGGTTCCTGACCACCAAGGGCCACCGCGACTCGATCTTCATCATGAACGTCGAGGGCCGGTACCTGGGGCGCAGCCCGCACGAGCTGCAGCACGTCCTCGCGCAGGACAAGGACCACTACCTACTGCCGAAGCGCCACGCCCTCGAGGTCACCGAGCGCATCGACCGCGACGGCAACGTGATCGTCGCGCTCGACGAGGACGAGGTCCGGACGCAGGTCCGCAGGCTCCACGACGACGGCATCCGCGCCATCGCCGTGAGCCTGCTCTGGGCCTTCCGCAACCCCGCCCACGAGAAGCGGATCCGCGAGCTCGTGCACGAGATCGACCCGGACGTCTACGTCGCGCTCTCCAGCGAGGTCAGTCCCCGCATCCGCGAGTTCGCCCGCCACTCCACGACCATCATGAGCACGCAGGTGGGGCCCGGGCTGCGGACCTACCTGACGGACCTCGAGGACAGCCTGAACAGCCGGGGGCTCAACGGGCCACTGCTCGTCATGCAGTCCAACGGGGGCGCGGTCGCGGCGTCCGAGGCGCCGTCGCAGGCCATCTCCACGGTCGGCTCGGTGCTCACCGGCGGCGTCGTCGGGTCCACGCAGCTCGGCAAGCGGCTCGGCCACCGCAACATCATCTCCACCGACGTCGGCGGGACCACGTTCCTCGTCGGGCTGATCGTCGACGGCGAGCCCGAGCGCGACACCACGACCGTCATCAACCACCACCCGATCAACGTCCCGACCCTGCGCGTGCACGCCATCGGGTCCGGCGGCGGCGCGGTCGCGTGGGTCGACGCGGGCGGCAACCTGCGGATCGGGCCGCACAGCGCGGGCGCCGTCCCCGGCCCGGCGTCGTACGACCAGGGCGGCACCGAGCCCACCAACACCGACGCCAACCTCGTCCTCGGCATCCTCCCGACGACCGGCCTGCTCGGCGGCCGGAAGGCGCTCAGCGTCGAGAAGGCCCGGGAGGCGATCAGGACGAGGATCGCCGAGCCGCTCGGCCTGTCCACGGAGGACGCCGCGGCCGCCGTCCACGCCGCGCAGAACGCCCAGACCGGCGACCTGCTGCGCAAGACCGTCGTCGAGGCGGGCTACGACCCCCGCGACTTCGTCCTCTACGCCTTCGGCGGCTCCGGCCCCGCGTTCTGCGCGAACTACGCGCGCCAGCTCGGGGTGGACGAGGTCGTCGTCCCGCTCGGTCCGGTCGCGTCCGCGTTCTCCGCCTACGGCCTCGCCGCGTCCGACATCGCGCTGGCCCAGGAGCTCTCCGACCCCGCGCAGCTCCCGGTCGACCCGGTACGCGCGGAGAAGAACTTCGCCCAGCTCGAGGACCAGGTGCGCCAGGGCCTCGACCGCCAGGGCCTGAAGTTCGACGACGTCGAGATCGTCCGCGAGATCGACATGCGCTACGCGATGCAGCTCGCCGAGGTCACCGTCCCCGTCGCCGACGGCCCGCTCGACCAGGCCGCGCTCGACGCCGCCGCCGAGCGGTTCGAGACCAGGTACGCCGACCTCTACGGCCAGGGCTCCGGCTTCCGGGAGGCCGGAGTCCAGGCCATCACCTACCGGGTGCGCGGCCGCGGCGTCCTGCCGTTCAGCCCCGAGCTGCCGCCGCTGGAGAAGGCCGACGTCGAGCCGCGGGAGTCGGGCCGGCGCCCCGTCTACCTCGAGATCGGCCAGGGCTTCGTCGACACCCCGATCTACGACTACGCGGCGCTGCGCGCCGGCCACGTGATCGACGGGCCGGCGGTGATCGAGGTCCCGACGACAGTGGTCGTCCCGGGCGGCCGCACCGGCACCGTCGACGGGCTCGGCAACCTCCACATCACGACGAGTTCGATGGTCGAGATCCGCTCCGCTTCGTCTCCTGAAGGAGCCTGACCATGGTCATGGCCGTCCCCGGCTCCGAGAGGTTCTCGAGCCGCCCGATCGACCCCGACACGCTCGCCGCCCAGCTGCCCGCGAGCCTGCCGGTGCACACCGTCACCCAGGAGCAGATCGACGCGCTCGACCCGTTGACCTACGAGGTCGTCCGCCACCGCCTCTGGTCGGTCACCGACGAGATGGGCGAGGCCCTCAAGCGGATGTCGGGCTCGCCGATCGTCACCGACGCGAACGACTTCGACTTCGCCCTGTCCGACGAGCTCGGCCAGGAGGTGCAGGTCGGGCTCTACAACACGATGCTCGTCGGCGCCGTCGACCTCGCGATCTACTGGACGCTGCGCCACCGCGCGACCAACCCCGGCATCGCCGAGGGCGACATGTTCCTCACCAACGACCCGTGGGTCGGCGGCGGGCTGCACCAGAACGACGCGATGGTGTTCCAGCCCGTGTTCTGGGAGGGGAAGCTCTTCGGCTGGACCTCGGCGATCGCGCACCAGCCCGACCTCGGCGGCGTCGGGCTCGGCTCGTTCTCCCCGGCCGCGCAGGACGTGTTCTCCGAGTCGCTGCCCACCCCGCCGGTGAAGGTGGTGCGCGACGGGCTGCTGCAGGACGACATCGCCGACATGTGGGTGCGCCGCTCGCGCGTGCCGATGATGATCGGGCTCGACCTGCGCGCGAAGGTCGGCGCCAACACCGTCGGGCGCGACCGCATGCTCGCGGTCATCGAGCAGTACGGCGCCGACACGGTCAAGGCCGTGATGAAGCGGATGATGTCCGACGCCGAGTCGCGGCTGCGGGGCAAGCTGAAGAAGCTGCCCGACGGCGTGTGGCGGGCCACCGGCTACCAGGACCAGTCGCACTCCGACGACCGCGGCCTGCACAGGATCACGGTCGCGATGACGAAGACCGACGGCCACCTCAGCTTCGACTTCACCGGAACCGACCCGCAGTCGGGCGTGGTCAACTGCACCTACGCCGGCATGCGCGGCGGCGTGATGCTCGCGCTGCTGCCGATCCTCGCCGGCGACATCCCGTGGTCGGCCGGCGGGCTGATGCGCTGCTTCGACCTCGTCGCCGAAGAGGGCACGATCAACAACGCGAGCTTCCCGGCCGCCGTGGGGCGCGGGCCGATCGGGCCGGCGTGGCTGACCGGCAACCTCGTGGCCGAGTGCCTCTCGCAGATGCTCGACCAGTCGCCGAACCTCGACGCGCACGTCCAGTCCAGCTGCTGCGGCACCTGGGACACCGCCGTCATCGCCGGGCTCGACCAGCGCGGCGCGGTGCCCACCCCGTTCCTCTCGATCCTCATGGACCCCATGGCGGGCGGCTACGGCGCGCAGCCGCAGGCCGACGGCATGGACACCGGTGGCCTGTTCTGCATCCCGCTCGGCCGGGTGCCCGACGTCGAGATGACCGAGTTCCTCTACCCGGTGCTCGCGCTGTGGCGCCGGGAGGAGCCCGACTCCGGCGGCCCCGGCCGTCGCCGGGGTGGCGTGTCGGCCTCGATGGCCATCACCCCGCACGGCACCAGCTTCCCGATCGGCCTCGTCCTCGCCTCCAACGGCAAGGCGATCAGCCAGAACAACGGCCTCGCCGGCGGCTACCCCGGCAACACCGGGGTCGAGTGGATCGCCCGCGGCGCCGACGTCACGACGATGCTCGGTGCCGGCAAGGTGCCCGCGGATCTCGACGAGGTCGGCGGCGCCGCGGAGCTGCAGCCCTGCTACGGCGAGACCTACGTCGCGCCCGGCGAGGTGTTCACGATGTTCTGGCAGGGCGGCGGGGGCTACGGCGACCCGCTGACCCGCGAGCCCGAGGACGTCGCCCGCGACGTGCGGGAGGACAAGGTCACCACCACCTCCGCCGC
>JAQSWW010000195.1 GCA_029266415.1 Actinomycetospora sp. | reverse complement strand
GAGCAGCCGGGCGAGCAGGCCCCGCCGCCCCCGCCCCCGCCGGGCGAGGAGCCCCCGCCGCAGCAGTGACGGCGCGACAACCCGGCCCGGTCCGTCCTCGACGGGCCGGGCCGTCGTGTGTCCGGGGTCAGCGTGTCCGGGTCAGGCGGGCGCGAGGTCACCGTCGAGGCGGATCGCCAGCAGGACCGCGTCGTCGCGCAGGCCGTCGACGCCGAGGACCTCGAGCAGCTGGTCGCAGAGCTCCTCGACGGGCATGTCGGCGTCCTGGCCGGCGAGGGTGTCGGCGATGAGCTGCGTGCGCTCGTCGGGGTCGGTGCCCGGCGCCTCGATGAGCCCGTCGGTGTGCAGCACCAGCAGGTCGCCGGCGCCGCAGTGCACGACCGTCTCGTGGCGGGTGATCGCGCGCGTGGCGCCGATCAGGGGCGAGAGGTTGCCGGTCAGCAGCTCGACGGCGCCGTCGGAGGCCCGGCGCAGCAGCGGCGGCGGGTGGCCGGCGTTGGAGTAGCGCAGCGTCCACCCGTCGTGGTCGCCGCGCTCGAGGCGCGCGTACACCGCCGTCGCCATCGCGGCCATGCCCAGGCCCTGGACGACGTCGTCGGCCCGATCGATGACGTCCGCGGGCCCGAGGCCCTCCCACGCGTAGGACCGCAGCACACCGCGCAGCTCGCCCATCGCCGCGGCGGCGCGCAGGTCGTGCCCCACGACGTCGCCGACCGCGAGGCCGACCGCGCCGTCGGGCAGCGGCAGCATGTCGTACCAGTCGCCGCCCACCTGGGCGCCGTCGGTGGCCGCGAGGTAGCGCGACGCCACCGACATGCCCTTCATCGGCGGCACGGCCGGGAGCAGGCTGCGCTGGAGGGTCTCGGCCGCGCCGTGCTCGCGGGCGTAGAGGCGCGCGTTGTCGACCGCGAGACCGGCGCGCGCGGCGAGGTCGGCGGCGAGGTAGAGGTCGCGCTGGGAGTAGCGCCGCCCGTAGGGCAGCTCGGTGCCGAGCGTCAGCGCGCCCAGCACCTGGCCGCGGGCCCGCAGCGGGACGACGATCGCGGAGCGGGGCCGCAGCGCCTCGTAGCGGTGCAGCAGCTCGGGCTGCTCGGCGATGCCCGCGGGCCGCACGGGCAGCTCGGGCAGCAGCGACGGCGACCCGGCCGTGAGGGCCTGGCCGATGGGGTCGCGCCCGTCCTCGGTGGGGCTCACCCAGCGTCCGAGGGCGCGCACCTCGTCGAGCTTGGACTCGTCGCGGTGGTTGACCGCGGCCCGGCGCACCGAGGTGTTGTCGTCGACCTCGTCCAGCAGGTCGACGCAGCAGAAGTCGGCCATCGCGGGCACCACGATGCGGGCGAGCGCCGAGGCGACGCCCGTGGTGTCCAGGCTCGCCGACATCGCCGACGTCGACTCGGTGAGCAGGCGCAGCTGCTCGCGGGTCTCCTCCGCCGCGGCGAGGGCGGCGCGACGCTCGTTCTCGACCATCACGCGCTCGGTGACGTCGGACTGGACGCCCACGAAGTTCACCACGCGGCCGTCGCCGTCGACCACGGGCGTGATCGACACCTGGTTCCAGAACGCGGTGCCGTCGCGGCGGTAGTTGAGGAGCACCTCGGTGATCGGGCGCTCGTCGGCCAGCGCCGTGCGGATGCGCGAGATCGAGGCCGGGTCGGTGTTCGGGCCCTGCAGGAAGCGGCAGTTGCGGCCGAGGACCTCGTCGAGCTCGTAGCCGGTGAGGCGGGAGAACGCCGGGTTGACCCACACCAGCGGGTTCTGCTCGCGCGACGGGTCGGAGATCGTGAACGACAGCTCGGTCGCGACCACGGCGCGGTCGCGCACCATCTCGAGGTGGCGCTGCGCGCCGGCGCCGGAGAGCTGCAGGAACACCACGAGCGCGAGCCGGCGCTGGTCGGCGTTCACGGCCTCCGAGAGAGGGAAGCCCGTCACCCACAGCAGCCGGCCCTCGGCCTCCTCGCGCTCCTCCTCGGTGGCCTCCGAGCCCCGGCGCGCGGCGTCGGAGACGGCGACCGGCTCGCCCGAGACGGGGATGCCCTGGGCCACCCGCGAAAGCGGCGAGGCGGTGTCGCGCATCGGGCGCCCGGACAGGTCGGTGAGGCCCGCGGCCTCGCTCCAGGCGTCCACGTCGATGGGCAGGTCGGCGCGGCCACCGGTGAGGCCCTGGGCGGAGTCGTTGGCGTAGGTGACCAACCCCTCGCCGAGGTCGATCAGCGCGACGGCGGCGGGCGCGGTGTGCAGGACCTGGGGCAGGTCGGACTGGGCCGCCGCGTCGGGGTCGATCACGGTGTCGCGCACGCGCTGCGCCTGGGCGGCGTAGTCGCCACCCAGCCCCGGGGCCTCGGTCGCCACCTCGACGTGGTCGCCGTTCGTCCTGCCCGTCACCTGACGGAGCCTATCGGCCTCGCCACGTGCTCGGCCCGGGTGTGACCCCCCGGTGGGGCAGCGGTCGCGGAGCGGAGACTCCGGACGGGCGATGTGGCAGACGCCGTCGCGCCCGTTCGGGGGAGGTGGGGCCTGCTCACACCAGGAAGACCTCGCGGGGACCGGGGGCCGAACCGTCGGGAAGCTCGCGATCGCGTCCGGGACGGTCACCGAACGCCGCGCTGGCGGCCAGCTTACGGGCCTGCACGGTCTCCGACAGCGCGAGCTGGCGGGCACGGCGCCAGGGGACCTCGGCGGACTCCGGGCCCGCCCAGCTCCACGCCTGGTCGAGCCAGCGCACCAGCCGCACCCGGTAGGCGGCGCAGACGATCTCGGCGGCGCGCCCGGCGGCCTCGTGGTCGTCGTCGCCGTCGCCCGACCAGGGCGCGAGCACGCACACCCCGTGCGCGTCCTCGACGAAGCCGACGATCTCGCTCAGTGCCCCGACCACGTCCGCCTCGTGCCGCGAGAGGCCGCCGTCGGGCAGGCCCAGGCGGTGCCGGCGGACCTCGGCGACGCCCAGCGTCCGGTACGCCGCGGCGAGCGCGGCCTCCTCCGGGTCGGTCGCGGACGCGTCGTCGTCCGTCTCCTCCGCCGCCGCGGCGGCGCCGTCGAGCCGGCCCAGCACCGAGGCGAGCGTCTCCGGGTCCTGCAGGTCCTCGGGGCGCACGACGAGGTCGGCGCGCGGCTCGGCGACCTCGGGCACGGCGAGCCCTTCGGGCGGGGTGCAGGTGCGCCCGGGTCCGTCGGTGAGCGCGAGGACGTCGACCGACGCGTGCCGCGCGGCGAGCCGGCGCAGCAGGCCGCCGGCCGCACGGATCTCGTCGCGCGGGTGCGGCGCGACGACCACCAGGCGCCGGCAGGCCCGCAGCGTCAGCGGACGCAGGCCCTCCAGCTCGCGCCACGGCGGGCGCGCACCCGGCATCGGGATCCGACCCGACAGGTCGCCGAGATCAGCCACGGCGCTCACCTCCCGGCCCCCAGTGTGGCCGATCACCTCGCCCGTTCGGAGCAGCTCGCGGGCACGGGCGTCGAGCGGTCCGTCGTGCGCGCCCGAGTGATCGTTCCGTCGACGGCCGCACCCCGTCGTGACCGCTCTCCGCGGGAACGCTGCGACGGGCGGGTGACACGCCGACGACGTCCGCGGGTGCAGCCGGTGACGCGGGGGCGGCGTGCGGGTGGGCGGGCCGCCCGGGACGGGTGTGCCCCCGGTGGGGTTCGAACCCACACTGCGGCGATTTTAAGTCGCCTGCCTCTGCCGATTGGGCTACAGGGGCCGAGCTCTCGAGGCCGTGACCGGCGCGGACGAGCCTAGTCGCCCGGCCGGGCCGGAGGTGTGGGGTCGAGGCCCGCGGCCCGGGCGGCGCGGGCCAGGACGTCCTCGAGCATCGCCGGGGTGAGCCGTCCGGTGAACGTGTTCTGCTGGCTGACGTGGTAGCAGCCGAACACCTCGAGCGGTGCGGCCACCTGCGGGTCGATACCCGATGGTCCGGCTCCCCCATCGGCGTGCTCCCCGGATTGCTTCGCGTCCGCGGCGTCCAGCGTCACGTGCACCCCGTGGCCGAAGGCGGGTCGGGGACGCGGGACCACCCAGCCCGGGTGCCCGCCCGCGGGGTCGGGGGTGGCCAGCACCGGCAGCAGCGCCTGCCACCCCCACCCGCCGAGCACGACCACCGCACGCACCGTGCCGCGCAGCAGCGCCAGCTCGCGGGCGAGCCAGGGCCGGCACCGGTCCCGCTCCTCGGGCGTGGGCTTGTTGGCGGGCGGGGCGCAGCGCACGGGCGCGGTGAGGCGCGTGCCGTACACCTCGAGGCCGTCGCCGATCGCCACCGCGGTCGGCTGGGACGCGAGCCCGACGGCGTGCAGCGCCGCGTAGAGGACGTCGCCGCTGCGGTCGCCGGTGAACATGCGCCCGGTGCGGTTGCCGCCGTGCGCCGCGGGCGCGAGCCCGACGATCAGCAGCCGCGCGTCGGGCACGCCGAAGCCCGGCACCGGGCGGCCCCAGTAGGTCTCGTCGCGGAACGCGGCGCGCTTGGTGGCCGCGACCTCCTCGCGCCACGCCACGAGCCGGGGGCACGCGCGGCACTGCGACACCGCCGCGTCGAGGGCGGCCAGGTCGTGCACCCGGGCCGGGTCGACGGTCCCGGCCTCAGCTCCGCCAGGCACCCAGCGCCTCCCGGGCGGCGAGGACCGCGACGACGGCCGAGACGGCCGGTGCGGCGAGCGACGGCGCCGCCCCGGTGCCGGTGACCAGGTCGGCGACCGACGCGGCGAGCAGCACCGCGACCAGCGCGGCGACGAGCACGCCGGGCGCGGGGCCGCGGACGGCCGGGTCGTGCTCCCGGCGGACGGCGCGCGCGTCGGCGGCCACCAGCAGCGGCAGCGCGACGGCGCCCGCGAGCCCGAGCACGGCGCCGACGACGGCCTCGCCCGGCCGGCCCGGCGCCAGGGCGTCGGTGACGGCGTCGACGGCGCTGTAGGTCGCGAGGACCACGAACGAGACGGTCATGGCCCGCACCGCCCGGCGCTCGCGGCGCGCCGGGTCGCCGGCGAACTGCCAGCGCACCGGCAGCGCGGCCCCGAGCGACACCGCGAGGTGCGCGGCGAGGGCGGCGACGCCGGGCAGCGTCGGCCCGGCCCCCGCCCACCACGCGACGAGGGCGACCGCGAGGGTGTGCACCACCGTCGCCGCGACGAGCGCCCGCACCCGCCGCGCCAGGACGAGCGCGGCCAGCGGGAGCCCGGTCGCCGCCCCCGCGGGCACCGTCGACGCGCTCACCACCGCGCGGCCAGGGCCCGCGCGATGCCGTCGAGGATGTCGTGCTCGGAGACGACGAGCTCGGTGACGTCCGTGCGCTCGGCGAGCTCCTCGGCCAGCACGCGCATCACCAGCGACCCGCCGCCGATGACGTCGACGCGGCCGGGGTGCATGGGGCCGAGCGCCGCCCGCTCGTCGCGCGGCATGCCCTCGAGGCGGCGCGCGGTGGCGCGAACGTCGCCGAGGCCCAGGCGCGAGAGGTGGATGCGCTCGGGGTCGTAGGTGCGCAGGTCCATGGCCACGGCGGCGAGCGTCGTCGCCGTGCCCGCGACGGCCACCCAGGTCTGGACCTCGTCCACCGCGACCTCGGCGAACGCCGGCGCGAGCGTCGCGCGCGTGAACTCCTCCGCCTCGGTGATCTGCTCCGCGGTCGGCGGGTCGTCGTGCAGGAACTTCTCGGTGAGGCGCACGCAGCCGACGTCGACCGACCGCGCGCCGACGACCTCCGCCCGCACCGCGTCCCACGTCCCCGTCACGATCTCGGTCGAGCCGCCACCCACGTCGGCGACGACGAACGGGCCCTCGTCGGGATCGAGGTCGGCCACCGCGCCGGCGAAGGACAGGCGCGCCTCCTCGTCACCGGTGATGACGTCGGCGTCCACCCCGACGATCTCGCGGACCGCCCCGAAGAACTCCTCGCGGTTCTCCGCGTCGCGGGTCGCCGACGTCGCGCACACCCGCACCGTGTCGGGGCCGACGGCGACGCCGTGGCGGCGCAGCATCTCGGCGTAGGCGCACAGGGCCTCGCGGGTGCGCACGATCGACTCCGGCGCCAGCCGGCCCGTGGCGTCCACGCCCTGCCCGAGGCGGTTCACGCGCATCTCGCGGTGGACGTCGCGCAACCACGCCGACCCGTCCTCGCGGACGGTCACGTCGGCCACCAGCAGACGGATCGAGTTGGTCCCGCAGTCGACCGCGGCGACGCGTGGCATGGACGTTCCCCCTGCACCAGCCGTCCCCGGGCACCCGGGCTCCACCCGCGACGCTAGCGAGGCCGGGCCCGACGCGCTCCGGCTGGTCGGTCGCCGGCCGTCCCTCGGCGGGAAGGGGACGCCCGGCGACCGGACCGCGGGGTGGGGCCGCGCTCCGCGGCCACCCGGATCACCGAGGGCTGCGGGAGGCGCACACCACCCGTCGTGCGGCGGGCCGTCCGCTCCACCGCACCGCCGGTCGGGGGAACCAGCTCCACCATCCTGCGGTGCCGAGACCCCTCGGGACCACACCGGCACGGGGTCGTGACCGGGCCGGGGCGTGGGTTCACCGGGCCGGGCAGAGCACGCGACGGTGCGTGCGAGTACCCCGGTCCGGGTCGTCGCCCGGTCGGGCCGGTGGATCAGTCCGTCGGGGAGCCGCCCGCGGGTGGGACGCAGGGACCCGCGTGCCACCAGTCGTCGAGACGCTCGAGGGTCTCGTCGCCGACGGGGTTCACGCCCGCTCCGCGGGCGAGGGTGTGGGCGACGTGGACGTGCAGGCACTTGACGCGCTCGGGCATCCCGCCGGCGCTGGTGTCGGTGCCCAGCGGCTCGATCGCGTCGCGGTCGGCGAGGTAGGCGGCGTGGGCGGCGGCGTAGCGGGCGGCGAGGTCGGGGTCGTCGGCGAGGCGCTCGGTCTGCTCGCGCATGAGCCCCTCGGCCTCGAGCCGCCCGATGCGCGAGGTGAGCCGAGGGCAGGTCGCGTAGTAGAGCGTCGGGAACGGGGTGCCGTCCTCGAGCCGCGGCGCGGTCTCGACGACGTCGGGGAGCCCGCAGGGGCAGCGGTGCGCGACGCGGCGCAGCCCGCGAGGACGCCGGCCGATCTGCGCGGCGACCGCCTCGGCGTCGGCGGCGGCCACGCCGGCCCCGGCTCCGGGCGCCGGCGGCCGCGTGCTCACGGCGCGGTGCCCAGCGTGGAGCGCGCCACGCGGGAGTACCAGGGCAGCTCGGCCTCGGCGGGCGGCAGGCCCGCGTCGGGCCGGGGCTCGCGGGGGTCGCGCGCCGCGGCGGCGTCGCCGGGCAGCTCCACGCGGTAGGGGACCTCGCCCGGGCGGGCGTAGCCGAGGCGCTCGCGCGCCAGGGCCTCGACGTGGGCGGGGTCGCGCAGCGCGGCGCGCTCGTCGGTCAGCGCGCGGACGTCGCGCGCCAGCCGCTCCTGCTCGGCGGCGACCGCGGCGAGCTCGTGGCGCTGGGTGACGTAGTTGCGCAGCGGCACGGCGACGGTCAGCGCCAGCGCGCAGACCACGACGGCGAGCACGGCCGCCCGGCGTGCCGTGGACAGGCCCAGCGCGCCGCCGGTGGCCTGCGCGGCCCGGCGGGCGCGCGCGGCGGCCGCGGCCGGCCCCGACGGCACGCGCAGCGGGTGGCGGCGACGCACGACGCGCTGCGGGTCGCGGCGCGGGCCCTGGCGGGCGCGCGTGC
>JAQSWW010000023.1 GCA_029266415.1 Actinomycetospora sp. | reverse complement strand
GCCAAGGTGATGGGCGAGCTGCTGTTCTGGGTCGGCGAGGACAAGATGACCTTCGGCTCGGACTACAACATCTGGGAACCGAAGTGGCAGGTCGAGGGCTTCGTGGACTGGCAGTTCCCCGAGGGCCACGAGTTCGACGACTACCCGCGCCTCGGCGTGGACGGGAAGAAGAAGATCCTCGGCCTCAACGCCGCCAAGCTCTACGACATCGAGGTCCCGGCCGAGTGCCAGATCTCGGGGGAGAGCTCGGCCCCGGCCTCGCCCGACGACGCGGAGCTCGTCGAGGACCGGGCGGTGTCCCAGGCATGACGGTCACCTCCACCCCGTCCACCGCTGCGGCGGTGGACGGGGTGTGGGAGGCGCTGCGCACCGTGCGCGACCCCGAGCTGGACACCGACGTCGTCTCGCTGGACTTCGTCGCGTCCTGCTCGATCTCGGACGACGGGGTCGCGCACGTGCGCCTGCGCCTGCCCACCTACTTCTGCGCCCCGAACTTCGCGTTCCTCATGGTCGCCGACGCGTGGGACGCCGTGTCCCAGGTGCCGGGTCTGCGGGACGTGCACGTCGAACTGATCGACCACTTCGCGTCCGACGCGATCAACGCCGGCGTCGCCGCCCGGGCCGGGTTCGTGACCTCGATGGCCGGCACCGAGGTCGGGGAGGCGGTGGACGAGCTCCACGAGCTCCGCCGCAACTTCACCGAGCGGGCGCTGATGGCCGGCACCGACCTCGTGGTCCGTCCGCTGATGGCCGCCGGCGCCACGCCGGAGGAGGTCGTGGCGATGACGCTGGGCGACGCCCCGGCGAGCGCCGACCTGCGGCGGTTGCGCGAGCGGCGCCGCGAGCTCGACATCCCCGCCGACGACGACGCGCCGCTGGTGGTCGACCCGGTGGGACGCACGGTCGGTCTCGAGGCGCTCCCGCTGCACCTGCGCAAGGCCCGCAGCTACCAGGTGGGCGTCGACGCCAACACCAGCATCTGCCGCGGCCAGCTCGCGGCCCGCTACGGGCTCTGAGGACCGGTCGCGGCCTCCGGCGCGGCAGCTCCGCTGCGCTGCGTGCCGCCTACAGGAGGAGATCCCCGCATGACCGCACCCAGCGAGACCCCGCGCACCGTCCGGCGGGTGGGGTCCCCGGCCGCCGCCGCGCTGGCCGACCTCGCCGCGATCTTCGACGACCTGCAGACCGTGCTGCTGTGCTGCGAGCGCCTCGTGACGCAGCTCAGCGTCCCCGAGCCCGACCCGGTGGTGGTCGAGTCGCTCTGGACCACCGCGCTGCTGTCGTACTCCCGGTGCTTCGCCCCCGGCGGCCGCGGCATGGGCCTCACCGAGGCCGACGTGGAGGGCCTCGAGATCGAGGGCGAGGTGCTCGCCTGGCATCGGATGGTGCGCCAGCTCCGCAAGCACTACGCGGACCCGGCGGTGAACCCGCGCGAGGTGTTCGAGGTCGGCGTGGCCGTGTCCGACGGGACGCCGCGCGGCGTGGCGATCACCTCGACCCGCCAGGCGCTGCCCGACACCGTGTCCGTGCACCAGACCGGGGCGATCGCCTACCACCTCAGCCAGCTGGTCGACGCCCGGATCGGCGAGCACCAGGCCACCGTCCTCGAGGGCGTGCGCGCGCTGAGCCCCTCGGAGCTGGAGACGCTGGACGAGGTCGAGCTGACGGAGGGCGACCAGTGATCGAGAAGTACAACCCCTGGACCGTCGTGAACCTGGTGTTCCGCCACCTCGCCGACCGGGGCCTGCACCCGGTGCTCGGCGAGTCGGGGGACCCCTCGGAGGCGGCGGCGCAGCTGCTGCGCACGCTCGGCATCACGCCCGGCGACCCGACGTGGGGCGAGGGCCAGGACGCCGAGCGGGTACGCAACGACCTCGCCGCGCTGCGGGCCGCGTTCGACCCGGTCGACGAGCCGGCCACGAGGGACTGACCGTGGCCGAGGTGGGAGACGGAGCGCAGCGGAGCTCGACCGTCGAGGTGCGCTTCGCGCGGCTCGCGGTGCACCGCATGACCCGCGAGCCGCTCGCCCTGCTGGTCGAGACCGAGGGCGACCGATGCGTGGTCGTGTCGGTGCGCGGGCCCCAGGCCGAGGTCATCGACCGTGGCCCCCGCCCCGCCGGGGAGGACGCGGACGGGCGGATGACCCAGGACCTCCTCGCGGAGCTCGCGGTGCTGCTCGGGCGGCGGCTCGAGTCGGCCGCGATCACCGAGCTCGTCGACGACCGCTTCCGGGCCGAGCTGGTGCTCGACGACGGGGCGCGCCTGCCGGGACGCCCGAGCGACGTGCTGGCCGTCGGGGTGCGCGAGGGGCTGCGCCTCGAGGTCGCCGACGCGGTGCTCGACGCCGTCGGACAGTCGTTCAGCGCGCTGGGCGGGGACCGGCCGGAACCGGCCCGCGAGGCGGCCGAGGAGGTGCAGCGGATGCGCGCGTTCCTGGAGGACGCCACCGTGGAGGACTTCGAGCGCCCGCCGGCCGACGACCCGCAGGACCCCGGGTGATCGCCAGCTGACCTGCGACGTCGTCTCGATCCGAGACGGTCGGGCGACCCTGCGCGGCCCGTCCGCGCCGTACCATCCGGTGTTGCGCATCACCACGACGTGGCGCGCGGATGGCGAGGTGGCCCATGGATCGACGCGCCGACGGTGCCCTCGGTCGCGCCCGCGAGCACTTCGTCGACGAGGGCGCGGTGAACACGCGCGGTGTGGTCCGTCCCGAGATCGTCGACTCGTGGGAGCGCTCCCGGCGCGCCGGGGTCGACGCGACCCAGCTCGCGCTGCCCTACGACGCCGACCTCGACTTCGACGGCAGCCTCGCCCACTGCGCGCGCCCCGTGCTCGACGACCTCGCCGAGCGGCTCTCGGGCATGTCGGTGGCCGTGGTGCTCACCGACGCCGACGGGCGCGTCCTCGAGCGGCGCGTCGGCGAGGGCGAGCTGCAGCGCCGCCTCGACGCCATCTCCCTGGCCCCCGGCTTCAGCTACGCCGAGGAGTTCGCGGGCACCAACGGCGTGGGCACCGCGCTGGAGGGCGCGATGCCCGCCCTCGTCGTCGGCGCCGAGCACTTCAGCGAGCGGCTCCAGGCCTTCGCGTGCGCCGGGGCGCCGGTGTGCGGGCCCGACGGCACGCTCGCCGGCATCCTCGACGTCACCTGCCTGCGTGCGGAGGCCAACGACCTCATGCGCTTCCTGGCGCAGCAGGCGGCCACCGACATCGAGGACGTGATGCGCGAGCGCGGCGGTGCCGGCGTGCGCCGGCTGATGGCCGCGTTCCGCGCGACGTGCGCCCGCACCCGCGGTCCGGTGTTCGCCCTCACCGACGACCTCGTCATGGCCAACCGGGCCGCCCGCGCCCTCTCCGGGGCCGACCAGGACCGCGTCGCCCGCCGCGCCGCGGAACGGGGCGACGTGGCCCGCGCGCGGCAGGACCGGGTGCTGCTCGCCGACGGCCCCGCGCGCCTGGTGATCACCCCGGTGCCGGCGGGCCGTCCCGCCGGCGTCGTCGTCGAGGTCGTGCCCAGCCGCAGCAGCCTGCGCCTCGCCGGCCGCGACGACCCGCCGTCCCCGACGCTGCTCTCCGTCCCGTCCTCCGCACGGGGGATCGGCGGCGGGCCGCCCCCGGCCCCGGTGTCCCCGATCGCGGTGTCCGAGCGCCCGCTGCCCGGCCTCGCCGGTGCCTCGCGCTCGTGGCGGTCCGCGGCGGCGGCGCTGCGGGCGGCCGCCGGGTCGGCGCGCAGCACCGTCGTCGTCGGGGAGCCGGGCACCGGCAAGACGGCTGCGGTCCGGGCGGTGCACGGCGAGCTCCGGCCGGGCGCCCGCTGGATCACCGTCGACGGGTCCGACCCCGACGCCGCCGTCGTCCTCGCCGGCTACGCGGCGGAGGCCTCCGCGACACGGACACCGGGCGGACCGCGGTCGGCCACCGTGGTCGTCCGGCACACCGAGGCGCTCGACGACGCCGCGACGGGCGCGCTGTCCGCGCTGCTCGGGGAGGTGCCACCGTCGTGGTGGGTCGTCGGGCTGGTCAGCGCCGAGCGCGCGCCCGAGGAGGGCGCGGTGGGCCGGGTGCTCGCGGGGTTCGCGCGGTCGGTGGTCATCGAGCCGCTGCGCCGCCGTCCCGACGACGTCCCGCTCCTCGCGACGGCCCTGCTCGCCCGGCTCGCGCCGTCCCGGCGAGCGCGCTGCACACCCGAGACCACCGCGCTGCTCGCCGGCGCCCGCTGGCCGGGCAACGTCACCCAGCTCGCCGACGTCCTGCGCCGCGCGCTGGCCGCACGACCGGCGGGCGACGTCGAGCCGGCCGACCTGCCCGCCGAGCTCGTGGTGCACGGCACGCGGCGTCGCCTCACGCCGCTCGAGACCGCCGAGCGCGACCTGATCGTCGCCGCCCTCCTCGAGGCCGGCGGCAACCGGTCCGCGGCCGCGGCGGCGCTCGGCATGGGCCGCGCGACGCTCTACCGGCGCCTGCGCGCCTTCGGCATCACCGACGTGGGCCGCTGACCAGGTCCTCGTCGCGGCCGACGACGGTCGTGTCGCCGGGCACGGCGGGCATCGGCTCGGCGACCAGCTCGCCGGCCCACTGCGCGGTCGCCCGGGCCGCCACGGCGCGGACGGCGTCGCCGAGCTCGTCGCCGTCGACCGCGAGGCGCCGGGCGGAGCAGGACAGACCGAGGGCCACGGTGGCGGCGCCCGACGGTGCGATGACCGGGGCGGCGAGGGTCGCGAAACCCTCGGCGTACTCCTCGCGGTCGAGCGCGATGCCGTCGCGGCGCACGCGCTCGAGCTCGCGGTGCAGGGCGGCGGGATCGACGAGCGTGGTGGTGGTGAGCCGGGCCAGGGGCTCGTTCTCGACGGCCTCGAGGTAGGCCGGCGACGTCGCGAGGAGCACCTTGGTGAGCGCGAGGGCGTGCGCGTGGCGGGGCGGGATGTGGTGGCCCAGGCCCGGGAGCTTCTGGAGGCCCTGGTGCCCGCGGGAGTCGGTGACCGAGGCGACGACCGTGCCGGTGCGGCGCACGAGGTAGGAGCGCTGGCGTGTGCGGCGGTAGAGCTCGGTGGTGGCCTCGGCCAGCACGGCCCCGGGGTCGGGATCGCCGGGCACGGGGCTCGACGCCGCACCCCACTGACCCCAGGGCGGGGCGTCGGTGAGACGGCAGCGGCCCGCGCCGTCGCGCTCGGCGTAGCCGGCCTCGCACAACGTGTTGATCATGTACCGGGCGGTGGCCGCGCTCTTGCCGAGCCGCTCGGCGAGGTCGTTCGCGCACAGCCCGCCGGGGTGATCGCCGAGCAGGCGCAGCGCGCGCAGGACCGTCGCCGCGGTCTTCAGCGACCGCGACCCCCCACCCGGCACCATTCCGTCGTCGTCCACGTCACCGACCGTAGGCCGTCCCGCCGGTGGCGCCTGTCTCAATGTGGGTCACAGAGCCATGTGGGTCACAGAGCCGGCGGGTCACCGCAGCTCGACGGTCTCGCCCCGTGCGGCGCGGGCGAGGGCGTGGCGCCCGGGCTCGCGGTAGAGCGGGTAGAGCTCGCCGACCGTGCGGTCGACCGCCGCGCGGTCGAGCCACGCCGGGCCGCCGAGGCGCTCGCGGCCCTCGGCGGTCAGCGCGACCGGGGCCGCACCGGCGTGCGGCGGCGCGCCGAGCCCGGCCAGCTCGCTGCCCCGGGCGAGCAGTCGTTCCACCCCGCGGGCGCCGATCCGGCCGTAGGACATCGTCTCGGCCTCCAGCCCCGGCACGATCACCTTGACCGCGGCGGCCGAGCCCGCGTCGGCGACCACGGTGAGCACGTCGAAGCCGTCGAGGCGCGCGAGGAGGTCGTCGAGCACGGCCCGCGGGTCGTCGAGGCCGGGGGTGTGGGGGAGGTCGGTGAACGCCACGGTCTCGCGGCGCGACAGCACGGTCGGCGCCAGCAGGTCGCGCAGCTCGGCGCCCGAGCGTCCCGACCAGTCGGCCATCGCCTCGAACGCCCGGCGCTCCTCGGCGTGCGGCGGGTGCGCCAGCTCGCGCTCCCAGTAGCCCGCATCCATCAGCGGGTGCACCGCGTCCAGGTCGGCGTGGGCCACGAACTTGCGCACCCGCGCCGCGCAGAACTCCAGCAGCGCCTTCTGCAGGGCCGCCTCGCGATCGGCGTGCGCGGCCTCGCCGCACGCCGTGACCATGATCGGGTGGGGGGCGTCGTCCGGGTCGGTGTCGTGGCCGACGACGTGCAGGACGGTGACGCCGAAGTCGGTGGACGCAAGCTTCGGGACCACCGTGATGCCGACGTCGGCGAGGTGGTCGAGCAGCCGCCGGGTGTCGGGATCCGATACGCCGTCGGTGTCGATGACGATGCCGCGGTCCATCGCCCGGAACGCGGTGGCGTTCCCGTCGCGCTGCAGGAGTTCGCCGAGCGCGTGGCCGACGGCCCGCTCGACGGTGTCGCCGGCACCGCAGCCGTTGGTGATCACCGTGATCAGCTGCTCGTCCGCGGGCTGCCAACCGATGTCGACCGGGTAGGGCGCGGCGAACTCGGCGGGCACCAGCACCTCCTCGCCGGTGCGCCAACGCGTCGTCGGCAGCCACCAGCGGGCGCGGTCGGGGTCGTCGTCGGTGCCCGCGGGCAGCACGAGCGACACCGGGTCGACCACGCGGCCGGCGCCGCGGGCGGCGTGGAGGTCGGTGTAGGAGCCCCGGACGGGCTCCAGCTCGCGCAGCCGGCGCGAGAGCATCATCTCCTCGGCCAGCTCGGCGTGGGCCGCCACGCGGGCCCGCGCGGTGGACAGGCCGTAGCCGAAGGCGGCACTGCGCGGCCACTGCCCGGACGGGTCGGCGAAGTCGGCGCTGACCACGCTGACCCCGGTGCGGTCGACGCCGAGGACCTCGACGTCGCCGACGTCGCCGGGGGGCAGCGCGGCGTCGAGGGCCGCGGTGACGCGGTCGTGGGTGTCGGCGGTCAGCTCGGATGACCCGGTCACGACAGTTCCTCCAGCGGGATCGGCCCGGCCAGCGGCTGCGCGGAGAGCAGCCGGTCGTAGAGGGCGAGGACCTGCTTGGTCGAGATGCCCGCGGCGTACTCGAACGGGGTGGCGACGGCGTCGAAGTCGAGCCGCTCGATCACCGCGTACGCGTCGCGGATCTCCTGGTGCGACAGCGGGATCTGCGCGTGGAAGGCCTTGTGCGCGGACAGGCCGACGGGGCGGCCGTCGGCGTCGAAGGCGGCCTTGAGCATGTCGCCGCAGAACAGCACGCCCCGCCGCTCGTCGTGCAGCACCATGTGGCCGTCGAAGTGCCCGCCCGTGCGGTGGGCGACGAGGCCGGGCGCGAACTCGTGCCGGTCGTCCATGGGCCAGGTGACGCGGAACGCCTTGGTCCACTCGAGGTCGCGGACGCCGATGGCCATCACCGGCGGGTCGAGCTCGTCCTGGAGCTGGAACAGCGCGCCGTAGCCGTGGACGTGGCTGGACGCGAGGGCGGCGAGCCCGCCGCGGCGGCGCAGCTCGTCGATCGCGGCCGGCGGGTAGAGCCCGGCGGCCTCCCAGCCGACGAGGCTCGTGCCACCCCCCGGGGCTTCGGTCTCGATCACCCAACCGCACGTGCCCAGCCCGACCTGCGGCTCGCACCAGAAGCCGGTGACGCCCGGCGTCACCTCCTCCCAGCGGGCCTCGCGGCCGGCGGCGAGGTCGTCGAACGACCGGAACTCCCAGCCGTCCTCGGGCAGGGCGTTGCGGACGTCGACGCACACCGGGCACTGCGGCGGCACGGCGAACCAGCGCTGCCAGTGGCCGCAGTTCGTGCAGGACCAAGGGCTCAGGGGCATGCCGCCTCCATCAGCAGGGCGTGCAGGGCGAGGTCGCGGTCGAGCGGGTAGGGCCAGGGCGCCTCACCGCGCACGGCGGCGCCGAAGGCGGCGAGCTGGCGGGCGAACGGCCCGGCCGCGGCGTCGAACCCCACCGACTCGGCCGCGCCGGTCACGGCGTCGATGCGGGTGAGCCGGCCGCCGGGATCCTGGCCGAGGGTGTCCTCGGCGACCAGCTGGGCGCGGGTGCCGACGACCTCGAGGCGGCGCCGCGGCAGCGGGTCCGCCGTGGAGAAGCTGACGTGGTGGGACAGCAACGTCCCGCTCGCGGTGCGGCCGGCGAGCACCGCGGTGTCGTCGGCGGTCGGGTCGACGTAGTCGTGCACCCGGGTCGCGGTGAGCGCGACGAGGTCGACGAGGTCCTCGCCGAGGAGGCGCCCGGTGAGGTCGACGCCGTGCGGGGCGAGGTCGATCATCGCGCCGCCGCCGGCCCGCGCCGGAACCACGCGCCAGTTGTCGCGCCCGCCGACGGGACTCGCCCAGTCGGGCGGGAGCCAGCACCCGTAGACGATGCGCACGGTGGTGACGGTGCCGAGCTCGCCCCCGGCGACCACCGCGGCGATTGCCTCGTGCGCGGGGTGGAAGCGCTGGTCGAAGGCCGTGCCCGCGAGCAGCCCGGCGCACCCCGCCACCATCTCCTTCGCCGTCGGCACGTCGTGGGCCAGCGGCTTCTCGCACAGCACCGGGATCCCGGCCGCCGCGACGGCCAGCACGACGGGCGCGTGCGCGTGGTTGGGCGTCGCGACGTAGACGGCGTCGAGGCCGGGGGCGGCGAGGAGGTCGTCGAGGTCGTCGAACGCCGGCGCCAGCCCCACCAGCGCGGCCGGGTCGCGGTCGTGGACGCCGACGAGGCGCGCGTCCGGGTCCGCGGCGATCGCGGGGAGGACGAAGTCGCGCGCCACCCACCCGGCGCCGACCACGCCCCAGCCGGTGCTCACCAGCTCTCCGGCAGGTCGACGAGCAGGCGGCGGGCGACGGCGTCGTCGGGCAGCGGGTCGGGCCGGCGCTCCGGCAGGTACGTCGCGGCGCGCGGGCCGTACTCGGCGCCCCACACCTCGTTCGGCCAGTGGCGCGCGCCGTCGACGTAGAGCGGGTTGGGACGCAGGTCGGCGCCGGGCGCGGGGTCGAGCAGGGCGGGCTCGGGTGCCGCGGCACCCCCGTCGCGGGCCAGCGCCACGGCCTCGGTGTCGCCGAGGTCCTGGGCGTCCGCCGACCGGGGCAGGCGGCGCTCGAGCGTCGCGGACGTGAGCTCCTCATCGCCGTACGTCAGCGCGCCGGGCAGCAGCGCCGCCCACGCCTCGGGCGGGCGCGGGTGTCCGGGCCGGCCGGTGTTGTGGCAGTGGGCGGCGACCACGGCGCCGCGCTCCCCGGCGTGCTGCGTGGCCGTGGTGAGCACCGCGGCGGGGTCGTCGAGGAAGTAGAGGACGTCGTGCACGGCGACGTAGGTGTCCGTCCGCGGCGGGAGAGGCCACGGGTGGGCGAGGTCCGCGCAGACGAGCGCGACGTGGCGGGGCACGACGAAGCGGCGCGCCAGCCAGAGCTTGCCGAACACCACGTCGACGCCGGTGAGGTCGCCCTCGCCGTGCTGGGCGAGCCGGCGCAGCAGGTGCCCCGCGCCGCAGGCGAGGTCGAGCACGGGCCGCCCGGCCGGTGGGTGCGCGGCGGTCAGCGCGAGCACCGCGAGGCCCGAGGGGTCGTGGTCGCGGTGCAGGAAGTAGTCGCCGACCCGCCCGAGCCCCAGCCCGGCGACGGCCTCGCGCAGCGTCGTGGCGTCGAGGACGGCGCGCAGCTGCTCGGCCGGCGGCGGGGGCTGGTCCCACCAGTCGTCGTTGTCGGCGAGCAGCACCGCCGCGGCGTCCCGCTCGCGGCCCTCGTCCAGGGCGGCGAGGGCCGGCTCGCGGACCTCGTCGCGCCCGGCCCGCAGGTACGGGATGCCCTCGAGCACCGGCCACCGCGTGGTGCCGTCGGACAGGCTGTGCGGGGTGTCGGCGTGCAGCTCCGCGCCGCTCACCGGGTCGACGAGGGAGGCAACGAACGCCCTATCGGCGTGCTCCCCTGAACTCGCTGCTTCTCTGCGCGCGAAGTCCGCGTTCGCGGCGCCGGTGCGCGCGCTCACGGCAGCAGCCCCGCCGCGTCGAGGACGGCGTTCTGGTGCGCCTGGACCGGGGAGGCGTGCACGAGCTCCAGGTCGACCAGCGCCTCGCGGGCGGTGAACGCCGCCGCGCGGGCGTGGTGGTGCACCTGCAGCACGCGGTCGAGCACGTCCGCGGCGTGGAACGTCGCCCCGAGCGGGGTGTCGGCGTCGGCGCGCGCGCCGAGCAGGCCCCGGACCCGGTCGGCGAGCGCGTCGGGCAGCGTCGCCAGCTCACGCTCGGTCAGGCGGTCGACGACGGCGTCGAGGTGCTCGCCGAGCAGCATCTCGCCGGCGAAGCCCGCGTCGGGCAGCACGGCGTTGTGCAGGTGGTGGGCGAGCCCGAGCAGGAACGCCTCGCCCCGGTCGGCGCCGTGGTCCTCGGCCAGCAGCGCCCCGTACACCGCGACCGCCCAGCAGTGCTCGCCGTGGTCCTCGGGCGGCTCGGTGATCAACCGGGCTCGGCCGGGCGCCGTCGCCCCGGCCCGGGGCTGGCGGCACAGCGCGGCGACGAAGGCCGGCGGCGCGGTGGCCGCCGTCGTCGGTGCCGGCGCGGCGTGCAGCCGCGCCAGCGTCGCCGGGTGCAGCACACCGGCCGCGACCTCGTCGATCGCCCGGTCCCGCACGGCGCGGGTCTCCTCGGCGGCGAGCCCGGCGACGGCGAGCACGTCCGCGTCGATCCCGGCCAGCCGGGCGCCGGCCACCGCGGCGGCGGTCTCGGCGTCGGCGACGGCGGCCGGGCCGGCGCCGTCGACGAGGGCCGCCCAGGCACGGGTGAACGCCCGGGAGGCCATCGAGCCGTCCGCGTCCGCGGTCCGGACCCGCTTGAGGTCGCCGACCTCGCGCAGCAGGCCCGGGACCGCGGCGTAGCGCCCGGTCGGCGCCTCGAGCAGGGACGTCACCGCGCGCCCGCCCCGATCCAGTCCCGGAGCACCTGCTCCTGCACGTGGAGGGCGTGCTCCGGGCGCGAGCCGTCGCGGGTGACCGGGGCCTTGAAGAAGTAGCCGAGCTGCTCCTGGGCCCCGCCCTCGCCGCGGTGCTGGGCCTCGACGACGAGCCGCACGAGTTCGAGCACCAGCGGCGCCGCCAGCACCGAGTCGCGGCACATGAAGTCGACCTTGACCTGCATCCGCTGGCCGAGGAAGCCGACCAGGTCGATGTTGTCCCAGGCCTCCTTCTCGTCGCCGCGCGGGCGGTAGTAGTCGATGCGCACGACGTGGTCCTCGACCTTGTAGCCGAGGATGTCGTCGAGCACCGAGCCCTTGGTCGCGACCTTGCTCGACAGCGACGCCGGGTCGTCGAGGATCTCGCCGTCGCGGTTGCCGAGGATGTTCGTGGAGTACCAGCCGTCGACGGTCAGCGCGCGGGAGCGGAACGCCGGCGCCAGCACCGTCTTCATCATCGTCTGGCCGGTCTTGCCGTCCTTGCCGGCCACCGGGACGCCGCGCCGCAGGGAGAGCTCCTGGAGGGCGGGGACGTCGGCCGAGGCGCTCGGGGTGAAGTTGACGTACGGGCAGCCCTCGGTGATCGCCGCGTACGCGTAGAGCATGCCCGGGGTGAGCGCCGGGTCGTCCGCGTCGAGCGCGGCCTCGAAGCCCTCGACGGTGGCCAGGGCCGGCAGCGTCAGGTCCGGCCAGCGCTCGGTCGAGGCCAGGTTGACCACGACGAGGTCGGTCAGGTCCTGGTCCGCGCGGAAGCGCCGCAGGTCCTCGGCGATGTGGGCGACGCGGTCACGCAGCGCCGCCACGGCGACGAGGTTGCTGCCGCGGGCGTTGCGGCAGTACTCCGGGTCGGCGACCGCCGGCCACGGCTCGATCCCGGCGAGGGCGGGGCCCGCGACCTCGATCTGCCGCGGGTCGAGCACCCGGTGCCCGTGCGCGGCCTTGGCGAGGTCGTCGCCGTCCACGTCCCAGCCGGCGAAGACCAACGACGTGTAGGGCACGAGGCCCTCGGCGTCGGCGAAGGGCAGCCCGTCGATCCCCATCGCGCCCAGCTTCATCATCTCGACGCCCGCCACCGCGGTGGTGGCCACCGCGCCACCGAGCCCGACGATGGCCACTCCCGTGCGTGCTGTCTCCGCCACGCGGTCCTCCTCGACCCAGCTCTCCAGGCCCGGTGCGGACCCCGGCCGAAGTACCAACCGTTGCGTCCGATCGAAACGGTGATTCAGCGACGAGCGGTGGACCCGGCACGGTGAGCGGCGTCACGGGGATACCCCCGGAAAGCCCGGGGTCGGGCACCCAGGCGGCCTCCCGCACGTTGGCGGAGAGTCGGTGACGACAGCACCGGGACCCGCCCGGTGAGGAGGGAAGGCATCATGGCCACGCTGACCAGGCCGCAGCACGACAAGGTGATCGCGGGGGTGTGCGCGGGCCTCGCCGAGCGGTTCGGGATGTCGGCCGGGGTCGTGCGGCTGCTGTTCGTGCTGTCCTGCCTGCTGCCGGGCCCGCAGTTCGTGATCTACATCGCGCTGTGGGTGATCATGCCGAAGCGCTGACGTCCGTCACGGGCGAGATGGGCTGCGCGACCCGGCCGAAGCGGGAGTCGGCCGGGTCGGCGAAGACGTGGAGCCCGAAGGTCGCGGACAGCTCGCGGCAGAGACGGATCCCGCGCACCGAGTTGCCGTGCACGTCCAGCCCCGGGGAGTACACGCCGAAACCGAAGTAGCGGGGCAGGACGCACACGATGTCGCCGGAGACCCCGCTCTTGGCCGGGATGCCGACGTCGCTGGCCCACTGGCCCGCCGCGTCGTACATCCCGCAGGTCATCATCACGCTGACGATGTCGCGGACATGTTGCCGGGCGATGGCCCGCTCGCCGCTGAACGGGTTGATCCCCCCGTTGGCCAGCGTGGCGCCCATGACGCTCAGATCGGCGGCGGTCACCGTGATCGAGCACGCCGACAGGTAGGTCTCCACGACCTCGTCGATGTCGCCGCTGATCATGCCGAGCGACCGCATGATGTAGCACAGCCCGAGGTTGCGGTCGTTGCTGCGCAGCTGCTGGCGCAGGATCCGCTGGTCGACGGCGAGGTTCGGGTTCCCCGCGTAGACGCGGTAGCGCTCCAGGATGCGGTCGACCTTCTCGTCGACGTCCCGCCCGGCCACCAGGCTCGCCGCGACGAGCGCGCCCGAGTTGATCATCGGGTTGTGGGGCCGGTGGTGGGTCTCGTCGAAGGTGATCGAGTTGAAGGCGTCGCCGGAGGGCTCGACGCCGACCCGGCGCAGGGTCTCCTCCGCGCCGTTGTCCTCCAGGGCGAGCCCGTAGGTGAACACCTTCGACACCGAGTGCAGCGGGAAGGGCACCGCGCAGTCGCCCGCCTGCCACTGCGTGCCGTCGACGTTCGTGCCGGCCAGGCCGAACAGGTGGGCGTCGGCCTCGGCCTCCGGCGGGTAGTAGCTGACCACCTCGTCGTCCCCGGCCAGCCGGTACTTCTCGTGCAGCTCGTCGAGCTGCTGGCGGACGAGCTCACGTTCTCCGACGGCGACCACGGCGACAGTGTGCCGCCATCCGCGGTCCGAGCGGGAGAGTCGCTGGTCAGGCCCGCGTCAGCCGGGGCCCCCCGGTGCGCCCGAGACGGCCGAAGCGGGTCTGGTCGGGCGTGGCGAACATGTGCAGCCCGTACCGGGCGGACAGCTCGCGGAACACCGCCTGGCCGCGCACCGAGTTGCCGTGGGCGTCGAGGCCGGGCGAGAACGTCGCGAGGCCCAGGCGCCCCGGCATGACGGCGACGATCCCGCCGGACACCCCGCTCTTCGCCGGGATGCCGACGTCGGTGGTCCATTCACCGACGGCGTCGTACATCCCGCAGGTCATCATCACGCTGACGACGTCGCGGACGTGGCGGGCGTCCATGGCCCGCTCGCCGGTCAGCGGGTTGACCCCGCCGTTCGCGAGCGTCGCGCCCAGCGTCGAGAGCTCGCAGGTGTTCACCCGCACCGAGCACATCGACAGGTACACCGCGAGGTTGTCCTCGATGCTGCCGGTGATCATGCCGAGCGAGCGCATGAGGTAGCTGATCGCGAGGTTGCGGTCGGCCGAGGCGAGCTGGTCGTCGAGGAGCTCGGCGTCCACCTCGAGGTCGGGGACGCCGGTGAACGCGCGCAGCCGGACCAGGATGCGCTCGACCTTCTCCTCGAGCGTGTCGCCGTGCACGAGGTAGGCGGCGACGAGCGCGCCCGCGTTGATCATCGGGTTGTGCGGGCGCTGGTGCTCCTCGTCGAAGACGATGGCGGTGAACGGGTCGCCGGAGGGCTCGACCCCGACGTGGCGCAGCGTCGCCTCGCGCCCGTTGTCCTCGAGCGCGAGCGCGTAGGTGATCACCTTGGAGATCGACTGCAGCGGGAAGCGGTGCTCGCAGTCGCCGACGGTCCACTGCGTGCCGTCCACCGCGGTGCCGGCCAGCCCGAAGACGTCCTCCTCGTCCTGCGCGGCGGGCAGCGCGATCGACACGATGTCTTCCTCGTGCTGGTCGGCGTGGTGGTCGTGCAGCTGCTCGAGCTGCTCCTGGACCAGTGCCTCCTCGGCGTCGCTCACCACGGGCGCGGATTCTCCATCTCGATCGGTCGGTGCCCCCCAGGGGTCAGAGCGCGGACAGCGCCTTGGTGATGCGCTGCTCGGAGACCGGTCCGGCGGTGCCGATCTCCTGCGCGAACACGCTGACGCGCAGCTCCTGGAGCATCCAGGCGACGGCGTCGAAGGCCTCGCGGTCGTACGTGCGCGGCTCGGCGGACGCCCGGGCGCGGCGCTCGCGGTAGGCCGCCTCGACGCGGTGCACGCCCGCGAGGGCCTCGGCGTCGCGGCGGGGCGCGGTCGGGAGCTTCTCCAGCCGCCGGCGTGCCGCCCGCAGGTAGCGCGCGACGTCGGGCAGGCGCGCCACCGGGGTGCGCGCGACGAAGCGCTCGCCCACCAGCGTGCGCAGCTGCCCGCGGACGTCGTCGACGGCGTCGGTCAGCAGGCCGCCGGGACGCGCGGCGACCTCGTCGAGGGCGAGCTCGACGCGCCCGGCCTCGCCGAGCACGGTCTCGGCGCGCGAGAGCACCTCCGCCGCGGCCGCCGCGAGCCGCGCGGCGACGTGGGCACGCAGCACCTCGAACGCCTCGGGGTCCCGGGCCGGCCCGCCGCCGGTGGCCACGAGGGCGTCGATCGCGGCGTCCACGCAGTCCTCGGCCAGGGCCGCGGTGTCCCGGTAGCCGCCGGCCGCCATCGCCCCGCGCAGCCGCAGCACCGCGGTGTTGTCCAGCGAGCGCACCAGCGACTTCGCCGGCGACGGCACGGCGAGCCGCAGCAACCGCCGGGTCCCCTCGCGCATTGCGTCCCGGGCCTCGAGCGCGGAGTCGAACACCCGCACGTCGACCGACCCGCCCGCCGGCGTCGGCTCCGCTCCGGTGCGCGCCGGGCCGCGGTCGACCAGCGCGAGGTGGGCGGTGACCGTGCCGCCCGGGCGCTGCTGCTCGCGGGTGCGCGGCAGCGCGCCGATCTCGGCGAACGAGGTCACCCCCCGGCGCTCGGCCCCGTCGGCGACCGCGGCCACGGCGGCCCGCGTCGCCTCGGCGTGCCGGCGGCGCAGCGCGCCCAGGTCCGGCCCCTCGGCGACGGTCCGGCCCTCGTCGTCGACCACCCGGAACGTCAGGCGCAGGTGGGCGGGCAGGCTCGCGACGTTCCACGCGTCGACGGGCACGTCGAGCCCCGACAGCCGCCGGACCGCGTCGGACAGCGCCGGCAGCAGGGTCTCGTCGCCGCGGGGCCGCCCGTCGTGGGCGAGGCGCGCGAGCAGCGCCCGCGCGGTGTCCGGCGCGGGCACCAGCGAGCGGCGCAGGTTCTTGGGCAGCGAGCGCACCAGCGCGGTGAGCATCTCCTCGCGCAGGCCCGGCACCTGCCACGCGAGGTCCTCGGCGCGCACCTGCCCGAGCACCGCGAGCGGCACGCTCACCGTGACGCCGTCGCTCTCGGCGCCCGGCTCGAAGGCGTAGGACAGCGGCAGGGTCAGGCCGCCGGCGGTCCAGGTGTCGGGGAACTGCTCGGCGCTGGGGGCCTCACCGGCGAGCAGCGTCTCGGTGTCGAGGTCGAGCAGGTGCGGGTCGCGGCGGGAGGTCTTCTGCCACCAGCGGTCGAAGTGGCGCACGGTCACGACGTCGGCGGGGACCCGCGCGTCGTAGAACGCGAAGATCGTCTCGTCGTCGACGACGAGCTCACGGCGGGCGCGACGCTCCATCTCGGCGATCTGGTCGAGGCGCTCGCGGTTGCGCGCCACGAAGGCGTGCCGGGTGTTCCACTCGCCCTGGACCAGCGCGTGGCGGACGAACAGGTCGCGCGCGGTCTCGGGGTCGACGCGGTGGTAGTCGACGGTGCGGTCCATCGCCAGCGGGACGCCGAACAGCGACACCCGCTCGGTGGCGACGGCGGCGCCACAGCGCTTCGACCAGTGCGGCTCGGAGTACGTGCGGGTGACGAGGTCGCCGGCCGCGGCCTCGACCCACGCCGGGTCGACACCCGCGACCGTGCGCGCCCAGAGCCGTGAGGTCTCGACCAGCTCGGCGGCCATGACCATCGTCGGCGGCCGCTTGGCCACCGTCGAGCCGGGCCAGATCGCGAACCGCGCGCCGCGCGAGCCCTCGTACTCGACGAGCGCGCGCCGCTTCGGCCTGCCCGACTTCGGGTCCTTCGGCGGTTCCTTCCCCGATGGTCCGGCTCCCCTATCGGCGTGCTCCCCTCGGAGCTGCGCGTCCGAAGCCAGCCCGATCTGGGACAACAGGCCGGTGAGCAGGGCCTGGTGGACGCGGTCCGCGAGGTCCCTGGTGATCTCCCCGCCCGGCTCGTTGCGCGTCAGCCCCAGCTCGTCGGTGAGTTGGCGCAGCTGCGCGGCGAGGTCCTGCCACTCACGGATGCGCAGGAAGTTGAGGAACTCCGCGTGGCACCGCTTGCGGAACTGGTTCGACGACAGCTCCCGGCGGCCCGCGCGCACGTGCTCCCACAGGTGCACCCACGACAGGAAGTCCGAGCGCGGGTCGGTGAACCGGGCGTGGGCGGCGTCGGCCTCGTCGGCCTTGTCGGCGGGCCGCTCGCGGGGGTCCTGCGCCGAGAGCCCGGCGGCGATGACCGTGACCTCGTGCAGGCAGCCCAGCTCCTCCGCGGCGAGCACCATCCGCCCGATGCGGGGGTCCACCGGGAGCCGCGCGAGCCGCCGCCCGATCTCCGAGAGACGCGTCGCGTCGCCGTCGACGAGCGCGCCCAGCTCGCCGAGCAGCCGGACGCCGTCGCGGACCGCGAGCCGCTCGGGCGGGTCGACGAACGGGAAGTCCTCGACCGGCCCGAGCTTGGCGCCCGCCATCTGCAGGATCACCGAGGCGAGGTTGGTCCGCTGGATCTCCGGGTCGGTGAACTCCGGGCGGCCGTCGAGATCGTCCTCGGCGTAGAGGCGGATGCAGACGCCGTCGGCGACGCGGCCGCAGCGCCCGGCCCGCTGGGTGGCCGAGGCCTGCGAGATCGGCTCGATGGGCAGGCGCTGCACCTTGGTGCGCCGCGAGTAGCGCGAGATGCGCGCGAGCCCGGGGTCGACCACGTAGCGGATGCCCGGGACGGTCAGCGAGGTCTCGGCGACGTTGGTGGCGAGGACGACGCGCCGGCGCCCGCCCGAGGCCGGCTCGAAGACGCGGTGTTGCTCGGCCGCCGAGAGCCGCGCGTAGAGGGGCAGGACGTCCAGGTCGTCACCGAAGGCGGAGCGCGACAGTGCCTCATCGGCGTCGCGGATCTCCCGCTCGCCGGCGAGGAAGACGAGGACGTCGCCCTCCGGGCCCTCGCGGCGCAGCTCGTCGACGGCGTCGACGATGCCGTCGACCTGGTCGCGCTGCTCGCCTTCCTCGTCCGCCAGCGGCCGGTAGCGGATCTCGACGGGGAACGTCCGGCCCGAGACCGACAGGATGGGGGCGTCGCCGAAGTGCTTGCTGAAACGTTCGGGGTCGATCGTCGCCGAGGTGATGATCACCTTGAGGTCGGGGCGGCGCGGCAGCAGCTGGGCGAGGTAGCCGAGCAGGAAGTCGATGTTGAGGCTGCGCTCGTGCGCCTCGTCGATGATCAGGGTGTCGTAGCGGCGCAGCAGCCGGTCCTGCTGGATCTCGGCCAGCAGGATGCCGTCGGTCATGAGCTTGACCAGCGTGTCCTCGCTCGCGCGGCTGGTGAAGCGCACCTGGTAGCCGACGGTGTCGGTGCCGGTGGTGCCCAGCTCCTCGGCCACCCGCTCGGCGACCGTGCGCGCGGCGATGCGGCGGGGCTGGGTGTGACCGATGGTGCCGCGCACCCCGCGGCCCAGCTCGAGCGCGATCTTGGGCAGCTGCGTGGTCTTGCCCGACCCGGTCTCGCCGGCCACGACGACCACCTGGTGCTGCTCCAGCGCGGCGCGGATGTCGTCGACGCGCTCGCTGATCGGCAGCTGCGGCGGGTACGACACGGCCGGCACCGCGGCCGCTCGGCGAGCGAGGCGCTCCTCGGCGGCGGTGACGTCGCCGGCGATCTTCTCCAGCGTGCTCGCCCGGCGGTCCGCGTCGCCGATGCGCTCCGCGCCCGCGAGCCGGCGCCGCAGGCGGTGCTCGTCGGCGGGGCCGAGGGCGGCGACGCGCGGGGCGAGGTCCGCCCCGGCGGCGGCGCGGTCGGTCGCTGCGGGCACCGGGGAACTCCTGGAGGGCGAGACGGGGGTGACGGGGTCGGGACGCGGGTCGGGACAGGGGTCCCTGGTCCGCGAGGCGTCCGGCCTCCATTGTCAGCGCTGGGAGCCGTCGGGGTGTTCCCGACCTCGCTGGTCACACAGTGGAGTCATGACTAGGCTGTACGAGTGGGTCGCGTCGCCGCCATCGTTGACGGAACGTAACATCTGACCCGGACAGGCCGAGTCCTGGTCACCGCGCGTGAGCCGGTGCTCGACGAGGTGGGAGGGAGTGACCGTGGGTGCAGGCGTGGGGGGCGGCCGGCCGGACACCGAGCTCGTGGTGCTCGCGGCGGGCGGCGACCAGGCGGCCTTCGCGGAGCTCATGACGCGGCACCGTCCCCGTCTCTACGCGGTGTGCCGACGGATCACCGCCCACGACCAGGACGCCCAGGAGGCGCTGCAGGAGACGATGATCCTGGCCTGGAAGCGGCTCGGGGAGTTCGACGGCCGCTCGGCGGTCGGCACCTGGCTCTACCGCGTCGCCACCAACGCCGCGATCGACGAGGTCCGCCGCCGCAAGCGCACCCCGGAGCCCACCGAGTCCGAGGCGATGCCCGAGCCCACGCCCTCGCGCGGCGCCGACGGCCCCGTGGTCTCCCGCATGGACGTCGACCGGGCGCTGGCCCAGCTGCCCCCGCAGTACCGCGCGGTCGTGGTGCTGCGCGAGCTCTGCGACCTCTCGTACTCCGAGATCGCCGAGCTGCGCGACATCCCGATCGACACCGTGAAGTCCCAGCTCTCCCGCGGGCGCCGGGCCCTCGTCGAGCTGCTCACCGACCCGTCGGTCGCGCGCACGGCATGACGGCCCCGAGCACCGGTCCGGTCGGCCCCGTCACCGCGCGCCTCATCGAGCTCTGCACGCGCACCCGCGACCGGCTGCGCACGCCGGAGCTGCGCGACCGGGTGGACGGGCTGGTCACGCGCCTCGGCGAGCCGCGCATCCGCGTCGCGGTCGGCGGGCGCATGAACGCCGGCAAGTCGACGCTGGTCAACGCCCTGCTCCAGGAACGCCTCGCCGCCACCGGCGCCACCGAGACGACGCGGCTGGTGACGTGGTTCCGGCACGGCCACCAGGCGCGGGTCCGCGTGCACGGCCGCGACGGCGGCGAGCGGGTCCTGCCGCTGGCGCCGGGCGGCGGCGTCGGGGCCTCGGTCGGGGACGCCGACACCGCGGGGATCGGCCACCTCACCGTCGAGACGCCCAACGACGCGCTCACCCGGCACACACTGGTCGACACGCCGGGCATGGACTCACTGTCGAGGCTCGACCCGGACTCGCTCGCGGCCCTGGGCGACGCCGACGCGGTCGTCTACCTCATGCCGCACCCGGGCGCGAACGACGTCGAGGCCATCGACGCCGTGCGCGGCTGGGCGGGCGGGCTGCGGCTCGGCGCGGCGAACATGCTCGGGGTCCTCAGCCGCGTCGACACGCTCTCCGACGACGACGACCCGTGGCCCACCGCGCGGCAGGTCGCCGACCGCTACGCCCGCGACCTGCGCGCCGTGCTCTCCGACGTCGTCCCGGTGGCCGGGCTGCTCGCCGAGACCGCCCGCGGGCCGGACTTCACCGAGGCCGACGCCCGGTGCCTGCGGACCCTCGCCGACGCCGACCGGGGCCGGGTCACCCGCGCGCTGCGCAGCGTGCAGCGGCTGCGCCGGTGGGAGGACGCCCCGCTGGACGCCGCCGACCGCGAACGCCTGCTCGAGATGCTCGGCCTGCACGGCATCCGCGTCGGCCTCGCGCTGCTCGACGAGGGCCGGCGCTCGACGCCCGCGCTGCTCGAGGGCTTCGCGCAGCGCTCGGGCATCGCGGCGCTGGAGCACCTCGGCTGGGACGCCCCCGACGAGGTCGACCGCCGCGCCCTGCTCGCGCTGCAGTCCGACCTCGACCGCCTGCGCCTCGAGCCCGCCCTGCGCCAGGTGGAGCTGGCCGGGGCGCTGGTGGACCTCGAGGCCGGCCGCATGCGCCTGGGTGACGAGGACGTCGCCCGCCTGCGTGACCTCGCCACCGGCGTCGACGACGCCCGACGGCTGGGACTCGAGGCCGGCGCCGCGCCCGCGGCCGTCGCCGCCGCGGCCGCCGCGCAGATCCCGCAGTGGCGCCGCCTCGAGGCCCGCTCGTCGCGGGTGCTGCAGCGCCACGTCCGCACCGCCCGCGAGCTGTGCGAGCACATCCTCTTCACCGGGCCCGACGGGTCCGGGGCGCCGACGCCGCCGACCTGGCAGGCTCGGACGCCGAGCCGGTGAGCCCGGCGCCGCGGGCGCCGTCGGTGCGTGGGGAGGAGGCCGTGGTGGGCGTGCCGCCCCGTGCCGGGCCCCCGCGCGCGGCCTTCGGGCCCTACCTGCTCCAGGACGTCCTCCACCGCGGGCGCTCGGGCGAGGTCGTGCGCGCGCACGACACCGTGCACGACCGCGTCGTCGCCCTGCGCCTGCTCGCACCCGACGGCGCCGACCGCGAGTTCCGCGCCCGGTTCGACCGCGCGTGCGGCATCGTCCGCACGCTGCGCGAGCCCCATGTGCTGCCCGTGCTCGACCACGGCGAGGCGAACGGCCGGCTCTACGTCGCGACGCCCCTGCTCGCCGGGCCCGACCTGCGCACCGTGCTCTCCCGCGAGGAGGTCCTCGCCCCCGAGCGCGCCGTCGCCGTCGTCGAGCAGGCCGCCCGCGCCCTGGCCGCGGCCCACGCCCGCGGGCTGGCCCACTGCAACGTCAAGCCGTCCAACGTGCTCTTCGCCGACGCGGCGGCCACCGAGGTCCGCGTCGGCGATTTCGGCCTGGTGACGCGCAACGGGCTCTCGCTCGACCACACCGCGCCCGAGCGCTTCCGCGGCGGCGCCACCGACCACCGCGAGGACGTCTACGCGCTGGGCTGCGTGCTCTACACCTGCCTCACCGGCGTCCGGCCCTACCCGGGCCGCAGCCTGCCCGAGCGGATGCGCGGGCACCTCGAGAGCCCGATCCCGCGGCCCTCGGAGCAGCGCCCGGGCGTGCCGGCGGCGTTCGACGAGGTCATCGCCGGCGCGCTCGCCAAGTCGCCGGACGCCCGCACGGCCACCGTCGGCACCCTCGCCGCGGCCGCGCGCGCGGCGCTCGGGTAGACGGTCGGAGACTTTTCCTCCGGTGCCGGAACATCCCCGCCCCGCCGGGACGTCACAGGCACGACGGTCCGCCGACGGCGGCGGACCACGACCCGAGGCGGGACACGATGAGCGGGACGACGGGCGCCACCGACGGCATGTACTTCAGCGCCGACGGCGGGGTCTACGACGCCTCCGGCACGATGATCGGCACCTACGAGACCGACGCCGCCGGACGCGTGGACGCGGTCTCCACCGACACCGACTCCGACGGCGTGCTCGACACCACGGTGTCCGACACCGACGGGAACGGCACCTTCGAGACCGGCGTCGTCGACACCGACGGCGACGGCTACTACGACACGATGATCGTGGACACCGACGGCGACGGCGACCACGACACCGCCGCGATCGACACCGACCACGACGGCCAGGCGGACACCACCGCGCACGACCCGGCCGGCTTCTGAGCCCGACGAGCACGCGATGACGACGCACCCCCGGCCCCCTGGTCCCGGCGTCCCCGCTCCCGACGAGCGGGCGACGGGGCCGGTGACGCTGCCTCGGGGACACGCAGCCGGCGACCAGGAGCCCGACCCCGCCGGGGACCGGGCGGCCCTGGTGGCGCTGTGCATCGACCTCGCCGACCGGCTGCGCGCCGCGGCCCCCGGGCTCCGGGCCCGCGCGCACCGGGGTCTCGCCGCGGTCGGCGTCGTCCCGATCGAGCCCGACGGCCACCCGTTCGACCGGGCCCGCCACGACGCCGTCGACCGCGAACCCACCACCGACCCCGCCCGCGACCGCACGGTGGCGAGCACCGAACGGACCGGCTACGCCGACCGCGGCCGCGTCCTGCGCCGGCCCGAGGTCGTCGTCTACGCGCTGGAGAGCACCGATGAGCACCGCGACTGACCCCCGGCGGCACGAAGCGCAGCGGAGCTGCCGCGCCGACGGCGAGACACCATCGGCGCGCCGGCCCCACCCGATGACCGACGAGGTCCTCCGGGTGGTGGCCGCCGTCCGCGCCGCCGCGGTCGAGGACGGCGAGACGGCCGCGGCCGAGGCGCTCGACACCGACGTCGCCCGCGTCCGCGCCGCCCAGGCGGCCGTCGTCGTGGTGGGGGAGAAGAAGCGCGGCAAGAGCTCGCTGATCAACGCGCTGGTCGGGCGCCCGGGCCTGCTGCCCGTCGACGCCGACGTCGCCACCTGCGTGCACATCGTCGTCTCGCACGGCCCCGACGGCGCCACCGTGGTGCTCGGCGGGGGGCCCACCGGGCGCGAGGTGGGCCTCGACGGCATCGCCGAGTACGCCGCCCTCGACCCGGGCGCCCGCGCGCCGGAGCACGAGGACGTCAGCCAGGTGCAGGTCCGCGTGCCCGCGCCCGTGCTCGCCGGCGGGCTCGAGCTGATCGACACCCCCGGGGTCGGCGGGCTCGTCGCCGGCCACGCCGCGCTGACGCTCGCGACGCTCGACCGCGCCGACGCGCTCGTGTTCGTCCTCGACGGCTCCAGCGAGATCACCGCCTCCGAGCTGGCGTTCCTCGAGCGCGCCACCGAGCGGATCGCCACCGTCGTCTTCGTGCTCACCAAGATCGACCAGTTCCCGGCGTGGGAGGAGGTGCGGGCCCGCGACGTCGAGCTGATCGCCCGCCACGCGCCCCGCTACGCCGACGCGTCGTGGTTCGGGGTCTCGAGCCGGGCCGCCGCCGACGCGCTGGAGGCCGAGGCCGACGGCGAGGCCGAGGAGGCCGCCGAGGAGCGCGCGGCGAGCGGGATGGACCCGCTGTCCGACCACCTCGCCGGGCTCGCCGAGGGCGCCGACGGGCTGCGCCTGGCCAACCTCGTGCACCAGGCGACCGCGACGGCGAAGCGCCTGTCGGGCCTCCAGGTCCGGCGCGCGCTGTCGCTGACGCTGGGCCAGGAGTTCGTCGACCTCGTCAAGCAGGAGAAGGCGGCCCTCACCGCGCTGCAGGCCCAGAACGCGACGTGGCGCCAGACGCTCGGCGAGCGCTCCGCGCGCCTCGAGCAGCGGATGCGCACCGAGCTGGCGCGGCGGATCGAGGACCTGCGCAAGGAGGTCGGCGACCGCATCGCCACCGGCAGCGGCAAGGTGTTCGACGAGGTCGCCACCGACCTGCCGCCCCGTGCGCAGGCACTGTGGATCGAGATGGACACGCTGCTGCGCCGCGAGCTCGCCGCGCTGGCCGAGGCGCTGCTGGCCGACCTGGACGGCGTCGAGGTCGACCTCTCGGGCGTCGTGCCCGACGCCCCGGAGCGCCTCGCGCAGCTGCCGCAGGCCGCCCGCGGTCAGGGCGGCACGAGCTTCGCCGAGCAGGGGATCATGGCCGCGGGCCTGGGGATGGGGCTCGGGCACCTCGTGGCGCTGGTCGTCGCGCCGCCGATCGGGATCCTGGCCGGCGTCGGCGCCGTCGGGTTCTTCTCCTGGCGGCGCTGGACCAAGGAGCGCGGCGCCCGCAGCCGCGAGGACGCCCGCCGCTACCTGGGCGAGGTCACCACCCGACTGAACAACGAGATCCCGCCGGTGGTGGCCCAGGCGGTCGCCGGGGCACGCGAGGTCCTGGGCCGCCAGATCACCACCGCGCTCGCGCAGGAGAAGGACCGGCTCACCGCGAGCCTCGCCGAGCACGAGAAGAACCTGGCCGGCGAGAAGAACGCGCTGGCCCGCCGCAAGGCCGAGGTCGACGCGCGGCTGAAGAAGCGCAACGAGTTGAGGGAGTCCGCCGAGCAGCTCGGGACGAAGCTGCCGGCCCACCGAGGGGAGTCGTCGTGACCGCGCCGCACGGGGCCGGGGCCGGCCCGGAGGACTGGCTCGACATGTCGCGCTACCCGGACACCGATCCGGACACCGCGCTCACCGGCCAGGAGCAGGACCTGCTGAGTACGTCGCTCGCGGTCGACGACGCGGAGCTGCCCGACGCGGTGTGGGAGCACATGCTGGCCGTGGTCACGGGGGCCGACGCCGGGGACGGCACCGACACCGACACCGACACCGACACCGAGGCCGACACCGGGACCGACGACCCCGCCGTCGACACGTGGGCGTTCGACGGGGGCGCCGAGCCGGGGCCGCACGACGACGACCCCGCGTTCGACGCCGGTGACGACCCGGGCCACGTCGACGACGTCTGGGACGGCGGGGCGGTGTGAGCCGGCCCGGACCCGGCTGGGACCTCGCGATCGACTTCGGGACCTCGTTCACCACCACCGCCACGCTGGCCGGCGGGCGGGCCGAGGTCCTCGAGATCGACGGCTCGAAGTACGTGCCGTCGCTGGTGTGCGTCGACGAGGACGGCACGATCCTGGTCGGGCGCGACGCGCTGAACGAGTCCGCGATGGCGCCCGACCGCACCGAGCGGGTGCCCAAGCGGGCGCTGGTCGCCTCCGAGCAGGTGCTGCTGGGCGAGCGGACCGTCGCGACGGTCGACCTCGTCGCCGCGGTGCTGGAGCGGGTCGCGGGCGAGGCGGTGCGCCGGTTCTCGGGCCGGCGGCCGGGCCGCGTCGTGCTCACCCACCCCGCGCGCTGGCAGGCCGGTGGGCTCGAGCTGCGCCGGCTCGCCGAGGCCGCGGAGCGGGCGGGCCTCGGGGAGCCCGACCTCGTCGCCGAGCCCGTGGCCGCCGCCCACCACTACGTGCGCACCGGCGACGCGGTGCCCGACGGCGGCATGATCGGCGTCTACGACTTCGGCGGCGGCACCTTCGACACCGCCGTCCTGCGCCGCCGCGGCGTCGGCTTCGAGCTGGCCGGGTCGCCGGGCGGGGACGTCGCCCTGGGCGGCGAGGACCTCGACGCGGCGTTCATGGAGATCCTCGCCGCGCACGCCGAGGCGCTCGACCCCGACCGCTGGAACGTGCTGTGGGAAGCCGAGGGGCGGGTCGCCGAGCGGCACCGCACCACGCTGCGCCGCGACGTCACCGAGGCCAAGGAGGCGCTCTCGCGGCTGCCCGCGTTCAACCTGTGGGTGCCGGGCTACGACGACGAGATCCGGGTGACGCGCCGCGAGTACGAGCGGGCGGTCGAGCCGCTGCTCGCCCGCAGCGTCGCCGAGCTGCAGGACACGATCGCGCGGGCGGGCACCACGCCGGACGCCCTCGTCGACGTCTATCTCACGGGCAGCACCAGCCGGACCCCGCGCATCAGCACGCTGCTCGCCGACCTGCTCGGGCACGTGCCGGGCATGCGCGACGACCCGAAGGCGGTCGTGGTGCTCGGCGCGCTGGCCACGGTCCCCGGGTCGGTGAGCGCGACGATGCACGTCCGGCTGCCCGGCGCACCCCTGCGACGTCCGGGCCGGGCCGCGGCGCCGCCGGCGCCGCCCACCCCGCCGCTGACCCCGACGGGTTTCGCGATGCCCCAGCCGCCCGCGGACCGGTCCGCGACGGTCCGGCGGCCGGGCGGCGGGAGACGGAGCACCGGGGAACCGGCACCGGAGAGCGCGCCGACGCGGCGGGCCGGGGGACGGCACGCCCAGGTCGAGGCGCCGGCGCCCGTCGAGGAGCTCGCCCGCGAGCTCGCCGCCGTCGCCGAGGCGGCCGGGGTGGCCGACCGCGTCGCGGCGCCGGCGGTGCGCCCCGGCGACACCGGCGACGGCGCGCGGCGGCGCCTGGAGGCCGCGCTCGAGGACATCGGCGGGGCGATCGGCACCCGCTTCAGCCCGTTCCCGAACCTGCCACCGGGGCTCGCGCTGCAGGTCCTGCGCGAGGGGCGCGACGAGCTGGGCGGGCTGGGACACTGCCTCACCCGCCTCGACCGGGTGGCCGATCGCCTCACGGCGTGGTGATCGACTCCTGCCGCGTGGTCGGGCACCGCCGAGGGTAGATCCGGGCCGACCACCACGAGGAGGACGTCATGAGCCACACCGCGACCGGGCGCCGCACCACCGCGCCCGCCGTCGTCACCGCGCTGCGCGTCCTGTCGGTGCTCACCGTGCTCGCCCTGCTGTGGCAGTTCGTCACCGCAGGCCCGCTGGTGGAGGGGTCGCAGGCGGCGGACACCCACGGCACCGGTGCGGTCGTGCTGCACGTCGTCTCCGGGCTGACCATGATCGCCGCCGCGCTGGTCTGGCGGGGCGGGTCCGCGCTGTGGCCGCTGATCGTCGCCGCCCTGGTGTTCGCCCTGAGCTTCCTGCAGGCCTATCTCGGCAGCTACGGCCCGATCAGCGTCCACGTCCCCGGCGCGATGGTGCTGACGATCGGCGCCGTGCTCGTCGCCGCGTGGTCGCTCACGCCCGGGGTGCGCGGGCGTCGCTGAGTCGATCCTGCGCGCCGCTACCCGGCGAGGGCACGGTCGAGCTCGTCGAGCAGCCGCTGCCGCGGCCGGGCCCCGCGAGGACCGGCGCCATCATCCGGCACGGCCCGCACCACGCGGCGGTGAACTCGACGAGCACCGCGCCCGGGCGTCCCGTCACCTCGGCGGCGAAGGTGGCGGCGGTGACGGGGAGGACGGCGGCGGTCGCGGGCGCGGCCGGGTCGGCGGTCATCTCGGCTCCTGGTGGTCGGCGCGGCGACCTGTCGGGTCGACGGGCGGGGCGTGGGGCGGGGCGGTGCAGGTGGAGCGCCCGGACGCGGCGTCGAGCTGCCCGGCGAGGGCCCCGCGGCGCGCGGAGAGCCGGGCGATGAGGTCGTCCAGCTCGTGGATGGTGCGCCGGTAGGACTCCAGGGGTCCGGGTCAAGCTCACCGCTTGCGGGCGCTGATCACCCCGGTGTCGAAGCCCGCGAGGTGCAGCCCGCCGTGGAAGCGGGCGTGCTCGACCTTGAGGCAGCGGTCCATCACCACGGTCAGCCCGGCGTCGACGCCGCGCTGGGCGAGCGCCTCGTCGTAGAGCCCGAACTGCGTCCAGAACGTCCGGGCCCCGGCGGCGATCGTCGCGTCGAGGACGTCGGGCAGGTCCTCGGGGCGGCGGAAGACGTCGACGAGATCGGGCGTCACCGGCAGCGCCTCCAGCGACGGGTACGCGGGGCGGCCGAGGATCTCGTCGGCGTTCGGGTTGACGAGGTAGAGGTCGTAGTCGGTGGAGCCCAGCAGGTAGGTCGCGACGAAGTTCGACGCCCGCGCGGGGTGGGGCGAGGCGCCGACCATCGCGACGCTGCGGGTGCGGCGCAGGATCGCCTGGCGCTCCTGCGCGGACGGCGGTGTCCAGGTGCTCACGCGCCCTCCTTCGTCGCCTCGGTCAGCGCCTGGTCGAGGTCCCACAGGATGTCCTCGGGGTCCTCGATGCCCACGCTGATGCGGACGAGGTCGGGGCGGACGCCGCCCTCGCGCAGCTGGTCGGCGGTCAGCTGCTGGTGGGTGGTCGAGGCCGGGTGCAGCACGAGCGTGCGGGCGTCGCCGATGTTGGCGAGGTGGCTGCACAGCTGCACCGACTCGATGAACCTCCGACCGGCGGCCCGCGCGGCGTCCTCGTCGGCGCCGCGGACCCCGAAGCTGAACACCGCGCCCGGCCCGTGCGGGAGGTAGCGGCGGGCGCGCTCGTGATGGGGGTGGCTCGGCAGTCCCGCGTAGCTGACCCACGCGACGCGCTCGTCGGCCTCGAGCCACTCCGCGACGCGCTGGGCGTTGGCGACGTGGCTCTCCATGCGCTGCGGCAACGTCTCGATGCCCTGCAGCAGCAGGAAGGCCGAGTGCGCGGACAGCGTCGCGCCGACGTCGCGCAGCTGCTCGGAGCGGACCTTGGTGAGGAAGCCGTACTCCTGGAAGTTGCCCCACCACGTCAGCCCGCCGTAGGACGGGATCGGGTCGGTCATCTGCGGGAAGTTCCCGTTGCCCCAGTCGAACCGGCCGGACTCGAGGATGACCCCGCCGAGGGTGGTGCCGTGCCCGCCGAGGAACTTCGTCGCCGAGTGGATGACGATGTCGGCGCCGTGCTCCATCGGCCGGCAGAGGTACGGCGTGGCCATGGTGGCGTCGATGATCAGCGGCAGGCCCCGGGAGTGGGCGACCTCGGCCAGCGCGGCGACGTCGGTGACCTCGCCCGAGGGGTTCGCGATGATCTCGGCGAAGACGCAGCGGGTGCGGTCGGTGATCGCCGCGCGGAACGCCTCGGGGTCGTCGCCCGCGACGAACGTCGTGTCCACCCCGAAGCGGCGCAGGGTGACGTCGAGCTGGGTGACGGTGCCGCCGTAGAGGGCGGCGGCCGCGACGATGTGGTCCCCGGCGCCGGCGAGGGTGGCGAACGTCAGGAACTCCGCGGCCTGGCCGGAGCTGGTGGCCACCGCGCCGAGCGCGCCCTCGAGGCTGGCCAGGCGCTCCTCGAGCACCGCGACCGTCGGGTTGGCGATGCGGCTGTAGATGTTGCCGTACTTCTGCAGCGCGAAGAGGTTGGCGGCGTCGGCGGTGTCGTCGAAGACGAAGCTCGTCGACTGGTAGATCGGCACGGCGCGGGCCCCGGTGGCGGCGTCGGGCACGGCGCCGGCGTGCACGGCGCGGGTGCGGAACCCCCACGGGCGATCGGTCATGCCCGCCGTTCTACCGCACGGCGGCGGCCCGGCGAATGATTGCCGACGGCGCATGGGTGGGAAGGCCTGCGGCTCACCGACACGGGAGGACACCATGGCCGTCTGCGAGACCTGCGGGAACGACTACGAGCTGGCGTTCGAGATCACCGCGCAGGGTGTGACGCACACCTTCGACAGCTTCGAGTGCGCGATCCACACGATGGCCCCGCGGTGCGAGCACTGCGGCGTCACGATCATCGGCCACGGGCACCAGGCCGACGGGCGGTTCTTCTGCTGCGCCCACTGCGCGTCGGCCGCGGTCGGGGCGTCGACGGTGGACCACGCCTGATCAGCGGAAGTACGCGTTCGCGGGCTCCTGGAACGAGAACAGGATCGCCGCGACGATCAGCGCGGCCTGGAGCAGGCTGACGATCGTCGACAGGAAGCCGAGGCTGACGCCGAGCCCGGCGGTGAGCAGCACGCCGAGCACGGTGAACCCCGCGGAGATGCCGCCGATGACGGTCAGCGCCAACCGGGCCCAGCTCTCGCCGCGGCGCAGCCGCAGGGCGCAGAAGACGACCGCGCCGAGGAAGAGCACGCCGATGATCGCGCCGATGAAGCCGCTCACGGCCGCGCCCGGGGTCGGTGCGGCGGTGGTCGTCGCGAGCGAGAGGGCGCTGCCGACGAGGCCGACGACCACGACGGCGATCCAGAGCCGGAACGAGCGCTCGACGGGGACGGGAGGGGTCACGCGGGCACGGTAGGGCACGAGAGGTCCCGCGCCCACCGCCAGACCGTGCCCTCGTCGGGGTCGTGCGCCTCGCCGTCGCGGACGAAGCCGTGGCGGCGCAGGACGGCGGTCGAGGCGTTCTCGGCAGGCAGCGTGTGGGCGACGACGCGGCGCACGCCGGCGGTGGTGGCGCGTTCGAGCCACTGCCCGACCGCGGCCGTCGCGATGCCCCGGCCCCGGCGGGAGGGGGCCACGGAGTAGCCGACCTCGACCTCGCCGTCGACCGGCGGGCCGGTGAACCCGCCGAGCCCGACGATCTCGGTGCCCTCGACGATCAGGTGCGAGAACCACGCCGGGTCGATCCCGCCCTCGAGCGCGGTGACCGTCGGCTCCAGGGCCTCGGGGAACGCGAGGAAGCCCTCGACGGGCGTCAGCCCGAAGCGCTCGACGAACCGCTCCGGCTCGGTCAGCAGCGTGACCGCCTGCTCCACCCGCAGCGGCACGACCTCGATCCCCATGTGAGCGATCTTCGCGGGTATGGCCGTGAATTCCGCTCACATCCCGTGCATCTTGGCGATCACCTGCAGCATGACCTCGTCGGCGCCGCCGCCGATCGACGTGATCCGCATGTCGCGCAGGAAGCGCGCGGTCCACGTCTCCTCCATGTAACCCAGCCCGCCGTGGTACTGCAGGCAGGTGCGGGCGACGTCCTCGCAGAGCCGGCCGATCGCGAGCTTGGCGATCGTCGCGAAGCGCGACGTGTCCTCG
>JAQSWW010000022.1 GCA_029266415.1 Actinomycetospora sp. | reverse complement strand
CCCGGACACCGTCGACGGCTCGGTGCCGTGCAGGTGGATCCGGTCCAGCCAGGGCTCGACGGCCTTCTGCTCGTCGGGCTTGAACCATCGCCGCGTCTGCCCGCCGTCGGCGAGGAACGCCGCGAACCGTTCGAACACCGGCGCCGCGGCCGCCGCGTCCACGCCGTCGTCGACACGGACCTGCGCGGGCCCGGCGCGGCGGTCGTGGTCGAGCACCGCGTCCACCACGCCCAAGCCCTCGACCGTGCGCGCCCACAGGTGCCCGGCGCGCCCGGAGAGCACGGCGTCGGCGACGTCGTGCGCCCAGTCGGCGTCCTCCCCGGTGTCCTCCAGGCCCGCCAGGGCGTCGGCCACCTGGCGGCTGACCGCGGGCAGGTGCGCGGCCGCCTCGTCGGGCAGCCGGCCGAGCGCCGCGACGACCTCGCCGGCGTCGCCCGACGTGGCGTCGAGGCCGCGGGTCACGGTGGCGACGAGGTCGGCGACGTGGTCCTCGGGCGGGAGCTCGACGGGCGGCGGCAGCACCTGGCGGCCGCGGTCGCGCCGCGCCGGCGTCTCGGAGGCCAGCAGTGCGCGCAGCTCGCGGAACTCCGTGACGCGCAGCGGCGGCTCGCGGGGCAGGTCGGCGTCGGGTCCGACGACGTCGGCCAGCCAGCCGTCGCGCTCGCGCCCGGCGAGGACCCGGCGGGCGACCTCGGCGCGCGTGCCGATCATGGCGGGCCCGAGGTCGCGCTGGACGGCCGTCTCGGCGGCGCGGGCGGCGACGACGGCGTCGAGCGCGGCGTCCCGGTCGGCGCGCAGGCCGGCGCGCCGCGCGGTGAGCTCGGCGACGACCCGGTCGGCCTCGTCCGGGTCGAACTCGGTGCTGCGCGCGGCAAGCCCGGCGATGCCCGCGCCGAACTCGCGGTCGGCCCCGTCTCCGCCGTCGCTGGGACCCCCGGCCAGCGAGATGCACAGGTCGCGCATCTCGGGCGGCAGCTTGGCGCGCAGCACCCGCAGGGCCTGCGCCTTCTCGCTGGTCACGAGCACGCGGCGGCCCTCGGCGAGCAGCGCGCAGAGCAGGTTGGCGATCGTGTGGGTCTTGCCGGTGCCCGGCGGACCCTCGACGACGACGCCCGAGTCGCGGCCCAGCCGGGACAGGATGCGGCCCTGCGCGGCACCGACGGGCAGCGGGAAGAGCGGGTCGGTCACCGGCGTCGCGTCGTGGCCGGTGCGCGCCAGCCACGCCGCCCGGTCGGCCGGCTCGACGGCGGCGACGAGCTGGGCGAGACCGACGGGCAGGGGGCGGTCGGACGCGAGGTCGGTGACCATCGCGTCGTAGTACGTGCGCAGCGCCGAGGCCCCGCGGCGGCGGGCGACGATCGCCGGGGCGGGCACGAGCCACGTCCCCGCGCCGGTCGGGCCGATCCAGTCGTCGCCGCGCTCGTGCTCGACGCGCAGCCGGGCGTCGGCCCAGGACGCGAGGACCCCGACGAGGTCCTCGTCCAGCGGCGAGGCGGGCGCGTCGGGTCGCGGCGCGGCCTCGTCCACGAGCCCGGTGCCCTCGAGCAGCTCGTCGTCCTCCCACCGGGTCGCGTCGCCGGCGAGGGTCACGACCATCGCGTCCCCCTCGTGCTCGACGCGCACGGGGCGGGTCAGCAGGTGCACGCGCACGTCGTGGTCGGGGGCGTGCAGCAGGCCGCCGGCGAGCACCAGCTCGACGGCCTCGGGCTGATCGGCGGCCGCGCGCATGAGGTCGAAGAGCGCGTCGAACGTGGCGCCCTGCCCGGCGGGCACGCGCAGGATCTCGTCGCCGCCGTCCTGCGGCCGGCGGATCGCACCCTGGTCGGCGACGTCCACGAGGGCGAGCTCGCCGACGTGGTGGCGCGTGTGGCGCACCGGGCGCGACCGGGCGAGGGCAACCCGGCGCAGCACGCCGACGAAGCGCTGCACCCGGTCGCGCAGGGCGGGGTCGTGCTCGGGGCGGTCGGTGATCTGATCAGTGGGGCCCTCGGTGGCGGCGCCCGCGATCCGGAGCGGCTCGTGCGGCACGGCCACGCCCTCGCTCCTCTCCACGCGTTCGCCCCCTGGCGGGTCAGAATCGCATCCCGCCCTCGCGAGGGGCACGCGCGCCCACCCGGGACACGCGATGGAACCGTGCGGGGTGCGCGGCCGTCGAAGTCCGTGACGGATCGACGAGGGGGTGGGCGCGTGGACGCCAGTGCGGAGGACCCGGCCGAGGTCGCGCGGTTCCTGACGGGGCTGGTGGCGGCGGGTGCGGAGCACGTCGTCCCGGTGCTGCGCCGGCGGTACGGCACCGCGCGGGCCCTGGGAGCCGGGGCCGACCTGGCGCTGCTCGACGCCGCCGACGCGGTGCACGCCCGCGGGTGGGGCCCGCGCGACGTCACCGAGGTGGTGCGGCGCCGCCTGCCCGCGGGGCGGGTGGTGCTGGCCGTCGACGTGCTCGGCGCAGCGGCCGCCCGGCGCCCGCGCGGCGACGCGGCCACCGAGGCGGACCTGGCGGGGCTGGGTGCCGCGCGGCCCTCGCGCGACGCCCCGCTCGTCGAGCAGTGGTCCACCGTGCGGGGCGTCGACCCCGACGACGCCCTGCGGGCCGCGGCCGACCTGGTGGGGCTGCTGCGCACGCTGCCGACGCTGCCCCGGCTCGGCGACGACGCCCGGCCGCCGGAGGGCGTCGACGCCCGGGTGCTCGCCCGGGTGCGGGCGCTGCTGGCGAAGGCGGAGTCCACCGACTACCCCGAGGAGGCCGAGGCGCTCTCGGCCAAGGCGCAGGAGCTGATGGGGCGCCACGCGCTGGAGCAGGCGGTGGTGGCCGGCCCGGGCGACGCGACGCCCCGGGCCGCGGCCCGGCGCCTGTGGCTCGACCCGCCCTACGCCTCGGCCAAGTCGAACCTCGTGCACCAGGTGGCGGCGGCCAACCGCTGCCGCGCGGTCAGCCTCGCCGCGCTGGACATGGTGACGGTCGTCGGGCACGCCACGGACCTCGCGACCGTCGAGCTGCTGGTCACGTCCCTGCTGGTCCAGGCGGGGCGGGCGATGCTGGTCTCCGACGGGGCGGTGCCGCGCTCGCGGACGCGCTCGTTCCGCCACGCGTTCCTGCTCGCCTACGCCACGCGCATCGGCGAGCGCCTGACGGCGGCGTCCCACGAGGCGCAGGCGCACGCCCGCGCCGAGCTGGGCGAGGGCCTGCTGCCGGTGCTCGCCGCGCGGACCGAGGTGGTCGAGCGCACGGTCGGCGAGCTGTTCCCCCGCGTCACCCGCCGCCGGTTCAGCGTCGGCAACGGCGCGGGCTGGGCCGCCGGGCGCGCCGCGGCCGACACCGCCAGCCTCACCCCGGGGCGCGACGCGCTCGCGCCGGGCTAGGGGCGAGGATGCCTCCGTGCCCGGCAACCGCGAGCGACGCGCCGCCAAGCAGCGGCGGCGCGACGCCAAGCGGGGGCACGTGCCGGGCGACCGGTCCGCCGACCGGCCCACCGACCCCGGCCTGCCGCCCGAGTCGCTGCAGGCGGTGCTGCGCAGCACGGCGGCCGACCTCGCGGCCGGCGACGACGGCGCGCTCACCGAGCTGCGCCACGTGCTGGTCGAGCACCTCGCGCGCCGGCGCGACCGGGTGCTGGCGGCCTGCGACGTGGTCACGGCCGAGGTGTCCCCCGGGGTGGCGACCGCGGGCCTCGGGGCCGCGCTGGCCGCCGGCGAGACGGTGTCGTCGTGGGCCGAGCGCGAGGGCGTGCGCACCGAGGAGGCGGCGGTGGCGACGGTGCGGCTGCTCGCGTCGTCGATCAACGCTTGACCTGAACAATGGTCGAGGTCCTAACGTCCTCACCATGAGCGACACCGAGCCCCCGATCCGCCTCGCGGTCGTCGTCGGCAGCGTCCGCCCCGGGCGCTTCGGCCCGGTCGTCGCCGCGTGGTTCGCGGCGCAGGCGCGCCGCCGCGCCGCGTTCGCCGTCGACGTCGTCGACCTCGCCGAGACGGGCCTCGACGCCGGGTTCGCGGCGCGCCTCGAGGCCGCCGACGCGGTCGTCGTCGTCACGCCGGAGTACAACCACAGCTTCCCGGGCCCGCTGAAGACCGCCGTCGACGCGGGCGGCGGCGCGTGGCGCGGCAAGCCCGTGGGCTTCGTCGCCTACGGAGGGCTCTCCGGCGGGCTGCGCGCGGTGGAGCACCTGCGGTGCGTGCTCGCCGAGCTGCACGCCGTCGCGCTGCGCGACACCGTCAGCTTCCACGGGGCGGCCGGCGCCTTCGACCCCGCGACCGGGCAGCCTCGCGAGCCCGGGGCCGACGCCGCGGCGGACGTCGTGCTCGACGCCCTGGCGTCGTGGTCGCGGACGCTGCGCCGCGCCGGGGACGAGCAGGGGGTGCGGGCGTGAGCGACCACACCCGCCCCCATCCCGGCCAGGAGCTCTCCGTCGGCGAGGTCGCCACGCGCAGCGGGGTGCCCGTGTCCGCGCTGCACTTCTACGAGCGCGAGGGCCTCATCCACAGCCGGCGCACCGCCGGCAACCAGCGCCGCTTCCGCCGCGAGGTGCTGCGCCGGCTGTCGTTCATCCGGATCGCCCAGCGGGTCGGGATCCCGCTGTCGGAGATCCGGTCGGCGCTGGACTCCCTGCCCGACGGGCGCACGCCCAACCGCAAGGACTGGGAGGAGCTCTCCGCGCAGTGGCGCGCCGACCTCGACGACCGCATCCGGCGCCTGCAGCAGCTGCGCGACGACTTCACCGGCTGTATCGGGTGCGGGTGCCTCTCGCTCGACCGCTGCGGCCTGGTCAACCCCCACGACCGGCTCGCCGCGGACGGACCGGGGCCGCGGCGGCTGGTCAGCTGAGCACGGCGATCCGGCCCGGCGGCGGCGCCGGGACCGCGTCGGGGTGCAGGGCGTGGGCGATCGCCTCGATCCCGTCGACCAGCCGCGGGCCGGCGCGGACCACGTAGGAGGCGGAGTCGACGGCGATCAGGGGTGCTCCCGGCAGCTGGTCGCGGATCGCCCCGGCCTGCGCCACCGCGTCGGCCAGCCCGAACCCGCAGGGCGCGACGAGGACGACGTCCGGCTGCTGGGCTCGGGCGTCGTCCCAGGTCGTGGCGACGCTGCGCCCGCCGTCGATCCCGGCGAGGGGCTCGCCGCCCGCACGCCGGACCATCGCGGGCACCCAGTGCCCGGGGAGGTAGGGCGGGTCGGTCCACTCGAGGGCGAGGACGCGTGGCCTCTCGCGGTCGGCGAGGGCGTCGCCGATCTTCTCGAGCCGTCGCTGCAGGTCCGCGACCAGCAGGGTCCCGGCGTCGTCCCCGCCCGCCGCCCGGGCGACGGCCGCGATCGCGTCGAGCACGTCGTCGAGGGTGTGCGGGTCGACGGTCAGCACGGCGGCGTCGAGGCCGAGGTCGTCGAGGACCTGGGTCACGGTCGCCTCGGGCAGCGCGCACACCCGGCACAGGTCCTGGGTGAGCACGAGGTCGGGCGCCGCCGCGCGCAGCGCGTCCCGGTCGAGCACGTACTGCGGCAGGCCCCGGGCGGCCCGGTCGCGGACCACGGCGTCGATCTCCGCCGGCGTGAGCCCCGCCGGCAGCGCGGTGTCGACGACGACCGGGCGGGTGGCCCGGACGTCCGCGGGCCGGTCGCACTCGAAGGTCACGGCGACGAGGTCGTCGGCCAGCCCCAGCGCGCCGACGATCTCCGTGGCCGCTGGCAGCAACGACGCGATCCGCACGTGTCCGACCCTATGTGAGCGGATTTCGCGGCTATTGCCGTGAAATCTGCTCACGTGGGGCCGAGCAGCGGGCGCGGGTCGAAGACGGCGCGCATCGAGGCGATGCGGCCCTCGACGACGTGGCTCCAGTTCACGACGAGGATCGGGGCGGCGGTGACGGTGCTGTGCAGGTCGTAGACGGTGGCGACGTCGGGCCCGTCGACGAACACGTGGCGGATCGCGACGTCGCGGACGATGCCCAGCAGGCCGTGCAGGCTCGCGATGTTGTCCTCGAGGCCCTCGACGTGGCCCAACGGTCCGTCGAAGACGATGTCGTCGGCGAGGACCTCGCGCAGCGACTCGGCGTCGCGGCGCCGCCAGCCCTCGAAGTAGGCGGCCGCGGTGTCGGCGGGGGTGCGCGGCATGGCTCCGAGCGTGGGCGACGCCCGTCCAGAAGTCGAAGAGCTGTCACCGCTCGCTGGTAGAACTGGCCGTTATGGAGCTGCACCAGCTGCGCTACCTCGTCGCCGTCGCCGAGGAGGGCGGGTTCACCCGGGCCGCGGCGCGCGAGCACGTCGCGCAGCCGGGCATCAGCGCGCAGGTCGCGCGGCTCGAGCGCGAGCTCGGGCACGTGCTGTTCGACCGGTCGGCGCGCGGGGTGCGGCTCACCCCGGCCGGCGAGGCGGTGCTGCCCCACGCCCGCGCGGCGCTCGCCGCCGTCGCCGGTGTCCGCGACACCGCCGACGAGCTCGCCGGCCTCGTCCGCGGGCGGGTGTCGGTCGGGATGGTGCGCGGCGGCGGGGTGGTCGACCTGCCCGGCCTGCTCGGTGACTTCCACCGCGACCACCCGGGCGTCGAGATCCGGCTGGTCGAGGCCGCGACCGACGCGCTGCTCGACGGTCTGCGCAGCCACGACCTCGACCTCGCGTGGGTCGGCCGCGACGGCGACCCGCCCGCCGACCTCACCGTCGACGTGATCCTCGACGTCCCCCTCGTCGCCGCGCTCCCGCCTGACGGGCCCCTCGGCGACACGGTCACGGTGGCCGAGCTCGCCGAGCACACGGTGATCGCCCTGCCCGTGGGCGCCGGGGTGCGCGCGGCGCTCGACCGGGCGGCGGCCGACGCCGGGGTGACGCTGCGCCCGGCGCTGGAGGCGGGCTCGCCGCCCGTGCTGGTCGACCTCGCGCGCCACGGCCTCGGGATCGCCGTCGTCCCGTCGCCGGCGGTGGCGCAGCGCGCCGACGTGCGCGCGGTGCCGATCACCCCGGAGGTGCGGGCGCAGGTCGACCTCGCCCGGCGCCGCGACGCGCCGCTGAGCCCGGCGGCGCGCGCCCTGCTCGACCGGGCCCGGGCCCGGCTCGGCTGACCGGGACAATCGCGACCGTGGACCTGGTGCTGGGGCTCCGGCTGTTCGTGCGCGGGGCGGTCACGGTGCTTCGCTCCCCGCGCCTGCTCCTGCTCGGGGCGGTGCCGGCCCTGATCGTCTCAGTGTTCTACGTCCTCGCGCTGATCGTGCTGGTCGTGTGGCTGCCGGACCTCTCCGTCGCGCTCACCCCGTTCGCCGACGGCTGGTCGGAGGGAGCGCGCACCACCACGCACGTCGCCGCGGGCGCCGCGATCGCGGGAGCGGCCGCGGCGGTGGCCGTCGTGACCTTCGTGGCGGTCACCCTCACGGTCGGCGGGCCGTTCTACGAGAAGCTGGCCGAGATCGTCGACGACGAGCTGGGCGCCCCGCCCGCGCGTGCGACGTCCTGGGCGGGGTCGGTCGCCCGCGGTGTGCGTGACGGGCTGCTCCTCGTCGGGTTCTCCCTGCTCGCGGCCGTGCCGCTGTTCCTGCTGGGCCTGGTGCCGGTGGCCGGCCCTGTGCTCGCGTCCGTGGCGGCGGCGCTGGTCGGCGGGCGCCTGCTCATGATCGAGCTCAGCGCGCCCGCCCTGCAGCGCCGCGGGCTGGACATCCGGGGCCGCCGCCGCCTCCTGCGCACCCGGCGCACGCTGACGTGGGGCGTCGGCGTGCCCACCTACCTGCTCGCGGCGATCCCGCTGGTCGCGATCCTCGCGATCCCGGCGGGATCGGCCGCCGCGACACTGCTGGCGCGGGAGCTGTGCGGGGAGCCGACCGATCAGGGGCGTCCGGCCTCGGTGGCGTGAGCGGCGAGCACCTCGTCCATCACCCGCTCCTGCTCCACGGCGACCCCGGCCTGCTGCACCTCGGCCTGCAGCGCCGGGTCCCACGGCGTCGGTGGCACCGACAGGGGATCGACCGCCGGGAGCTCCACGTCGGCCACCGCGAGCGCCGCCCGGTAGTCGGCCGCGGTCATCCGCCACGGCACGACGCCGCGAGCGTGCAGGCGCGCGGTGATCTGCAGACCGCCGCCGTCGATGTCCCCGTGGTGACGGACGACGGTCCCGGCGTCGACCAGCGCGTCGAGCAGGGCGAGCGCGCCCGTGGTGGGCTCGCCGCCGGTGCAGACGAGAGGGGCGGCGAGCCGCTGCTGGGCCGCCGCCTCGAGCAGCCGGGGGTTCTCGACCGACAGCACGACGGTGCCGCGCGGGACGGCGACGGCGAGGTCGCGGACGGTCAGCGTGGTGAGGGCGGCGGGCGCGCCCGCGCTGGTCAGGGCCCGGACCCCGGCCGCGACGCCGCCACCGAGCACCGGCAGCGCCCAGGTGAGCGTCGGCACCGACACGACGTCGCCGGGCAGGCCGGCGTCGGCCCAGAGGTTCTTCGTGTCCGGATCGGCCGTCCGGTGGACGAGCGCCGCCCGCACCCAGCGGTGCTCGGGTGTGCCGCGGTCGAGGGCGTGCGCAGTACCCAGGACGCGGGCGGCGACCTCCGCGCGACTGCGGTCGCCGGTGGCGTCGTCGACCACGCGGGCGACGACGTCGACGGCACGTCGGGCGGTATCGCTGTCCGGCAGCGAGGAGCGCACGGCCGCGACCCAGCCGTGCACCCAGGGCTCGTCGCCGAGCCGTTGCGCCGCGGCGTCCGCCAGCTCGCCGTCGCGGGCGTCCCGGCGTGCCCGCTCGCCGTCGCGGGCCTCCTTGCGGCCGGTCGGCGCGTGACCGGCGGCGGTGAGGACGGCGCGGAGGTCGGTGCCGCGCGCGGCCGCCCGGCGTCGAGGGCGGCGAGGTCGAGGCGGTGCCGGGTCGTCGGGAACCGTCGCCCGAGGACGTCGCCCAACCGCGTAGACCTGGGCGTCGAGACCCTCCGGGAGCGCGACCGGGCAGCGGTCGGCGAGACCGCGGCGGTCGAGGGCCTCGGCCACCCGGCGCCAGAGCGGATCGAACGCCGGCCCGAGGAGGACGGGCGGGACGGTCATGCGGTCACCGTTCGATGATCGTGGGAACTTCCCTGGCGTCCGGCGTTCGGCGGACTCACCCCGCGGGCTCGTACGCCGCCCAGTCGGGCATCGCGGTGCCGTGCAGGGCGGCCTCGAGGCGGTCGAGGTACCAGCGCCAGCCGGCCTCGACGTCCTCGCGGCCCAATCCGTCGGCGAGGCGCTGGGCGAACACCAGCACGGCCCCGCTGTCGGCGGGTTCGACGGTGAGGTCGAGGTGCCAGGACCGCTCCGGGCTCTCGGGCATCTCGACGACCAGCCGACGCGGCGGGTCGCAGGCGAGGATGCGCACGTCGACCGGGTCGGCGACCTCGCCGCCCGCGTCGACTTCGCCGGTCATCGTGAACGCGACCGTGCCGCCGACACGGGGCTCGCCGGTCCAGGTACCGATCCAGCGGCCGAGGCGCTCGGAGTCGGTGATCGCGGCCCACACGTCGTCCACGGGATCGGGGTACTCGCGGCGCCAGACGAGCGTCGTCGTCCCGTCGGGGTCGGTACGGGCCTCAGCCGGCGGTGCGGTCATGGCGGTCTCCTGGGTCGTCGGCGGCCCGGCGGGCGCGCCGGCCGCGGTGCATCTCGGTGTCGAGGGCGTCGAGCCGGCTCGCGGGCCCGGGTGCTGGCAGCGGCCGGAAGCGCTCCAACCAGGCGTCCAGCTCGGCGAGGGGCCGGCGGTCGAGCGCGTAGATGCGCTGCTGGCCGGCCACGCGCGACGTGACGAGCCCCGCCTCGCGCAGGACGCGCAGGTGCCGGCTGATCGCCGGGCGGCTGATCGGGAACGCCGCGGCGATCTCGCCCGCCCCGACCTCGCCGTCCGCCAGGCGCTCGACGATGGCCCGGCGGACCGGATCGGCGAGCGCGTCGGCGGGGATCACGACGAACATGTAACCAGATGTTTCATTAACCGTCCAGCTACATGGCAGTGATCGAAGTACCGATACGGACACCCAGTGTCTGCGACGCCACGTCGCTGGCATCTCAGAGCTCGCTGACCAGCAACAACGCGGCGTGCGCCACGGTGCCGCTGCCGGGGAAGGCGATGTCCGAGCAGCCGCCGTCGACGTCCAGCGCGGCGAAGCCCTCCTCGCGCGCCTCGACCACGAGCCCGGTGCGCGCCTCGATCCGGCGCGCCTCGTCGCCGGCGTGGCGGCGGAGCTCGGCGAACCGCGCGGGCTCGAGGTCGCCGGCGAGCACGACGGGGTCCTCGCGTCGGCGGCCTCGGTGGCACGGCGGGCGTCGCGGGCGTGCTCGGCAACGTCGCGGACGGTCGTGCGGTGGGGCGCGCAGGGCGTCGGCGACGGTCGTCAGCTCGAGGTCGCCGGGGAGGTCGTCGTCGGGGTCCGCCGGCACGTCAACCGTGGTCTCGCCGACCTCGTCGCGACGGGGCTCGGTCACCGGTGCCGGTGGGTCGGGGAGCTGCGCGACCACGCCCGGCGCCGAGGCGGCCCGGGCGGCGTCGACGACCGCTCGGAGGTGCTCGGCGACCCCCGCGAGGTCGGAGTCGAGCTGTCCGCGGGCCGCGGGGACCGAGGCGGCCGCCGCGACCACCCGGTCGCGCGCCCGGGTGCGGTGGCCGTCGAGCGTGGCGACGTGGGAGTCGGCGCGGGCGACCTCGTCGCGGCGTCGCACCAGGTCGGCGTGCGCGGTGTACTCGGGCAGCGCCGCGAGGCCGGCCCGCTCCGCGGTGGCCTCGGCGTGCTCGTCGGCGAGGTCGCCCACCGCCGCGACCGCCGTCTCCTGCGCCGCGGCGGCCTTGTCGACCCCGCCGCGGTCGCGGTCGACGCGCCTGGCCGCGGTGCGCGCGGCATCGACCGCGGCCGCCGTCTCGTCGACGGTGGCGGCGAGCACGCGGCGGGCGTAGTCGGTGTAGGTCTCGACCGCCCCGTCCAGCGCCTGCGCGGTGCGGGCGAGGTCGGTGACGTTGCGGCGGTGGTCCTCGAGGTCCTCGAGCGGCTGGGCCGCGTCGTGCACCGCGTCCTCGGGCACCGGCGGCAGCGCCTCGCGCAGCGTGCGGGGCAGGTCGGTGTCGATGCGGTCGCCGACGCGGGGGTTGCGGACCTGGTGCAGCAGCCGGAAGTACGCCGTCGGGTCGACGCCGCCGAAGAACCAGCGGCCGATTCGGCGCGGTACTCGGCGGTGGACGTGAACACCTGGCCCCGCGCGCCGAGCTCGGAGCGCAGCACGTCGACCGAGAACGGGACGTCGGCCTCGGTCAGGCGCAGGTCGATCCGGACGCGGCGGTCGGTCGAGAACCACCAGGTGGCGACGCGGTCGGTGCTGCGGTTGGCGCGGGTGCGCAACCGACCGTCCGGTACTCACCCGCCCGTGCGAACTCGATCCACAGGTAGCCCGTGCGCTGGGTGTCGTCGTGGTCGGAGAGCATCCAGCTGCGCAGCACCCCGCGCTGCTCGCCCGCGGCGTCGATCTTGCGGACGTCGGCCTCGAGCAGGAACGGCAGCAGCATGTTCATCGCCGTCGACTTGCCCGACCCGTTCACCCCGCGCAGGAGCAGGCGTCCGTCGGCGAAGTCCAGCACCTCGTCCTGGTACTGGTAGACGTTCAGGATGCCGGCGCGGGAGGGCCTCCAGCGGGCCCCGTGATCGTCTCCGGACACCCGCCCGAGGGTCCGGAGCGCCGTTCAGGTGCCCGCGAGCCAGTCGGGGTCGCCGAGGGCCGCCAGCGTCTCCCGGGGCGCGTCGGCGAAGCGCGGGTCGGCGGCCGGGCCGCGGGTCCAGGTCAGGGCGCGGGCGATCACCGCGGCCCGGCAGGCGGTCTCGGCGAGGGCCCGGAGCTCGTCGTGCGGCGCGAGGTCGGCGAACACGTCCAGGTAGGCGTCCCGCGGCCGGGTGATCGCGGGGTCGTCCGGGGTGACCTCGAGCACGCGCCGCAGCGAGCCCAGCGCGACGAGCAGGCTCGCGAAGGGGTGGGCGAGCACGGCGTCGCCCCAGTCGGCGAAGCGGCCGTCGAGCAGGACGTTGCCCGCGTGGAGGTCCTGGTGGTCGACGGTGCTCGGGGCGGTGCCGTCGAGGGCTTCGGCCCACGCCGCGACCGGGGCGGTGGCGGGGCCGATCGTCGCGACGGCCTCCGCGTACCGGGCGGGCAGCGCCGGCGGCGTCGCGTCGGGGACGTCGAGGGCGCGCATCGCCTCGAGGTGCCCGGCCACCGCGCGCTGCACGCGGGCGTAGCGGGGCAGGGCCTCGGTGAGGGCGGCGGACGGGTCCGTGCCGGTGTCGCGCACGCTCGGGCCGGTGTCGGGCAGGAGCAGCCGCCGACCGGCGACGGCCAGCGGGGTCGCGACGGCGTCGGGCGCGAGGCGGGCGAGCAGCGTGTGCAGCCCGACCTCGTGGGCCATGCCGGCACACGGTTCCTTGACCCAGACCGGGCCCTCGGCCGTCGGCACCCGGAGCACCGTCGACCAGGCCCGGTGGCGCTGGGTGACCTCGCCGGTGGGGTGCAGGCCGGTGGCCTCGGTGACCCAGGCCAGCACCTCGTCGCGCCAGGTCTGCGTCCCGCGTTCGCTCACGACGTCCTCGCTGTCGGGGGTCGGGTCCATCCTGCCGAGATGGTGCTGTGGAGCGAGTTCGTCCGCGCCGAGCCCGGGTTCGCCGGGCGGTCCGCGCGGTCCTCGGCTCGATGCCGGGCGCGGTGCAGGACGCCGACGGCTGGTGGTCGAGTCGTCGTGCCCGGAGCGGGGGCGGCGGCGTGTCGAGCGGGAGTGAGAACCTGGGGCCGTGCTCGTCGTGCTGCCCCCGTCGGAGACCAAGGCCACCGGCGGCCGCGGGCGGCCCCTGGACCTCGACGCCCTGTCGTTCCCGTCGCTCAACCCGACGCGGAAGGTCCTGGTCGACGAGGTGGTCGCGCTGGCCGCCGACCTGCCCGCGTCCCGGGCGGCGCTGGACGTCTCCGAGCGCCAGGACGACGAGATCGCCCGCAACGCCGCGCTGTGGAGCTCGCCCACGACGCCGGCGCTGCGCCGGTACACCGGCGTGCTCTACGACGCGCTGGACGCGGCGTCGCTGACCATGGCGGCCCGGCGCCGCGTGGTCGTCTGCTCGGCGCTGTTCGGGCTGGTCGGGGGCACGGACCCGATCCCGGCGTACCGGTTGTCGGCGGGGAGCGCGCTGCCGGGACGCGACGGGCTGCGCACGCTGTGGCGCCCGGAGCTGGCGCCGCTGCTGGGCGAGGTGGACGACCTCGTCGTCGACCTGCGCTCGGGCCCGTACGCCGCGCTCGGCCCGGCGCGGGGCGCGGTGACGCTGGACGTGCACAGCGAGGCCGCGGACGGCTCGCGCACGGTCGTCAGCCACGCCAACAAGGCGCACAAGGGCCACGCGGCCCGGTTGCTCGCGTCGTCCCGGCGCCGGCCGCGCGACGCCGGCGGGGTCCTGGCGCTGCTGCGCGACGCCGGTCTGCGGGTGGAACAGGCCGGCGAGCACGCCCTCGTGCTCGTCGTCCCCCGCTGACCAGCCCCCGTTCCAGCGTGGGGGCCACGCTGGCACGCGGAGCGTGCCGTGCCGTCACGGCCCGCGAGCTAGAGGTCGGCGAGCACCGCGTCGGAGAGTGCGGGCCAGGCGGACTTCGCCCAGTCGCCGAAGTCCCGGTCGGTGAGCGCTATGCACGCCGCGCCGGCGTCCGGGTCGACCCACAGGAACGTGCCTGACTGGCCGAAGTGCCCGAACGTGCCCGGGGCGTTGCGCGAGCCCGTCCAGTGGGGGCTCTTGCCGTCGCGCAGCTCGACGCCCAGCCCCCAGTCGTTGGGCTTCTGGTGCCCGAAGCCCGGGATCGTGCCGTTGAGGCCCGGGAACTGGACGCTCGTGGCCTCCCGCACCGTGTCGGGGTCGAGCAGGGTCGGTGCCTGCATCTCGGTGGCGAGGCGCAGGAGGTCGTCGACGGTGGAGGTGGCGCCGTGGCCCGGCGAGCCGTCGAGGGTCGTCGACGCCATCCCGAGCGGGGCCAGGAGGGCCTCGTGCAGGTAGTCGGCGAAGGCGATGCCGGTCGCGTCCTCGATGGTCGCGGCCAGCACCTCGAACCCGGCCGACGAGTACAGCCGCCGCGCCCCGGGCTCGGCGACCGCGCGGTGCTCGCCGAACGCCAGGCCGGAGGTGTGCGCGAGCAGGTGGCGCACCGTCGAGCCCTCGGGGCCGGCGGGCTGGTCGAGGGTCACGGCCTCCTCCTCGACCGCCACCAGCGCCGCCCACGCCACCAGGGGCTTGGTCACCGAGGCGAGCGGGAAGCGGCGGGCCGTGTCGCCCCGGGTGCCCCGCACCGTGCCGTCGGCGCCGACCACCCCCGCGGCGGCGTGCTCGACGGGCCAGTCGTCGACGAGGGCGAGGCTCTGCACGACACCCGAGCCTAGGTCAGGACGCCAGCGCGTCCCGGGCCGCGCCCGCGGCGTCGTCGAGCACCGTGCGGGCGGCGTCGTAGCCCCGCGGCTGGTTCGACAGCAGCACCACGACGTAGCGGCCCTCGGCGTCCGGCAGACCGGTGGAGTGCAGGTCGATGCTCGACTCCAGGCAGCACAGCCAGCCCTGCTTCGCCGCCGCGGAGCCGCGCCGGGCGGGGTCGAGCAGGCCGAAGCCCTGGTCGAACCCGTCCGCGGCCGTCTCCGGTGCCGCCTCCAGCGAGCTCAGCACGAGGTCGCGGTCGGGGGGCGGGAGCTGCGTGAGGACGAAGCGGTACAGCGTGGCGACGTCCCGCGCCGAGGTCTCCACCTCGCCCCACTGACCCACTCGCGCCGGCGGGCTCGTCCGTGCCAGCCCGAGCAGCGCCGCCACCCGCTGGATGCCCTCCGGGCCCCCGAAGCGCGAGTACAGCCCGTTCATCGCCTCGTCGTCACTGAGGCTGAGCGCCCGGCGGATGCGCTGCTCGTCGGCCGGGGTCACCGTCGCCTCGCCCGCGGCCCGCCGGGTCAGCACGTCGACCACGGTGAACAGCTTGGCCACCGACGCCGCGCGCAGCGGCGTGTCGCCCTCGCTGTTGGTGGTGATCTGGCCCGTGGTGCGGTCGAGCACGGCGACGCCGAGCGTGACGCTGCGCCGCTCGCGCTCGGCGGGCGCGATGGCGTCGACGGCGGCCTGTGCGCGCGACGGGGTGGGCGCGGGCGGGGTCGTCGTCGGGGACGGCGTGGTGGTGCGGGGCGGCGTGGTCGCGGTCGGCACGGGCGCCGCGGCCGAGGGCGGGGCGTCGGCGCGGGCGCACCCGCCCACCAAGGCCGCCGCGACCAGCGCGGCGGCGACGAGGCGGGGTGCACGACGGGACGGACCGACGATCACGCTCCGATCTTGCGCCCGTTCGTGTGAGGTCCGCACGTCGGGAGCGCCCCGCGACGCGGACGTCACACGGCGGTCACCTCCCGGCCATCAGACGGCGACCGCGGCGAGCGCCACGTCGTCCGCGCGCAGGGCCGAGACGACGCGCTCGGTCACCGTCCGCTGGACCGCCCACTGGCGACCGGGTTCGGTCCGGACGGTCAGCCGCAGCGTCATGCCCGACGCCGAGAGCGACTCCACACCCAGCACCTGCGGCGCCCCGAGCACGTCGGCGCCGTGGCCGGCCTCCTCGATGCCCGCGGCGGCCGCGGTCTCGGCGATCGCGGCGGCGTGGGTGATGTCGGTGTCGATGGCCAGCGGCACGTCGACCACGGCGACCGCGTGGTCCTGGGACCCGTTGCCGACACGCTCGATGGTCCCGTTGCGCACGTACCAGACCATGCCGGCGACGTCGCGGACCGTCGTCGTGCGCAGCCCGACGCGCTCGATGGTGCCGACGGCGTCGCCGAGGTCGACGTGGTCGCCGACGCCGTACTGGTCCTCGAGGAGCATGAAGATCCCAGACAGGAAGTCCCGGACCAGGTTCTGCGCGCCGAAGCCGACCGCCAGTCCGAGCACATAGGCCGAGGCCAGCACCGGCGCGAGGTTCACGCCGACCTGGCCCAGGGCCATCGTAAACGCCGTCCCGAAGATCAGGATGGTGGCGGCGTTACCGATCACCGACCCGACCGTGCGGGCGCGCTGGGCGCGGCGGGCGGAGCCGAACGCGCGGATGCGGTCGGCGTCGGTGACACCGCGGCGCCGCCGCAGCAGCGTCACGAGACCGGGCACGCCGGCGCCGGCGCCGACGTGCCCGATGATGCGCACCACGACGGCCCGCACGACCACCGCGACGACGACGATGAGGGCGACCTGGAGGCCCGTGTGCACGAGCGCGTCGAGGGCCGGTACAGGGGAGAACGGCACGGCAGGACCTCGGGGGAGCGGATCGGGGAGGGGATGCCGGCACCGCACCGTGCCGGAGGCGACCCGGGGAAGGCAAACCACCTGCGCAGCGCCCCGCCGACGAGGACGTCACTTCCGCACGGGCGCGTCGGGCGTCTGTGGGGCTGCGCAGAAGGGTAGAGACCCGGACATGGCCACCAGCAGCGCGAGCACGGCGCGCCAGCGAGACCGTTCGCCCCTGCTGGTCGCGGGGGCGGTGGCCATCGCGTTGCCCGGCCTCGTGCTGCACGTCGTGGGGCTCTCGCTGTCGCACCCCGTCGACGCCCTGCTCTACGGCGTGGCGATCGTCGGCGCGGCGTTCCTGCTGTCGTGGGCCGCGGAGGCCGCGCAGGTCGACATCTCGGCGGGTCTCGCGATCGCGCTGCTCGCCCTCGTCGCGGTGCTGCCCGAGTACGCCGTCGACTTCGTCTTCACGATCCAGGGCGGCGAGGCCTACGCGCAGTACGGCCCGACCTGCCTGCCGCCGGGCTCGACCGAGCAGTCACCGTGCGGGCTGGCGCTGGCCAACATGACCGGCGCCAACCGGATCCTCGTCGGCGTCGGGTGGGCACTCGTGGTGCTGCTCGCCGCGATCCGCCTGCGCCGCGGGGGTGCCGACGCGGGAGAGGCCGGCGGAGCGGGGACGTCGCACGAGCCGGGCAAGCCGACGAAGGTCACCCTGCTGCGCACCGACGCCGTGCCGCTGGTGTTCCTGCTCCTCGCGACCGTCTACTCGTTGACCCTCCCGCTGCGGGAGAGCCTCACGCTCGTCGACACCGTCGTCCTCGTCGGGATCTTCGTGCTCTACAGCATCCGCGTGGCGAAGGCCCCCGCCGAGGATCCCGACCTCATCGGCCCGTCGGCCTGGGTCGGCCGGATGGATGCCGGGAAGCGCCGCACGGGCTACATCGGGCTCTTCGTGGTGGCCGCCGTGATCATCGTCCTGTGCGCCGAGCCGTTCGCCGACTCACTCGTCCAGACGGGCACCGAGCTGGGCATCAGCCAGTTCTTCCTCGTCCAGTGGCTCGCCCCGCTCGCCTCCGAGGCCCCCGAGCTGCTGGTCGCCGGTCTCTACGCCTGGCGACTGAAGACCACCGACGCGCTCGCCACCCTGGTGTCGTCGAAGGTCAACCAGTGGTCGCTGCTGGTCGGGACGCTGCCGATCGTGTTCGCGCTGTCCGCGGGTTCGTTCAACGGCCTGCCCATCGACGTCGTGCAGCGCGAGGAGCTACTGATCACCGCTGCCCAGTCGCTGTTCGCGGTGGCGCTGCTGGTCACGCTGTCGATCACGGTCAACGGCGCGCTGAGCCTGCTCGGGCTGTTCGCCGCGCAGTTCGTCCTCGCCGCCACCCTCCCACCGCCGCTGCAGGAGCTCGAGCTGCTGATCCTCTCCGGCGTCTACCTGATCGCCGCGATCGTGCTGTTCGTCCGGCATCGCCATGCCCTGGCGGCGCTGGTCCGCGACGGCCTGCGCACCCCGTACGCCGAGCTGACCGACGCGAAGTGACACGCCGCAAGCTCGCCGTGATGCTCGTGCACGGCGTCGAGAGCGCGGGCGACCAGTACGCCGCCCGCGCCATGCGCCTGCTGGGCGAGGAGTTCACCCGCATCGCCGGCGTCCCGGCGTCCGAGGCGCTGGTGATGGAGCCGGCGTTCTGGGCGCCGGTGTTCGAGCCGGGGCAGGAGCAGCTCAGCGAGCGCCTCGGTGGCTCGAGCTCCCGCTTCCTGCTCGGGGTGCTCGACACCCTCGCGAGCCGGGCCAGCCAGGGCTCGACGCTGGCGCTGCTCGCGGCGGCGTCGACCGCGGGGCTGCGGTGGCTGCCCGGCCTGGGCGACGCCCACTTCCCGACCCTGCGCTGGCTGATCGTGCACTACCTGGGCGATGCGGTCGCCTACCACTCGGGCACCGACGACGGGACGGGGCACTACGAGCAGGTCCAGGCCACCCTCGCCCGCTCGTTGCACACCCTGGCGGAGAAGGCGGGCGGCGACGCCCCGCTCGCGGTGCTCGGGCACAGCCTCGGCAGCGTCGTGTCCAGCGACTTCCTCTACGACCTGCGGAGCGCGGGCGAGGGGACGCCGCTGGCGCCGCAGGCCCGCGCCGAGCTCGGGGACACGCCGATCGAGCGCGGCGAGACCTTCGGCTGGTACTACACGCTGGGCAGCCCGCTGGCGCTGTGGGCGCAGCGCCACCCGGGGTTCGGGGTGCCGCTGACGGTGCCGCACCCGGGGTTCGGCGAGAAGCACCCCCGCCAGCGCGGCGAGTGGATCAACGTCTACGACCCGGACGACGTCATCAGCTCGCCGCTGCGCCCGCTGTCCGACGCCTGGGCCGCCGCGGTGACCGAGGACCGTCGCGTCACCGTCGGTCCCTGGCCCCTCGGGCTGACGCCGCTGGCCCACCCGTACTACTGGAACGAGCGCCGCGTCATCGTCCCCATCGCCTCGGCCCTGGCGCAGGCCTGGCACCGCCTGTGAGCTTCGCTCTCGTGCGCGCTTGCCCGTGCTCGAGCACGGACAAGCGCTCACAGCCAGGTCACTCGCTCCGCACACCCGCGTCGACGAGCGCGCGGCACGCCAGCGGACCGGGCGAGTTCGACGCGGCCACGCACCCGCGGTAGGCCTGCGCGGCGGACTGGCCGTCGATCACCGGGCCGTCGCTGTCGACGACGGGCCGTTCCCGCACGGTGGTCGACCGGGGCACCCGGGTGGTCCGGGACGTGGTCGGCCGGGTCGTCGTCGCGCGGGTGGTCGCCGAGGGGGTCGTGGTGGTCGGGGGGGGGACGCCGGCCGGGGGGGGCGCGGTCGTCGGCGGCGCCGTCACCGCCGGCGCCGCGGGGACGGCGGCCACGACCGGCGCGACCGGGACGTCGCTGGTCCTCGCGATCTGCACCCCGGCGCCGGCACCCACGGCGATCGCCACCACGGCCAGGGCCCCGACGGCCCACGAACGGATCTCCGACACGTTCCGGCATCGCGTCCCGGTCCCCGAGGGTGACCGGCGGACCGGACGATCTCTCGCTCGGCCCCGCCCGGCGCCTGGAGGTGTGAGTGCCTTCCCGTGTCAGGACACGGGAAGGCACTCACGAGAGCGCAGCTCAAACGCGCGCCTGCTCCACCTGCTCGACGCGGTCCTCGGTGGCCATCTCGGTGAGCTTGCGCCCCGCCTCGGCGTCGCGGGTGAGGTTCTCGCCCGTCTTCGGGTCGAAGACGTGCACCTTGCGGGTGTCGAGCCAGAACTCCGCCTCGCGGCCCTCACGGATGCGGCTGGTCGAGTCGATGGACACCACGGCCTGGGTGCGCAGCTGGTCGGAGTCGAGCTCGCGGGAGAGCTCCTTGAGCTGTTCGGCGACCTCGGTCGGCGCCTCGTACGGGATGTACGCGTACTGGGCGTCGCCGAGCCACTCGGTGACGTCGACCTTCGCGGTGAACGTCGATCCGTGCGGCTTCTTGGCCTCGTCGACCAGCGACGCGTCCTCGAAGTACTCGGGTCGGATGCCCACGAGCAGCAGGTCGTGGCCGGCGATCTTCTCGGCGCGCTCCTCGCCGAGCTCGATCGCGCCGAACGGCGTCGAGAGGCTGGTGCCCTCGACGGTCGCGGGCAGGAAGTTCATCGGGGGCGAGCCGATGAACCCGGCGACGAAGAGGTTGACCGGCTGCTCGTAGAGCTCGCGGGGCGACGCGACCTGCTGGATGACGCCCTTGCGCAGCACGCAGACGCGGTCGCCGAGGGTCATGGCCTCGGTCTGGTCGTGGGTGACGTAGACCGTGGTGATGCCCAGGCGGCGCTGCAGCCGGGAGATCTCGGTGCGCATCTGCCCGCGCAGCTTCGCGTCGAGGTTCGACAGCGGCTCGTCGAACAGGAACGCGTCGGCCGACCGGACGATCGCCCGGCCCATGGCCACGCGCTGGCGCTGGCCGCCGGAGAGGTTGGCGGGCTTGCGCTCGAGGTGCTCGCGGAGCTCGAGGACGTCGGCGGCCTCCTCGACGCGGCGGCGCACCTCGCCGTCGTCCACCTTCGCCAGGCGCAGGGGGAACGCGATGTTCTCGTACACGCTCAGGTGCGGGTAGAGCGCGTAGTTCTGGAACACCATCGACAGGTTCCGGTCGCGCGGCGCCTTGTCGTTGACGCGGTTGCCGGCGATCACCATGTCGCCCGAGGTGATGTCCTCGAGCCCGACGATCATGCGCAGCAGCGTCGACTTCCCGCAGCCCGACGGCCCGACGAGGATCATGAACTCGCCGTCGTCGATGTCGAGGCTCACGTCGTTCACGGCAGGGAAGCCGTCGCCGTACTTCTTGACGATGTGGCTCATCTCGATCGAGGCCATGGGTGATTCGCCTATCCCTTCACGGCGCCGTTGGTGAGACCGGCGACGATGCGTCGCTGGAAGAGCAGCACGAGGACGATGACCGGGATCGTCACGATCACCGCGGCGGCCGCGATCGGGCCGTTGGGCGACTCGAACTGCGATGCCCCGGAGAACAGGCCGAGCGCCGCGGGCACCGGGCGCGCCGCCTCGGTCGACGTCAGCGAGATGCCGTAGACGAAGTCGTTCCAGGCCAGGAAGAACGCGATGATCGCCGTGGTGAACACGCCGGGCGCGGCCAGGGGGACGATCACCTTGCGGAACGCCTGCCAGGGCGTGGCCCCGTCGACCTGCGCGGCCTGCTCCATCTCCCACGGGATCTCGCGGAAGAACGCCGACAACGTCCAGATCGAGATCGGCAGCGTCAGCGAGAGATACGGGATGATCAGACCGGGCCAGGTGTTGTAGAGCCCGATCTGGCGCCACAGGTTGAACAGCGGCGTGACGATCGAGATCACCGGGAAGATCGCGACGGCCAGCGCGGTGGACAGGATGATCCTCTTGCCCGGGAAGTCGAGCCGCGCGATCGCGTACGCGGCGAACATCGACAGCAGGCACGAGATCGCCGTCGCGATGAGGCAGATGCCGAACGAGTTGACCAGCGCCGGGAGGAAGAGCCCGGCCGCGTCCCCGACGAGGATCTGCTGGTAGTTCTCCGAGGAGAACACGGTGGGCAGGAACTGCCCGTTGGCGATGTCGTCGGAGGACTTGAACGACAGCGACACGATCCACGCCACGGGGAACAGGCAGTAGACGATGATGACGAGGCCGCCGACCCCCCAGCCGACCTTTTCGCGCGTGGACACCGGCTACTCCCCTCGCGCCTGGGACAGGTCGACCTTGAAGCCCTTGATGAACAGGGCGCTGATCAACACGACCGACAGGAACAGCAGCACCGACACCGCCGATCCCAGCCCGATCTCGACCCGCTCGATGGTCTGCCGGTAGGCCAGGAACGAGACGGTCTCGGTGTTGTTCGCGCCGGCGGTCATGACGAACACCGAGTCGAAGACCCGGAACGCGTCCAGGGTGCGGAACAGGACGGCGACCATGATCGCCGCCTTCATGTTCGGCAGCGTGACCTTCCGCAGGCGCTGCCACCACGTCGCCCCGTCGACCTTGGCCGCCTCCTGGAGCACGTCGGGCACCTGGGCGAGGCCGGCGAGCAGCAGCAGCGAGATGAACGGTGTGGTCTTCCAGATCTCCGCGAGGCAGATGACGAACAGCGACGCGCCCTGCGTGCCGAACCAGTCGGTGTCCGCCGCCACGCCCGGCACCCAGGAGAACCAGGAGTTCACGAAGCCGGAGTCGACGCTGAACGCGAACTGCCAGGCGAACGCGGAGACGACGGTGATCACCGCGTAGGGGATGAGGATGACCGTGCGCAGGACCGGTCGCAGCCCCCGCAGCGCCTGGAGCATGACCAGCGCCAGGCCGAAGCCGAGGACCAGCTCGACCGCCACCGTCACCACGGTGATGAACGCGGTGACGCCGAAGGCGATCCACCAGACCGAGTCGGTGAGGATGACCCCGTAGTTGCCGAGCCCGACGAACGACGAGTTCTCCGGGTCGGTGAGGCGGTAGTCGAACAGCGAGTCGTAGACCGCCTGCACGATGGGGTAGGCCGTGACCAGCAGCATCACGACGAAGGCGGGCCCGGCGAGGTACCAGCCCAACCGGCGCTCGGCCTTCGACTTGTCGCCCCGGCCGCCCGTGGCCGACGGGTCGACAGCGCCGGTGGGTCGTTCCAGGGTCTGGCTCACAGCAGGGCCTCCTTCCGCAGCACCGCGGTGATGAGGGCCGTGGCGGCCTCGTTGGTGGCGCCGGGGGTGACCGACCCCGGCGGGTGGAAGGTGCGCTGGATGCCACCGGAGACCTCGGCGTAGTACGCGGTCTGCGGTCGCGGCTTGGCCTGGGTCAGCGAATCGCGGATGGTCGGGGCCATCGGGAACTCGGCCAGGACGGCGGGGTCGGAGTAGACCGAGAGCCGCGAGGACGGGTTGCCGTTGGAGACCATGTAGTAGGCGGAGTTGTCCGGACGGGTGATGCAGGTGGTGGCGTCGTAGGCCAGGTCCGGGTACGCGCTGAACGCGCCCACGCCGAGGTTGATGCCACCGAGGGGCGGCGCGCTCGGCAGGTCCGGCGCGGTGCGCGGGTAGATGGTCCAGCCGTAGTCGTCGGGGACGGACTGCGGGATCGAGCCCTCCTCGACCGCCGAGGTCGCCTTCCCCCAGATGAACGGGTAGTTGACCATGAACGCGGCGGCCCCGGACTGGAACGTGTCGGAGCTGGTGTCCTCGTCGGCGGTGGGGAACCCCGGCGGGGCGATGCCCGCGTCGCCGAACGTGCGCAGGATGCGGGCCGCCTCGATGCCGGGCGGCGCGGTGAGGCCGAGCTGGACGAGCGCCGGGTCGGTCTCGCCGACGTTGGTGATGACCGAGCCGCCGCCGGACTCGATGAGGGCGTTGACCCACACCGTCAGCGACTCGCCCCGCACGCCCTGGGCGGCGAACTGGGTGCGGGCCCGGGCGGCGGCCTGGATGAGCTGGTCCCAGGTCACCGGCTGGTTCATGTCGATGCCCATCGCCGCGACCGCCGACTTGCGGTACCAGAGCAGCTGGGTGTTCGCCCAGAACGGCACGGCGACGAGGCGGCCCTGCCAGGTCGAGGCCTCGATCGAGCTGGGCACGCGGTCCTCGCGCGCCGCCGCCTCGATCGCCGGGGGCATGGGGGCCAGGAAACCCGCCTGCGCGAACTCGGGCACGTAGGGCGGGTCGATGCTCATGATGTCGATCGACGAGTCGTTGGCCGCGAGGCGGCGCACGAGCTGCTGGCGCTGCTCGGAGGCCTGACGCGGCAGGGTCGACGTCACGATCGTGTAGCGGCCCCCGGACGCCGCGGTGCAGCGAGCGGCGATCTCGGCCTGGCCCCCGTCGTCGGGGTTGATGTACCAGGTGAGCACCGGCGGGCCCGCCGGCGCGGACCCGCACGCCGAGACGAGCGCGGCGAGCACCGCGACCACGACGGTCAACGACCACCGCAACCGCCGTCGTGGGTGGCGCATGCTGCTCGTCCCCTCCCGGCCGCGTGATGAAAGCGCTTCCGGACGGAGGGTGGTGATGTGTGTCTCACAAGTCAAGTGCGCGGCGCGATCACACGGTGACTCTGTGACGTCTGGGGCAACACGGTGGAGCGGGCGGCCCAGTCCGGCGTCGGGGTTCTGGAACCGCTTCCACACCGCGTGCCATGCTCGGGTTGTGACCGGGGACACGGCCGAACCGCAGGGCCGGGTGCCTCTGCGCGCCGTGGCCCGGGTGACCCTCGACGACGTCGCCCGCCGGGCCGGCGTCTCGGCGGCCACCGCGTCCCGCGCGCTCGGCGACCACCCGCACGTCGCCGAGGCCACCCGTCACCGCGTCCGCGAGGCGGCGGCCGCGCTCGACTACGTCGCCTCGCCGGAGGCCAGCCGGCTCGCGGGCGGTCCGACCGGCCGGGTCGCGGTGCTCGTGCCGCACCCGTCGCGCTGGTTCTTCGGTGAGCTCATCGAGGGCCTCGAGGCCGAGCTGCGCGCCGCCGAGCTCGACCTCGTGCTCTTCCGCGTGGGCGGGCCCGAGGACCGCCGGGACTTCTTCGCCCGGCTCCCGGCGCGGCGCAAGGTGGACGCGGTCGTGGTGCTGGCCTTCGCCGTCGACGAGGCCGAGCACGCCCGCCTGGCGTCGCTGGGCGTCGCCGTCGTCGCCGCGGGGGGCCGGGTGGCGTCCTACCCCTCGGTGGGCATCGACGACCACCGCGCCGGGCGCCGGGCCGTCGACCACCTGCTCCACCTCGGCCACCGGCGGATCGGGATGCTCGCGGGTGGCGACGAGCAGCGGCTCTCGCCCGACCCCGACGGACGGTCCTCGGCCTGGCGCGCAGCGCTGCGCGACGCGGGCGCCGAGCCCGACGAGGAGCTCGTGGCGACCGCGCCCTGGAGCGGCGAGGGCGGCGCCGAGGCCATGGCGCGCCTGCTCGGGCTGAGCACGCCGCCGACCGCGGTGTTCGCCCACTGCGACGAGATGGCCCTGGGCGCGGTGCGCACGCTGCGCCGCGCCGGCCTGCGCGTGCCCGAGGACCTCTCGGTGATCGGGATCGACGACCACCCGCTGGCCGCCCTCACCGACCTCACGACGGTGGCCCAGCCCGTGCGCGAGCAGGGTCGGCGAGCCGGGGAGCTCGTCGTCGACGCCCTGCGCGGCAGCGCGCCGCCCCGGGTGCCGCCCGCCGAGATGCTGCCGACCCACCTGGTGCTGCGCGGCACCACCGCACCCCCGGGCGCCGCCCGGTGACCGCCCCCGACCTGCGCCTGCGCCGCCCCTCGCCCGCAATGATCGCCCTGCCGTGGGACCGGGCGCTCGGCGACTGGGACCCCGCCGAGGTCCCGCTGCGCGAGCTTCCCGTCGGCCCCAGCCGGCACCTGGTGCGCTTCGTCGAGGTCGACGGGGAGCTGTGGGCGCTCAAGGAGCTGCCGCCGCGTGTCGCGCGCCGGGAGTTCGACGTGCTGCGCCGCCTCGAGGCCACCGGTCTGCCGGCCGTGCGCCCCGCGGGCCTGGTCACCCAGCCCGACCACGACTGCTCGATCCTGCTCACCCACTACCTGAGCGGCTCGTGGCAGTACCGGCGGCTGATCGCGCGGCTGCCGCCCAACCGGCCCGCGCACCGGGCGCGCCTGTTCGACGCGATGGTCGGCCTGCTCGTGGAGCTGCACCGCCACGGCGTCTACTGGGGCGACTGCTCGCTGGCCAACACGCTGTTCTCCCGCGACGGCCAGCTGTTCCAGGCGTGGCTCGTCGACGCCGAGACCAGCGAGGTGCACCCGTCGCTCTCGGACGGCCAGCGCGCCCAGGACCTGGAGATCCTCGTCGAGAACGTGGCCTCGGGGATGGTCGACCTGGCCGCGAGCCTGGGGCGCCCGCCCGAGATCGACGAGCAGCTCATCGCGGAGGCGACCGATCTCCCGGCGCGCTACGACGCGCTGTGGGAGGTGCTGCACACCCAGCCGCAGTTCGCGTTCGGCGACCGCTACCGCATCGAGGGCACGGTGCGCGAGCTCAACGACCTGGGCTACGTCGTCGACGAGGTCGTCCTGGCGCCGGCGGAGGGGTCGGGGGAGGGCACGGTCCGCCTGCGCGTCATGGTCGGCGAGCGCAACCACCACGCCCGCTACCTGCGCGAGCTGACGGGTCTCGAGGTGGGCGAGGGGCAGGCCCGCATCCTGCTGGGCGACCTGCGGGCCCACCAGCGCACGATCGCCCGCGAGCACCCCTACCGGGTGGGCGAGGGGGAGGCGATCGCGAGCTGGCTGCACGACGTCCTGACCCCGGGCATGCGCCGGGCCCACGCCGCGGTGCGCCACCGGGGCACGGCGGTGCAGGCGTACTGCGACCTGCTCGAGGTGCGCTGGCTGCTCTCCGAGCAGGAGGGCGCCGACGTCGGCACCGACCGCGCGCTCGAGGCGCTCGCCGAGCGCGCCCCGACCGACTCCGCGGCCCGCGCCCTCGTCGCCGACACGGCCTCGGCGATCCCCGCGGTGGACGACGAGCCCTGGCCACCGCCCCCCGAGCACTGATCAGGGCACGGCGAGCCACACCGCGGCGTCGGCGCCGAGACGACCGTCCTCGAGCGGCACGCTGGTCAGCAGGACCTCGTCGTGGGCGGGCAGGTCCACGGGTGCGTCCGACAGGTTGGCGACGCAGGCGAAGCCGGGCTCGCGGCGCAGGTGCAGCACGGCGTCACCGGGCTCGGAGACCCACGTCATCTCCCCGTCGCCCAGCGCCGGGTGCTCGCGACGGCGGCGCAGGACGGTGCGGTAGAGCTCGAGGACCGCATCGGGGTCGCCCTCCTGACGCGCCGCGGCGTAGCGCGCCCAGCCCTCCGGCTGCGGCAGCCACGGCGGCGCCGCTCCGTCCGGGCTGAAGCCCGCCGAGGCGCCCTCGTCCGACCACGGCAGGGGCACCCGCGCGCCGTCGCGTCCGCGCACCGTGCGCCCGGAGCGCTCCCACGTCGGGTCCTGGCGGGCCTCGTCGGGGATGTCCTCGACCTCGGGCAGGCCCAGCTCCTCGCCCTGGTAGACGTACATCCCGCCGGGCAGCGCCGCCTCGAGCAGCAGCGCGGCCCGGGCCCGACGGGTGCCCAGCGCGAGGTCCGGCACGCCGTCGGCCTCCGGGGGCACCGCCGACGTCGGGACCTCCTCCCGCCTGCGCCCCGGCCGGCCGTAGCGGCTGGGGTGGCGCACGACGTCGTGGTTGGACAGCACCCACGTCGCCGCCGCCCCGACCTCGCGCAGGTGCCCGGTGGTGACGTCGATCGTCTCGCGCAGCGCCGCCGGGTCCCACGGCGCGACGAGGTAGTCGAAGTTGAACGCGGTGTGCAGCCGCCCCGGGGCGACGTAGCGCGCGAGGCGCTCGGGGGCCGGGGTCCAGGCCTCGGCGACGAACATGCGGTCGCCGGCGTACTCGTCGGCCACGCGCCGCCAGGACTCGTAGACGTCGAGCACGCCGTCGCGGTCGACGAACGGGTGCCCGCCCGGCCCGAAGGTCCGCCCCAGCATGTCGTCGGCGTCGTGGAGGTCGGGCATCCCGGGGTCCTTGACCAGCCCGTGTGCCACGTCGATGCGGAAGCCGTCGACGCCCCGGTCGAACCAGAACCGCAGGACCGCCTCGAACTCCGCCGCGACGTCGGGGTGCGACCAGTCGAGGTCGGGCTGCCCGGGGTCGAACAGGTGCAGGTACCAGGCGCCGTCGGCCACCCGTGTCCACGCCGGCCCGCCGAAGTGCGAACGCCAGTTGTTCGGCGGCTCGGCACCGTCGGGGCCCGACCCGGGCCGGAAGACGTAGCGGTCGCGCGCCCCGGGCTCGTCGGCCAGCGCCGCCCGGAACCACGCGTGCTGGTCGGAGGTGTGGTTGGGGACGATGTCGGGGATCAGCCGCAGCCCGTGCTCGTGGGCCTCGACGATCAGCTTCTCCGCGTCGGCGACGGTGCCGTACGCCGGCTCGATCGCCCGGTAGTCGGCCACGTCGTAGCCCGCGTCCGCCTGCGGCGACGCGTACCAGGGGTTGATCCACAGCGCGTCGACGCCGAGGTCGGCGAGGTAGGGCAGCTTCTCGCGGATGCCCGCGATGTCCCCGATCCCGTCGCCGTCGGCGTCGGCGAAGCTGCGGATGTAGACCTGGTAGATGACGGCGTCGCGCCACCACGGTGCGGGTCCGGCTCCGCGGCGCGGCGCGTCCTGGGGCGTGTCGGTCACCGGGCGACTCCTGGGTCGTGGGGACGGCTCTCCCCCACGATGCCCGACGCAGCCGCGCTCAGGCGTCGACCGTGGCGCGCTCCTCGGTCTCGTCGTCCTCGAGCTCGTCCTCGTCCACGTACTCGTCGTCGAACTCGTCGTCCTCGAGGTCCTCGGGCGCGCTGATCTCCTCGGGCGTCGGGGCCTCGTCGATGCCCTCGGGGGCGCGGCGGGCCCGGAGCTTCTCGGTCGCCCGGCGCAACATCTCCAGGGCCTGGGCGGCGAGGCGCGCGACGAACGCGAGGAACAGGCGGGCCTGCTCCATGAGGAACGCGACGGCGGCGCCCGCGCGCCCGGAACCCCCGGAGCCCTCGGCGGGCGCGTCCGCGCGCTCGGGCTGGTCGCCGGTGCGGCGCTCGTCGAGACGGTCGGCGAGCCCCTCGACCCGCGCGACGGCGCGGTCGGCCACGGCGGTGAGCACGCGGCCGGCGAGCACAGGGAGCATGCGGCGGGCGGCCTCGGTGAGGATCTGGCCGCTCATCTCGGAAGGGCGGGGGGTGGTGCCGTTGGTGGTCATCGTGCCCGACGTTAGGCGTGGATCACCGGCCCGACAGTCCCCCGACGGCACCCACCGCGTCGGCACATGCCCCATGCCGGCGCGCATCCGGTGGCACCATGGCGGGTGATGCGCCAGCCGGGTCGTCGGGAGCGGTTGGTCGCCGCGCGGGACCGCGACGGCGACACCTGCCTGTGGTGCGCCCGCCCGTTGTCTGGAGCCGTCGGCGCCACCACCGACCACGTCGTGCCGAAGGTCAAGGGCGGGCCGTCGTGGCTCGAGAACGAGGTCGCGGCGTGCCGGCGCTGCAACGGCGAGCGGGGGCACCGGGGCGCGGTCGACTGGCTCGAGGAGTGCGAGCGCCGCGGCTGGCGCCCCGACGCGCAGCGTCTGGAGCGGGTGCTGACGTCGCTGGCCGCGGCGATCGCGGAGCGCGGCGGTCAGCGCCGGGCGCGCCCGCACCTCGACGCCCAGCTGCGCCGGCTGCGCAAGCGTCAGCCCGCGGTCGCCTGACCGGTCGGATCCGTCTCGTACGCGGACTCGAAGAACGCCAGCTCCAGCTCCACGGCGCGCGTGAACACCCCGGCCATGCTCTCCCGGCCGGCGTCGTCGGTGGCCGCCGCGACGCGGTCGGTCTCGGCGCGCAGCAGCTCGACCCAGGTGGCGAAGGCGGACCCGCGGTGCAGGTCGATCCACTCGCGGTGCAGCCAGTCGCGCGGCGACGGCTCCGGGCGCGCCGCCCAGTCGAGGTAGAGCCACTCGGCGACGAGCAGCACGGTCAGCACGCAGCCGTAGGCCCCGGAGCGCCGGGCGTCGTCCATGAGGTCGAGGAAGCCCTGGGTGGGCGGCAGCGGGGTCGCCGGCGCCGTCACCCCGAGCCGGCCCAGCGCACGGGCGAAGTAGTCGTTCTCGTCGCCGGCCACGAGGCCCAGCTGGCGGGCGATCGCCATCCGCGCCCCGGTGGAGTCGGCGGCCGCCACGGCCTCGCCGAGCAGGGCGACGAAGCGGTCGAGGAACAGGGCGTCCTGGGCGAGGTACCGCGCCAGCACCGCGTCGTCGACGGTGCCGGCCCACAGCTCGTCGACGAAGCGGTGGCCGGTCGCGGCCTCCCACGTCGCCGCCGTCCGCGTGCGCAGCTCGTCCGAGAAGCTCACCGTCGTCCTCCCCTGCCCGTGCCGTTTCCCCACGGGGTGCCCAGACGCGGCGCGGCCCGGACACCGAGGGGCGGGGGAACCGCCGGTGTCCGGGCCGGGAGGCATCCCGGGCGCCGCGAGCGGGTCGCGGCGCCCGGGAGGAACGCCTACCGGGCGAACTTGTCGGGGTCGGGCCCCAGACGCTCGGCCCGCTCCATGCCGTTGATCGTCTCGACCTCGTCGTCGCGCAGCTCGAAGTCGAAGATCGCGTAGTTCTCGCGGATGCGCTCGGCCGTCGACGACTTCGGGAAGACGATGTTGCCGATCTGCACGTGCCAGCGGAGCACGACCTGCGCGGGGCTCTTGCCGTGCGCCTGCGCGATCTCGGAGAGTTCGGGGGCGTCGAGCAGACCCCGTCCCTGGCCGATCGGGCTCCACGCCTCGGTGCGGATCCCGTGGCGCTCGTGGTACGAGCGCAGGCCCGCCTGCTGCATGTGCGGGTGCAGCTCGATCTGGTTCACCGCGGGCACCGTGTCCGTCTCCTCCAGGAGCCGGTCGAGGTGGTGCGGCTGGAAGTTCGAGACACCGATCGTGCGGACCTTGCCGTCGGACTGCGCCTTCTCGAAGCCCTTCCACGTCTCGACGTAGAGGTCCTTGCCGGGCAGCGGCCAGTGGATGAGGTAGAGGTCGACGTGGTCGAGCCCCATCTTCTGCAGGCTCTCCTCCAGCGCGGACTGCGCGTCGTCGTAGCCGTGGTTGGAGTTGTTGCACTTCGTCGTGATCCACAACTGGTCACGCGGGATGTCGGACTTGGCGATGGCCTCGCCGACCTCGGCCTCGTTGCCGTACATCTGCGCGGTGTCGATGTGGCGGTAGCCCGCCTCCAGCGCCGTCGTCACCGCCTCGGCGGTGTCGGAGGGGTCGATCTGGAACACACCGAACCCGAGCTGGGGGATCGTGGTGCCGTTGTTCAGCTCGATGCCGGGGACGTCGCTCATGTGATCGTGTACCCCGTGGGCGCCACGCACATGTGAGCCCTGTCGGCGTGCTCCCCCACGGGTCACGCCGTGGCGAAGGCGCCCAGGGTGCGGTCGGGGCGCACGCCGGCGAAGCTGCGGTGCCAGGTGCGGTAGTAGGCGATCTCCTCGTCGCTGCGCAGCGCCCAGC
>JAQSWW010000194.1 GCA_029266415.1 Actinomycetospora sp. | reverse complement strand
GAGGTCGTGGCCGTCCCACGCGAGCTCGCAGACCTCGTCGCACACCAGCGCGACCGCCTCCGTGGCCCCGAGCCGGGCGCCCCGGGCGAGGCGGCGGCGCGCGAGCTCGGCCGCGCCGTGCAGCAGCACCCTCTCCTGCTCCCGCGGGGTGAGGTGCAACTCCGGCCTCCCGGCACGTCGGCGTCGGTGGTCGGGGTCAGCGTGCCGGTCGGGCGGGGCGGGCGGAAGACGTGTCGGATCAGCGAAGTGGCCCTCTCGGCGTGCTCCCTTCCGCAGACGTCGAGTGTCCGTATCGGTACTTCGATCACTCGGGAGGCGGTCACCACGCCGGCCGGAGCGGCCCCGGGGTCACGACGCGGCGCAGCATCGCGTGCAGGGCGCCCAGCGACGCCCCGGGCAGCACGTCGCCCCAGCCGGCGACGACCTCGGCCGCGGCCTCCTCCGCCGCGCGCGTGCACGCCTCGCCGGCGGCGGTCAGGCGCAACAGGCGGGCGCGGGCGTCGCGGGGATCGGGCTCGCGGACCACGTAGCCGCGTTCCACCAGTCCCGTCACCAGCTGCGAGGCCGCCTGCTTCGTCGTGCCCAGGTGCTCGGCGAGGTCGACGACGGTCGTGTCGCCCGAGGCGATGCGCGCGAACGCGAAGCCGTGCGCGGGCCGCAGGTCGCCGTACCCGCGGGCGGCCATGCCCTCCTGCACGCCGTCCACCACCTCGGTCGCGGCCCGCAGGACGAGCATCGCCAGGTCGGTCGCCGCTCGGTCGTCCATGCCGAAACCTTGACACGATGGTCAAGTGAGCTGACCATGTGGTCAAGAGCATTGACTAGAAGGAGCGCCCCGATGCCCGTCCTCCGCCCCGCCGACGCCGTCCGCCACGACGCCCACGGCGCCGCGTTCCACGCCCTCGTCGCCCCGTCGCGTGGCAGCGCCGAGCTCTGCGCCTGGCGCCTCGAGGTCCCGCCCGGACAGGTCGGCGCGCCTCACCGGCCCAGCCGCGAGGAGGTGCTGCTGGTGCTCGACGGCGACCTCGCCGTCACCCTCGACGGCGCGACCACCCCGGTGGCCGCCGGCGACGTCGTGCTCGTGCCCGCGGGTGCCGAGTTCCGCGTCGACGGCGGCGCCGCGCCCGCGTCCGTCTGGGTCACCACGTCGCCCGGGCTGGAGGCGGAGCTCGCCGACGGGACCCGCCTCGTCCCGCCGTGGGCCCGATGACTCCACGATCGAGAGGTACGATGATGGAGTGACCAGTGTCGTCGTGGTCGGCGGAGGCCCCGCCGGCGTGCTCCTGACCTACCTCCTCGCACGCGGCGGCGCGGAGGTGACCCTGCTGGAGTCCCGCCACGACTTCGCCCGCCGCTTCCGCGGTGACACGCTCGCGCCCGGCGTGCTCGAGTACCTCGACACGCTCGGGCTCGCCGAGCCGCTGCTGGCCGAGGTGCCGCACACCCGCACCGACGCCTTCCGCTGGCACACCGCGACGCGCACCTGGACGCTCGTCGACTACCGCGGGGCCAGCGCGCGGTTCCCCTTCTACGCGCTGCTGCCGCAGGCGGAGTTCCTGCCGTGGCTCGCCGACCGGGCCCGCGCACACGGCGCGACGGTGCACATGGGCGCGCGCTTCTCGTCGCTGCGCCACGACGAGACCGGGCGGGTGTCGGGCGTCGTGTACACCGTCGACGCGCAGACGCACGTCCTGGACGCCACGCTCGTCGTCGGCGCCGACGGGCGCAACTCCAAGGTCCGCCAGGCCTCGGGCCTCGCCGCCACCGAGCTCGGGGCGAGCCTCGACATCCTCTGGCACGCCCTGCCCCGCCGGGACGACGACCCGTCGTACTCGGGGCTCGACCTCTTCGGCACCCCGCACGGGAGCGTCGCCCTGCTCGACCAGGGCACCGACTGGCAGCTGGGGTGGACGATCCGCGCCGGCTCGCTGGCCGAGGTCCGCGCCCGCGGGATCGACGCGTTGCGCGACGCCGCCGTCGGCGCGCTGGCGTGGCTGGACGGGCGGCTCGACGACCTCGGCGACGTCAGCGACCTGACGCTGCTGCCGGTGCGCATCACCACCGTCGAACGCTGGACGCGGCCCGGCCTGGTGCTGCTCGGCGACGCCGCGCACGTCGTCTCGCCCGTCGGCGGCAACGGGATCAACCTGGCGCTCGCCGACGCCGCGGACCTCGCCAACCGTCTCGTCGGCCCGCTGCGCCGCACCCCGCCCGACCCGCGCCAGCTCGACGTCGCCGCCGCGGGGCTCGAGAGCGCCCGTCGTCCCGGGGTGGAGCGCGAGCAGCGGGCGCAGGTGCGCACCGAGCGCGCGGCCGCGGAGCGCATCGGGTCGGGCGACGACGGGCCGCCCCGGGCCCTGGGCGTGCTGTCCCGGATCCCCGGCTTCCCGCGCTACGCGGGGCGGCGGGCGCGGGTCGCGGTGCCGGCGCCGGTCGCGGTCATCGCCGACGCCGCCCCCTGAGCTCGAGGATTTCCTGGCCCTGTCGGCGTGCTGTGTTGAACGCCAGCCATCCGCCTCCGGCGCGGCAGCTCCGCTCCGCTTCGTGCCCCTCGTGGCCCCCCGCTGGCAGGTCAGGCGAGCAGGGGCGCCAGCTCCCCGACCTGCTCCCGGAGCAGCGCGACGAGCTCGGTGTTGGGTGCCGCGACGCGCTCCGCGGGGCCGGTGAGGGCCAGGCCGGCGACGAGGCGACCGTCGCCGGGCGCGCGGATGGCGACGGCCAGGCACCCGAGCGCCGCGTGGAACTCCCCGCACTGACGAGCGAGCCCGGTGCGGCGGACCTCGGCGAGCGCCACGCCCAGCTCGTCGCGGTCGACCACCGTGTGCGGCGTCAGGCGCGTCAGCGGGGCGTCGGGCAGCTCGCCCTCCGCGAGCAGCAGGCGGCCGAGCCCGCTGGCGTGCAGGTGACGGGAGAGCTCGTCGGCGTCGGTCGGCGGGTGGTCGGGGTCCGGGTCGAGGAATAGCAGCCGGTGGCGGTCGAAGGCCACGAGGTGCGCGCCCCACCGGACGCGCTCGCGCAGCCGGTGCATCACCGCCCGCGCGGCGGTCGGGGCGGTCAGGGGCGCGGGCGCGAGGTTCGCGCTGCGCCGGCCGAGGGCGAAGCCGCCCAGGTCGGGCAGGCGCACGAGGTACTCCTCGGCGACGAGCAGGTTGAGCAGCCGGTAGGTCGTCGCCGGCGGGATCCGCAGCGCGGCGGAGATCTCCTTGGCGGTGACGCCGACCCCCGCCGTCGCGACCTCCTCGAGGATGCGCAGCGCGCTGCGCACCGCCTGCGGCTGGCGCCCGCTGATCGGCGAGGTCACCGGTCGCCCGCGCCCAGGACGTCGGCGGTCGTGGTCTCGTCGTACACGCCCATCCCGCGCAGCGCGGACGCCCGGCGCCGGCGCAGCACGAGCCAGCCCCCGACGCCGACGACCACGAGCCCCGCGACCGTGATCAGCAGGCCGGCGCCCGCGTTCAGCACGACCACCACGAGCGTCGCGACGAGCGCGGCGACGGCGAGGACGGACGTCACCACGAGCCCGCGGGTCAGCTCGCCGATGCGTGCCAGGAACCGCGGCGCCGCGAGGCACACCAGCAGGTAGGCCGCGAGGAAGCCCAGGGTCGCCACCGAGAGCAGGCCCCCGAACACCGCGGCGGGGGCGACGCCGACCAGGCCCCCGGCCGCCGCCACGACCGCGAGGACGGGCACGGCGACGACGACCGCGAACGCCGGTGTGAGGAATCGGCGGTGCGTGCGCCCCAGCGCCGCCGGCGCCACCCCCTCGCGGGCCAGGGAGAACAGGACCCGCACGAGCGTGGTCAGCGCGGCGAGCGCGCACGCGCTGAACGAGGCCACGATGCCGACGTCCATGAGCACCGACGCCCAGCTGAGGTCCCCGGCCGTGGGTGCGGTCGCGGACGCGCCGCCCGCGCCGGCCGTGCCCATCAGCAGCAGCGTCGCCACGAGGTAGAGCACGGCGGTGACGGCGGCCGTCGCGGTGATCGCGCGCGGCACGGACGCGAACGGCCGGCGGGCCTCGACGCCCAGCGAGGCGGCGCTGTCGAACCCGATGAACGCCGCCAGCGCGGGCAGGACACCGACGGCGATCCCGCCCACGCCGCCCGGGGTGCCGGCGACGGGCTCCGGCGTCGCCGGCGCCGTCGTCACCGCCAGCGCGACGAGCACGACGAGGATCAGGCCGATCGACAGGGCCTCGATCACCAGCATGACCCGGCCGACGAGGCGGATGCCCCGGATCGCGCACACGGCGACGGTTCCCGCCAGCGCGACGACGAGGCCGGCGCCGACGAGGGCCACCGGGCCGGTGCCCGCCCCCAGCCGCGCCACGAGCGCCGACCCGTACCAGGACGCCCCCGAGAACGCGGCCGCGACGAGCATCCCGTAGCCGACGACCATCGACACCGCGCACGCGTAGGCGCCCGTCGGCCCCAGGCCCTTGGCCGTGAAGCTGTAGAGCCCGCCGGCCGCGGCCATGCGGCGGGCGAAGACCGCGATGCACGCCGCGACGAGCGCGACCACGACGGCGGCCACCGCGAACGACCACAGCGCGCCACCGCCGGCGACGGCGATGACGAGCAGCGGCGTCGAGGCCATGGCCCCGGCCGGCGCGGTGGTCGCCACCGACTGGGCGAACACCCCGAGCGGGCGCAGCGTGCGGCGGTCGAGGCCGGCCACGGGGGAGCGCGAGCGCAGCCCGGGGATGCGCGTCACGGCGGTCCTCCTCCCGTCGGCACGCCGTCACCGTAGGGCCCGCGACACGCCCGGCGGGAGTCCTCGGCGCCGAACGAGAATCGGCGCCCGACGATTCTCGTTCGGCACGCTCGGGCGTTCCCCGGTTCTCCGTTCGGAGAAGGCGCCGCCGAGTCGGGCGAATGCGTGGGAATCGCGTTCCCGCTGGTCCCCGCGCTGTTCCCCCCGTTCTTGACCCCGCGGAACGGTTCGGCAAACGTGTCCCGCGACATCTTCTCGGCCCCCTCACCGACCTTTCCTCCCGGGAGTCGCCATGGCCGCGCCCGCCGCATCCGCCCCCGCCGGGGCATCCCGCCTCGCCGGCACCCTCGGTGTCGGATCCATCGTCTTCATGGTCGTGGCGGCCGCCGCCCCGCTGACCGTCATCGCCGGCACCATCCCGCTCGGTGTCGGCGCCGGGAACGGCGCCGCCTTCCCGGCCACGTTCGTGCTCTGCGCCGTGGTGCTCCTGCTGTTCGCGGTCGGGTTCTGCGCGATGAGCCCGCACGTCCCCGACGCCGGCGCGTTCTTCACCTACGTCCGGCACGGGCTGGGACGCCCGCTCGGGATGGGCGCGGCGTTCCTCGCCCTGGCCACGTACACGGCGGTGCAGCTCGCGGTCTACGGCTACATTGGCGCCGCGATCGACGAGCTCGTCGCCGGCTACGGCGGACCGAGCCTGCCGTGGTGGGTGTGGACGCTCGTGGTGATGGCGATCGTCGCCGTCCTCGGCTACCGGCACATCGAGCTCTCCAGCCGCGTGCTGGGCGTCCTGCTGCTCGCCGAGATCGCGATCGTGGTGGTGCTCGACGTCGTCGTCATCGCCGCCGGGGGCGCGCAGGGGCTCTCGACCGCGGTGTTCGACCCCGTGCAGATCGGCTCGGGCGCGGTCGGCATCGCGATCATGTTCGCGATCGCGAGCTTCATCGGGTTCGAGGCCACCGCGGTGTTCCGCGACGAGGCCCGCGACCCGCAGCGCACCATCCCCCGCGCCACCTACCTGGCCCTGGTCATCGTCGGCGTCTTCTACGCGGTGTCCAGCTGGGCGATCGTGTCCGCCTGGGGCGACGAGGCCGCCGTCGCGGAGTCCGCGGCGAGCCCCGGCACCTTCCTGCTCTCCACCGCGACGAACTGGCTCGGCCCGGTCGGCGGCCAGGTCGTCACGGTGCTGCTGGTGACCAGCCTGTTCGCCGCGATCCTCGCGTTCCACAACGTCGCCGCGCGCTACTGGTTCGCGCTCGGTGGCCGCGCCTTCCCGGCGGCGTGCGGCCGTACCCACGCCCGGCACGGCTCGCCGCACGTGGCCTCGCTCGTGCAGACCGCGGTGGGCTTCCTGTTCATCGTGGTGTTCGCCGTCGCCGGTCTCGACCCCGTCGCGCAGGTCTTCGCGTGGATGGCGGGCACCGCCACCCTCGGCGTCCTGGCCCTCATGGTGCTGACCTGCGTCGCCGTGCTCGTGTTCTTCGCCCGCAGCGGCGCCGACCGCCGGCCGTGGAACACGCGCATCGCCCCCGCCCTCGGCCTGCTCGGCCTGCTCGGCTGCCTCGTCCTGACCATCGGCAACTTCCCGACGCTCATCGGCGGCTCCACCGGACTCGCCCTCGGTATCGGCGCGGTGCTCGTGGCCGTCACGGCGGTCGGCGTCGTCCTGGGGCTGGTCCGGCGCGACGTGACACCGGACACTCCGGACACAGCAGACACGACGGCCCGGCCCGTCACCCCGCACGAGTCCTGAGAACCCCCTGATGAGAGGAGAGCCCGTGACCGCCACGGCCCCCACCGGGACGACGGACGTCACCCCCGGCGCCGCCACCCACCCGCTCGACCTGGCCACCCCCGACGAGTTCCGCGCCGTGCGCGAGGTGCTCGACGACGCCGGCCTGCTCGGCGACGCCGTGCGCTACTGCTTCGCCGGGCTCGAGGAGCCCCCGAAGGCGGAGGTCCTCGCCCACACCGACGGCGACCGCATCGACCGGCGTTTCCGCGTGCTGCTGCTCGACATGAGCGGGGCGCCGTCCCGCGACGTCGTCGTCTCCGCGACCCGCCGCGAAGTCGACTCGGCCGCCGAGCTCGACCCCGCCACGAGCGGCCAGCTCCCGATCATCGACTCCGAGTTCGAGATCATCGAGGGCATCGTCCTGGCGTCGAGCGACTGGTGCGACGCGCTGCGCCGCCGCGGCATCGACCCGGCCACGGTCCGGGCCGTGCCGCTGTCGGCCGGTTCCTACTACCCGGAGGAGACCGGCCGGCGCATGTGCCGGGTGCTGGGCTTCCGCCAGGACCACGAGAAGGACTCGCCCTGGGCGCACCCCGTGGACGGCGTCGTCGCCTACGTCGACCTCGTCGCCCGGGAGGTCTCGCGCGTGGTCGACCACGAGGTCCTGCCGGTGCCCGACGAGCCGGGCAACTTCGACGACCCCGAGCAGGTCGGCGCCCGGCGCACCAGCCTCAAGCCCATCGAGATCACCCAGCCCGAGGGCGTCAGCTTCACCCTCGAGGGCAACCGGCTGCGGTGGGAGGGCTGGGACCTGCGCATCGGGTTCAACGAGCGCGAGGGTCTGACCCTGCACCAGATCGGGATCCACGGCCGGCCGGTGGTCTACCGGGCGTCGATCGCGGAGATGGTGGTGCCCTACGGCGACCCGTCGCCGGTGCGGTTCTGGCAGAACTACTTCGACGCCGGCGAGTACATGTTCGCCCGCTACGCCAACTCGCTCGAGCTCGGCTGCGACTGCCTCGGCGAGATCACGTACCTGGACGTCGTGGTGGCCGACGACGACGGCTCGCCCCGCACGATCACCAACGCGATCTGCCTCCACGAGGAGGACTACGGCGTGCTCTGGAAGCACACCGACCTCTTCACCAACGCGCAGGAGACCCGGCGCCAGCGCCGCATGGTGATCTCGTTCTTCACCACCATCGGCAACTACGACTACGGCTTCTACTGGTACCTCTACCTCGACGGCACGATCGCGTGCGAG
>JAQSWW010000193.1 GCA_029266415.1 Actinomycetospora sp. | reverse complement strand
GATCGACCTCACCGCGGGGCGGCGGCTCGACGACAACCTCGTCGCGGTCGGTCTCGACGGCACGGAGCAGGTCGCGTGCCGGCACTGCGCGACGGTGCTGGGCAGCGGCGCGGTCGGCGAGCTCGACCTCGTGCGCCACGAGGGCCCGGTCTCCGAGGCCGGCCCGCAGGTGGTCGACGCCGCGGGGGAGTACGTCGATCGCGAGGTCCACTTCCGCCAGTACTGCTGCCCGGGGTGCTTCACGGCGATCTCGACGGCGGTGGTGCCGGTCGACCACGTCGACGACGTCACGCGCACCAGCCGCGTCCTCGCGGACGCGAGGTCGTAGATGCACCTCGACCGTGTCGCCGTGCTCGGCGGGGGACCGGGAGGTCTCTACGCCGCACGGCTGCTGAAGCTCGCGCGCCCGCACTGCGAGGTCGTCGTGCACGAGCAGGGCGTCCCCGACGAGACCTTCGGGTTCGGCGTGGGGCTCGCGGCGCGCACGCAGCGCCGGCTCGCCGAGGCCGACCCCGCGTCGCTCGACGACATCCTCGCCCACGCCTGGTCGCACGACATGCGGATGCGTGTCGGCGGCCGGGAGGCGGGGATGGACGTCTCCAGCCTCGTCGCCGTCGGGCGGGCGGAGCTGCTCGCCGTGCTGCAACGGCACGCCGAGGACGCCGGTGTGAAGCTCGAGTTCGGGGGGCGGCGGACCGCGACCGAGCTGGACGCCGACCTCGTGATCGCGGCGGACGGGGTGGGTTCGGCGACCCGTGGGGCGGGGGACTTCGGCGCGGAGGTGGAGGTCGGGACCGGCTGGTACCTCTGGGCCGGCACCGACGTCGCCCTGCCGCATGCGCTGTTCGCCCCCGAGCGCACCGAGCACGGGGTGTTCACCACGCATGCCTATCCCTACGCGGCGGACCGGAGCACATTCCTCGTCGAGACCGACGAGGCGACGTGGCGGGCGTCCGGTTTCGACGCGACGACGGCGGCGCTGGGCCCGGACGAGTCGGACGCGGTCGCGCTCGACCACCTCTCCGACGTGTTCGCCGACCACCTCGACGGCCACCGGCTGATCGGGAACCGGACGCGGTGGCTGCGGTTCCGGACGGTGCGGTGCGCGCGCTGGCACGACGGGAACGTCGTGCTGCTCGGCGACGCGGCGCACACCGCGCACTACTCGGTGGGCTCGGGGACGAAGCTCGCGATGGAGGACGCGATCGCGCTGGTCGCCGCGCTGCAGTCGTCCGCGGACTCGGAGTCGGCGCTGAACGACTACACCGCCACCCGCCGCCCGGCGGTCGCGCGCCTGCAGGACATCGCCGAGCGCTCGCGGCGCTGGTGGGAGACGTTCCCCGAGCGCCTGGAGCTGCCCGTCGAGCAGCTGCTCGTCGCGTACATGAGCCGCGCCGGCAACGTGCCGCTCGACCGGTTCGCGGCGGGATCACCGGACGTCGTGCGCGTCGCCCTGCGCCAGTGGGCCGGCGAGGAGCCGGCACCGGACACCACGTCGCTGACCGACTGGGTGCTCGCGCGCCCGCTGCGCCCGTCCACTCCCGGACAGGAGCCCGACCTGCACGCGGAGGAGAGCGCCGTCGGCACGCGGGGCTTCGACGCGCGGACGGTGCCCGACGACCCCGGCGCGCTCCACGCGACCGTGCTCGACGTCGGTGTCGACGCGCGTCCCGCCGGGTCCGAGGACGCCGTCGAAGACGCGGTGCAGCGCGGTACGTCGGTGACGGGCTGCGTGTGGCTCACCGGCGGCGACGACCGGGCGAGCGTCCTGACCCGGCTCGAGATCGCCGAGCGCCTGCGCCGCCGCACGGACGCGCTCGTCGTCGTCGCGGGGCCCGACGCCCTCCGCGAGGACCTGGCCGACGGCCTCGCGGCCGACCGGGCCCACCTGGTGGCCTTGCGGGGCGAGCGCAGCGACGGGGGTGTGGTCCGATGACCTACCCTCGCGAGTTCGCCACCCGGTACCGCGAAGAGGGGCTCTGGGGCACGCGGACCATCGCCGACGAGTTCCACGCCGTCGCGGTGGCGCACCCCGGGCGCGACGCCGTGGTCGCCGCCGACGGCCGGATCACCTACGCGGAGCTCGACACCCGCACCGACCGCATCGCCGTCGGCCTCGCCGAGCGGGGCCTCCACCCCGGCGAGCCGGTGATCGTGCAGGTGACGAACCGGCTCGACGCGGTCGTCGCCTGGTATGCGCTGCTCAAGGCCGGGCTCGTCCCGGTCGCGACGCTCGCCGCGCACCGCGGTCACGAGATCGCGCACATCAGCCGGGCGGTCGACGCGCGGGCGCACCTCGTCGAACCCGGGACGCGAGGCATCGACCTCGTCGCGTTCGCCCACGACCAGGCCCGCGACCATCCGACGCTGCGCCACGTCCTCGTCCTGGGTGACCTGCCCGCCGCCGACATCGACCCCGACGAGGCCCGCGAGCGCGTCGAGGAGATCCAGCGCGGCATCGACCCCGACGCCGTCGCCGTCTTCCAGCTCTCCGGCGGCACCACCGGCGTCCCGAAGCTGATCCCGCGCCGGCACGCCGAGTACTGGTACAACGCCCGCGCCTATGCGGGAGTCCTCGGCTGGACCGCCGCCGACCGCGTCGGGCACCTCATCCCGATCATCCACAACGCCGGAGTGGTGTGCGGCGTCCACGCCCCGCACTCGGTGGGCGCGTGCCTGGTCCTCACCGACCACGACCTCGACACCGCGATGCCGATCCTCGTCGCCGAGCGCACCACCTCGGTCCTCTTCGGCCACGTGCACTACCGCGCGCCCGAGCACCCGCTCTACGACGCGCTCGCCGCGACCCTGCGCGTCGTCCTGCTCTCCGGCGCGAAGGTGTCCGAGGAGCTCTTCGCGGCGACGGGGCGCGGCGGCGCGCGCGTGGGGCAGCTGTTCGGGATGGCCGAGGGCATGTTCCTGGTGACCCCGCTCGACGCGTCGGCGGAGCTGCGCCGCACCACGGTCGGGGTGCCGATCTCGCCGCTCGACGAGGTCCGGGTGCTCGCGCCGGGGAGCGAGGACGAGGTGCCCGACGGCGAGGTCGGCGAGCTCTGCTGCCGCGGTCCGTACACGCTGCGCGGCTACCACGGGATCGACCGTCCCGAGGCCTTCACCTCCGACGGCTCCTACCGCACGGGCGACCTCGCCGCGGTCCGCCTGCTCGACGGGCACCGGGCGCTGTCGATCGAGGGCCGGATCAAGGACCTCATCGACCGGGGCGGCGAGAAGATCAACGCCGAGGAGGTCGAGCTGCTGCTGCTCGCGCACCCGCACGTCGTCGAGGCCGCGCTCGTCGCCATGCCCGACCCGCGCCTGGGGGAGCGGGGCTGCGCGTACCTCGCCACCGACGGCACCCCCGTCACCCTCGACGACCTGCGCGACCACCTGCGTGCCCTCGACGTCGCCACGTACAAGTGGCCCGAGCGCGTGGAGCTGGTGGACGCCCTGCCGCGCACGAAGGTCGGGAAGCTCGACAAGTCGGCCATGACCGCCGACATCACGACACGGCTGGAGTCCGAGACCGCATGAGCCACCACCGCATCGGGATGATCGTCCCCAGCTCGAACGTCACCGTGGAGACCGAGATCCCGGCTCTGCTGGCCCGCCACGCGAGCGCCACCTTCTCCTTCCACGGCAGCCGGATGCGGATGGCGACGGTCTCGCCGGAGGAGCTCGTCGCGATGAACGCCCAGCGCGGGCGGTGCGTCGACGAGCTCGCCGACGCCGGCGTCGACGCCCTGCTCTACGCGTGCCTCGTCGCGGTGATGGCGCAGGGCGCGGGGGAGCACCGCCGCGTCGAGTCCGAGGTGGCGACGCGGCTGGCAGCCCGCGGCCTGCCCGCGGGGGTGGTCTCCAGCGCCGGCGCCCTGGTCGACGCGCTCGCCGCGATCCCGGCCCGCCGGGTCGCGCTCGTCATGCCCTACCTGCGCCCGCTCGCCGAGCAGGTGGTCGCGTACCTGGAGGCCGAGGGGCTCGAGGTCGTCGCCTGGGCGGCGCTCGAGGTCGGCGACAACGCCGAGGTCGGCGACATCCCCGGCGACCGGGTGCTCGACGCCGCCCGCGGGCTCGACCTGTCGGGCGCCGACGCGCTGGTCATCTCGGCCTGCGTGCAGATGCCGTCCCTGCCGCTCGTGGAGCGCGCGGAGCAGGAGCTCGGGCTCCCGGTGCTCTCCGCGGCCACCGCCGGCGCGTTCTGCCTGCTCCGCGCGCTCGGTCTCCCGACGGAGATCCCCGGCGCCGGGTCGTGGCTGGCGGCCCGGTCCGTCGCACCGGCGTGAGGGTGGCCCGTCGGTATCGTCGCCGACCATGAGCGCGCCGGAACCGTCGGTCGACGCCCCGGCCCGCCGGCCCCGCCGGGAACTGGTCGAGGCCGAGATCTACGAACAGGCCACCCGGTTGTTCGCCGAGCGCGGCTTCGCGGGCACCAGCCTGCAGGACATCGCCGACGCGATGGGCATGACCCGGCCGTCGCTCTACTACTACGTCAAGAACAAGGACCAGTTGCTCGCGCGGCTCGTCACGGAGATCACCGAGGCGCCCGCGGCCGCGACCGAGGAGATCGCGGGCCGTGACGCCGACGCGCCGACGAAGCTCCGGGACCTCGTGCGCCTCATCGCGGGGCAGCAGGCCCAGCACGCCGCGCGGTTCCGACTGGTGATCCGCTCCGAGTCGGAGCTCCCCGACGACCTCGCCGTGGCCCACGAGGCCGCCAAGCGCCGCGTGCTCGACGGCTTCGCCCGCATCGTCGACCAGGGGGTGCGCAGCGGCGAGTTCCGGCCGCGCCCGGTCCGCACCACCGCGCTGGCGCTGATCGGCATGTGCAACTGGGTCGCGTGGTGGGTCACCCCGGCCGGTCCGCAGACCCCCGCGGAGGTCGCCGAGCAGATGGCGGAGATGGCGATCGCGCTGGTCGCGCAGGCCCCCGACCGCACCCCGGACGCGCCGCGTCCCGACGACCCGGCGGCCGCGCTGCGCCTGCTCCGGCAGGACCTCGACTACCTCGAGAGCGTCATTACGACGCAGACGTCGAAAGATTGACGCTTCCGTCGAGTGCTCCTACGCTGAGCGGTAGGAGGTTCGACGATGACACTCGAGCACAAGGTCCGCGGCGTGGACCACACGGCGTTCCCGACTTTCGATCCCGCCGCGACGGTCCGCTTCTACCGCGACGTCCTCGGCTTCCCGGTGGTGCACTCGATCTGCGCCGCGGGCTGGGGTCCGGAGAACCACCCCGACTTCATCCACTTCTTCTTCGACATCGGCAACGACGACCGGATCGCGTTCTTCTACTACTTCGGTCTCGAGCCGGTGCACGCCCACGAGCGTGGCGACGTCTACGCCGGCTTCGGCCCCGAGGTGCCGGAGTTCTTCGTGCGCTCCCGCCACCTGGCGATCCACGTCGACGACCAGGACGACCTGCTGGAGTACCGGCGCCGCCTCGACGACAGCGCGTGGCCCGTCGAGATGCAGATCCAGCACGAGACCATCGAGTCGATCTACACGCACGACCCCAACGGCTACATGGTCGAGTTCACGCGCGCGATGCGTCCCGTGACGCCGCAGGAGGACCTCGACGCGAACCTGACCATCGACGCCCTGCTCGACGTCGTCGCCGAGCCCGAGCCGTCGTTCGGCAAGCTGCTGGCGCGCAAGGCGGAGCTGATCGTCGAGCGGGCGGCGGACTGGGAAGTCGGGGCGAGCGAAGCGACGGGGAATGCGCGGGCACAGGTATGACCGCGCTGTACGTCCTCGACGTCCCGGAGAACACGGCGGTGGCGAAGGTCGCGGCGGAGGCGGGCGCGGCCGTCGGGAAGGTCGGCCCGTACTTCGAGATCACCGCCGACGGCCCGATCGTCGTCGACCGCCGCGCCACCGGCTGCCGCCACGCGGTCTGGTACAGCTGCGTCGCCGGGGTCGCGGGCGGGCGGATCGTGCAGCACGACAAGGACGCGCTGCGGGTCGACCCGGCATGAGCGCCCCCACGCGCCTCGGCGCGGGCCGCCACGACGCCCCGGACGAGCGTCCGGCCGCGACGGTCACGAGCGTCCACGAGCTGACCACGCACGACGGGGCCACGGTGCGCGGTGTGCTCGCGACCGTGCCGGGCGCGCGGACCGTGGCGTTCCTGATGCACCCGCGCCAGGACGTCACCCACCACGCGCTGGTCCCGCACCTGCTCGCCGCCGGGGCGGCGGTGTGGACGCAGCACACCCGCTCGGTCAACAACGACCTGGCGCTGGTCCACGAGCAGGCGCTGCTCGACGTCGCGGCCGGGATGGTGTTCCTGCGCGAGCAGGGCTACGAGGCGATCGTCCCGCTCGGGCACTCCGGCGGCGGCACGCTCTTCGCGTACTACCTCGAGCAGGCCGGGCTGGCCGGCGCCGACCGGATCGCGACGACCCCCGGCGGGCGCCCCACGAAGCTCGCCGACGCGTCGATGTCCACGGCGGACGGGGTGGTGTTCCTCGCCCCGCACCCGGGGCAGGGGCGTCTGCTGCTCGGCTGCATCGACCCGTCGGTCGCCGACGAGACCGACCCGCTGGCCACCGTGCCCGAGCTGGACGCGTTCGACCCGCGCCACGGCTTCGCCGAGCCGCCGACGAGCTCGTCGTACAGCCCGGAGTTCCTGGCGACCTACCGTGCGGCGCAGCGCGCCCGGGTCACCCGCATCGACGCCGTCGCGCGCGAGCACCTCGCCCGCACCGCGGAGGCGCGCAGCGCACACCGGCGCACGGGCGCCGCAGCCGACCGCCGCCGCGCGCTGGCGCCGACGATCCTCACGGTGTTCCGCACCGACGCCGACCCGCGCACGGTCGACCTCTCGCTCGACCCCAGCGAGCGGCCCTACGGCTCGCTGTTCGGCGCCCGCCCCGACCTCATCAACTACGGCCAGGTCGGGTTCGGCCGCCTGACGACCCCCGAGGCGTGGCTGTCGACGTGGTCGGGACTGAGCTCGCACGCCGACTTCGTCCGGTGCGCGCCCGGGGTCACGGTGCCGACGTTGTTCGTCGAGCTCACCGGCGACCAGGCGGCGTTCCCGTCCGACAGCCGCGCGATGGTGTCCGCGCTCGGAAGTGGTGACCTCACCCACGAGAGCGTGCGCGGGACCCACTTCGGCGGGGCGATCGCGCCGGGCGAGCCGACCGGCACCGCGCTGGCCGCGGAGCGGATCGCGGCGTGGCTCGGCGAGCGCCACGCGCTCGCGCCGCCGACCTGAACCGGCTCCCGACAGACGCCCGCCCCGACACACCGTGGTGTGCCGGGGCGGACGTGGTGTGGCGATCGGGCTCCGTCAGAGTCCCCGGTGGCCCTGCGGCGGCGTCGGGGAGACCGGCTCGGTGCCGTGGTACGGGTCGCCCGGCCGGGTCGCACTGCCCGCGTTCCCGGGGGTCCCGGGGGCGCCGCCGGGCTGCCCGTACGGGTCGGCCGGCTGGGCGTACGGGTCCTGGATCGTCGCGTACGGGTCGCCGCCCTGGGCGTGCTGGGCGGTCGGCGGGACGTCGGACGGTCCGGCCTGGTGGGCGCCCGGCCGGGCACCACCCTGGCCGCCGTTCGCCGCGTACTGCTGGGTGTACTGCTGGGCCTCGGCCCGGGCCCGGTCACGACCGACCTGCACGTCGCGCTGGACCTGGTCGGACTGCTGCTGGGCACGACGGTAGCCCGAGTTGATCAGGTCGGCGGCGGCGTCGCGGCCACCGAGACCGAAGGCCAGCGCCGAGCCGAGCGCGACCGCCCCGATGAGGGCGATG
>JAQSWW010000192.1 GCA_029266415.1 Actinomycetospora sp. | reverse complement strand
TCGAGCACGTCGGCGGCGACGTCGTAGTCGAGCGCGGCGACGGCGTCGGAGAGCAGCAGCGAGACCCCGCCGGGCGTCGGGCGCACGAGGACGAAGAACTCGTCGTCGACGTCGAGCATGCCCAGTACGGCACCGGTGGAGCGCAGGCCGCGGAGCGCGCTGATGGCCGAGTCGAGATCGGCCAGGCTGCCGCGGTCCATCGCGACCGCGCGCCAGCGACCCTCCTCGCGCGTCACCGCCACGGCCCACCCGTCGAGGGGCGCGACGGTGCCCGCACCGCCGCGTGTCGCGGCGGAGCTTCCGGGGCCCTGACCTGCCATGCCACTACGGTAGGTCCGGGGAAGTGTCCAGTGGAAGTGCGGCGAGGTCGCGGGCGCCGGACGGTCGACCGCGCACTGCCTCCGGCCGTCCGGGGGGCGTCCGGACGGGTCGGATCGAGGCGGCAATACGGCGGGGGTGCCAGGATCGGACGGGTGAGCGCTCCGGAGCGGCGAACGGGGAGCCGCGGAGCGGGCGGGAGGGCGGCGCACCGCGCCCCCGAGCGGGCCCTGCTCGCCGAGGCCCGCGGTCTGCAGCCGCGCACCGTCGCGCTGCGCCGCGTCCTGCACCGTCACCCCGAGATCGGGCTGTCGCTGCCCGTCACCCAGGCCGCGGTGCTGAGCGACCTGCGGGACCTGCCGCTGGAGATCGCGGCCGGGCGCGGGTGCAGCTCCGTCGTCGGCGTGCTGCGCGGCGCCCTCCCCGGCCCGACGGTGCTCGTGCGCGCCGACATGGACGCCCTGCCCCTCACCGAGGACACCGGCCTCGCGTTCGCCTCCGAGGACGACGGCGCGATGCACGCGTGCGGGCACGATCTGCACACCGCCATGCTCGCCTCGTCCGCCCGGCTGCTCTGCGGCCGGCGCGAGCGCCTCGCCGGCACCGTGGTGTTCATGTTCCAGCCGGGCGAGGAGGCCCACCACGGCGCCCGGACCATGATCGAGGAGGGCCTGCTCGGCGACGGGTCGCCGGGCGGGGCGCCGGAGTCGGCGTTGGCCCTGCACGTCACGTCGCGCCTGTCCTCGGGCACGTTGCAGACCCGACCGGACTCGATCATGGCGTCGTCGGACGACCTGCACGTGCGGGTCATCGGCAGCGGCGGCCACGCGTCGGCACCGCACGACGCGCTGGACCCCGTGCCCGCGGCCGCGGCGATGGTGGGCGCGCTGCACACGATGATCACCCGGCGGGTCAGCGCGTTCGACCCCGCGGTGCTGACGATCGCGCACATCACAGCCGGCACCACCACGAACGTCATCCCCGAGAGCGCCCTGCTCGAGGGCACGGTGCGCACCCTGTCCGAGGAGACCCGCGCGCGCGTGCTCGCCGAGGTGGCGCAGGTGTGCCGGGGGGTGGCCGCCGCCTACGGCTGCACGTGCGAGGTCGAGATCGAGGCCGGTTACCCCGTCACCGTCAACGACCCCGACGTCGCCGAGCGCGTCGCCGACGTCGGACGCTCGGTGCTGGGCTCGCGCTTCGTCGAGCCGATGCCCGATCCGATCATGGGGTCGGAGGACTTCTCCTACGTGCTGGGCCGCGTGCCCGGCGCGCTCGCGTTCCTGGGCGCCTGCCCGTCGGACGTCGACCCGGCCGAGGCGCCGCCCAACCACTCCAACCGCGTCGTGTTCGACGAGGACGCGATGGTCGCCGGGGTCGCCCTGTACAGCGGGTACGTCATGGACGCGCTGCGGCCGAGCTGACCCGCCCGTTCGGGCGCACCGTCCTCACTCTCGCGGGTCGCCCTAGTGTCCGTCGGCGTGGAATCCGCAGGTGCCACCCTCGCCGCCGCGCAGTCCCGTCCGGTGTGCGTCATCGGTCTCGGCCTCATCGGGGGCTCGCTGCTGCGCGCCGCCGCCGACGCCGGCCGCCACGCCTGGGGCGCGTCCGCCTCGACGACCACCGCCGAGAAGGCGGCCGCCGACGGCTACGACGTCGCCGCCTCGGTCGACGAGGCCCTCGCCCGGGCCGCCGCCGAGGACGCGCTGGTCGTGCTGGCCGTCCCCCTGACCGCGCTGGAGGACGTGCTCGCCGCCGTCGCCCGCGAGGCCCCGCAGTGCCGGCTCACCGACGTCACCAGCGTCAAGGAGCCGGTGGCCGAGGCCGTCGCCCGCCGGGCGCCGGCGACCCGGTTCGTCGGCGGTCACCCCATGACCGGCACCGAGTTCTCCGGCTGGGACGCGGGCTCGCTGCAGCTGTTCCACGAGAAGGTCTGGGTGGTCGCCACCGAGGACGACGCCGACCTCGAGGTGTGGGTCGACGTCGCCGCCCTCGCCCTGGCCTGCGGCGCGGTGGTCGTGCCGGCCGCCGCCGACGAGCACGACCTCGCCGTCGCCCGCATCTCCCACCTCCCCCACCTCCTCGCCGCGGTGCTCGCGTCCGTCGGCGCGGACGGGGGCGAGCTGGCCCTGGCCCTCGCCGCCGGCTCCTTCACCGACGGCACGCGCGTCGCCGGCACCCGCCCCGGGCTCACCGCCGCGATGTGCGAGGGCAACCGCGCCGCGCTGCTGTCGTCGCTCGACGACGCCCTCGGGCGCCTCGGCGCGGCCCGCGGCTCGCTGGCCTCCACCGGCGGCCTGCTGGCGACGCTCTCGGCCGGGCACGAGGGCCGGACGGCGCTGGACGAGGCGCGGCGGGCCCGGCGCGAGGTGCGGATCGACCTCGACGGCACGCCGGCGGAGTTCCTCGAGGAGATGCGCGAGCTCGGCCGGTCCGGGGGACGGGTGATCGGCTGGAGCGAGGAGGCACTCGACGCCGCGGACGAGGCGTTGGGGATCGTGGAGGAGTAGGGATCGGACGATGAGCGCCGAACTCGAGACCCGTTACCGCGCGTACCTCGACGTCCTCAACGAGCGGCGCCTCGACGACCTCGGGCACTTCGTCCACGACCGGCTGACCTACAACGACGAGGTGCTGACCGGTCGCGACTACCGGGACCTGATCGCCGCCGACATCGCCGCCGCCCCCGACCTCGTCTTCGACCCCCACATCGTGGTCGTCTCCGGTGACCGCGTGGCGTGCCGCCTCGTCTTCCGCTGCACGCCCCGCGACGCCTTCCTCGGGTTCGCGCCGGACGGGGAGCAGCTCCACTTCGCCGAGCACGTCTTCTACCGCTTCGACGACGGCCGCATCGCGGCGGTGTCGTCGCTGATCGATCGCTGGTCGATCGCGGCCCAGCTCGGTGGCCGGGCGGGGCCCTGACGCCCCTCGCCCGGCCGCTCAGAACAACGTGTCGTGCTGCGGCGTGCGCTCGCGCCGTGCGTGCGGGGGACGACGCGACGGGGCGGGGACCGGCGCCGGCTCGGGGGCGGAGGTCCTGATCTCGGCGCGGCTGGGGGCGACCCGCACCCAGTCGCCACCGGAGTCGCCGGGGCGGTAGGGCGTGCCGCGTCGCTTGGCGATGACGCCCGACAGGCGCTGGTCGACGACGCCGGCGAGCAGGGCGGGGCCGTCGTCGTAGGCCGGCGAGATCTGGATGCGCGTGGCGCGCGACAGGTCCAGGCGCGCCAGCACGGCCCGCCGTTCCTCGAGGGGCCGGGGGTCGAGCGGCACGCCGTAGAGCCGCACGACGTCGTAGACCATGAACACGGCCGGGCGCTCGCGGGCCAGGTCGCGGGCGCGGCGGGGGTCGGCGACCTGAAGGCGCTCGCCGAGGGCGTCGGCGGACGGGCTGCCGCCGTCGAGCATCACCGCCTCGCCGTCGAGCAGGCCGTCGGCGACGGCGTCGACGAGGCCGGCGAACTCGGGGAAGCGGGCGGTGACGTCCTCGCCGTCGGCGGTGCACAGGGTCAGCACGCCCTCGTCGACGTCGGCGAGGAGCCGGACGCCGGCCCAGTCGACCTCGTAGCTCCAGGCGCTCCCGACCGGCAGATCGCCGGGAACGGGCAGCATGGGGAGCACGCCGCCCATCGTGCCGGGACGCGCCGACAACGCGCGGGACCGGGGGTCGGCGCGTCGGTGACTGCGGCGAATGGGGCTCCTGCGGCATGCTGTGAGGAGATGCACGGTGAGACCACCGTGCCGGCGGAGAGGGGCCGATGATGCGCGCGATCTGGAACGGCGCCGTGTCGTTCGGGCTCGTGAACGTTCCGGTGCGGCTCTACGCCGCCACCACGAACCACGACATCCGTTTCCACCAGGTGCACGAGGTCGACGGCGGGCGCATCCGTCAGAAGCGGACGTGCTCGGTCTGTGGCGAGGAGGTCCAGTACTCCGAGATCGCCAAGGGGTACGAGACCGACGACGGCCAGCTGATCATGCTGGACGACGACGACCTGTCGACGCTGCCGGTGGCGAGCGGCCACGAGATCGACGTCGTGCAGTTCGTGCCGTCCGAGCAGATCGACGCGCTGCTGCTCGACAAGAGCTACTACCTCGAGCCGGAGAGCAAGGCGGTCAAGCCCTACGCCCTGCTGCGCGAGGCGCTGCGCGAGACCGACCGCATGGCCGTGGTGAAGGTGGCGCTGCGCCAGCGGGAGACCCTCGCGCTGCTGCGGGTGCGCGACGAGGCGATCGTGCTGCAGACGATGCTGTGGCCCGACGAGGTCCGCGAGCCCGACTTCGAGACGCTGCGCACCGAGGTCGACCTGCGCCCGCAGGAGCAGCAGATGGCCGCCTCGCTGGTCGAGAGCCTGTCGGGCGACTTCGAGTCCGACCAGTTCGAGGACGACTACCGCCAGGCGATGGTCGACCTCATCGAGTACAAGCGCGAGCACGGCGGCGGACGCCCGGCGCCGGAGCCGGCCGCCGCCGACGAGGGCGACGACATGACCGACCTGCTCACCGCGCTGCGGCGCAGCGTCGAGGCGGCCGGGGGCAAGGCCCCCGCGGAGGAGCCCGCCACGGCCTCGGGCGGCTCGTCCGAGGCGACCGCCACCGAGGAGGCGCCGGCGGAGGAGAAGCCGAAGCGCCCGCGGTCCCGCACCAGGAAGACCGAGGAGAAGACCGAGGAGGCGGCGGCCGAGACGCCGAAGAAGTCCTCGTCGCGGTCGAAGAAGAAGGCCGACGACGACGAGGAGACCTCGACCGGGAAGGGGCGCCGCACCAAGACCGCCTGAGCAGCCTCCCGCTCAGCGGCTCAGCGCCTCCTGGTCGGGGACGTCGTAGCCCTGGTCCTCGATGGCGTCGACGAGCGCGCGCACGGTCACGGCCTCGTCGTGCTCGACGCGCACCGAGCGGGCGTCGACGTCGACCTCGACGGCCGCGACGCCGTCCAGCGGGCCGACGGCGCCCTCGATCGCCGCCTTGCAGTGCCCGCAGTGGATCTCGGGCACCGACAGCGTGGTGCTGGTCATCGCCGTGCCTCCGTTTCGTCGCCCCGGGGCCGGGGGAGCCCGTCGCGTCCACGGCACCGTCCCGTGCAGGGCGCGGTGCGATACCCCCCAGGGTATTCACGACGCGAGGGAGGGCTGCGACGCCCATGGCCGAGAACGGATCGCTCGAGGGCAAGACCGTCATGTTCCTCTGCGCCAAGGAGGGCACCGAGCAGGTCGAGCTGACCGAACCCTGGAAGGCGGTGCAGGAGGCCGGCGGCACCCCGGTGCTCGTCTCCGAGACGCCCGGCTCCATCCAGGCCTTCAACCATCTCGACAAGGGCGACCGCTTCGACGTCGACGCGGTCATCACCCAGGTCAAGATCGAGAACTACGACGCGCTCGTGCTGCCGGGTGGGGTGGCCAACCCCGACCTGCTGCGCACCATCCCGGATGTCGTCCAGGTCGTCGGCCAGTTCTTCGCCAACCGCAAGCCGGTGGCCGCGATCTGCCACGCCCCGTGGACGCTCATCGAGGCCGACGTCGTCCGCGGCCGTCGCATGACCTCGTTCCCGAGCATCGCGACCGACCTGCGCAACGCCGGCGCGGAGTGGGTCGACGAGGAGGTCGTGGTCGACCAGGGCCTCGTCACCAGCCGCAACCCCGACGACCTGCCGGCGTTCTGCCGCACGCTCGTCGAGGAGTTCGCCAACGCTCCGACGCCCGCCCACGCGCTGTCGGCCGACCAGGCCTGACCGCAGCACTGCGACGCACGGACGCCGGCCGGCCCCCCGAACGCGGCTGGCCGGCTTCGTCCGGAGCACACCTGCGGCCGGACATACTCCCGCCCCATGCGCAGACGCACCGCCCGCACGGGTCGGACCGTGGCCGCCGTCGGTCTGGTCGCGGGCCTCGCGCTCGCCGGGTGCAGCTCCGAGGCTCCTGCGCCACCCCCGCCCCCGGCCGCCCCGCCCACGACGACCACCGGCTTCCTCCCGCCCGGCGCCCCGACCGAGGGCGTGCGCCCGCCGACCGGGAACCTGCCGCTGGCCGCGGAGCCGCAGGGCGCCCCGGTGCCGACATCGACCCCGCCCGGGCGCCAGGTCGAGGTGGGCCCGGCGGCCGAGGGCGTGGTCGTCGACCCGGTGACGCGCACCGTGGCCGTCGCCAAGCGCAACCCCAACGAGCTCGTCCTGCTCGACGCCGACACCGGTGCCGTCCGCGCCCGCACTCCGCTGCCCGGCTTCGTGCGCCACCTCCAGCTGGCGGCCCCGGGCGGTCCGGTGCTCGTGCCCGTGGAGAGCGCCAACGCCGTCGTCCGCGTCGACCTCCCGTCGGGCACCGGGCAGCCTCCGATCGTCGTCGGCACCGTCCCCCACGACGTGACCGAGGCGCCCAACGGCACGGTCATGGCCGCCGACGAGCTCGGCGGGACCGTCTCGGCCGTGCGCGGCGACCGGGTGGTCAAGGTCTTCACCGACGCCGTGCAGCCCGCCGGCATCGTCCCGGTCGGCGACACCGTCGGCATGGTCGACGTCCGCAAGAACACGCTGACCACCTACGACGTCGCCGGCCTGCGCATCGTCGGCGAGACCCCCGCCGGCGCCGGGCCCACCCACCTCGTGGCCGACCGGCACGGGCGCATGATCGCCACCGACACCCGCGGCGACGCGGTGATCGTCTTCGAGTCGACCACCGGCCCGAACGGCGGGCCCCGCGAGGTCGCCCGCGTCGCCCAGCCCGGCGGGCCGTACGGCATCACCTACGACCCCGCGCGCGACCGGGTCTACGTGGCGTCCTCGGGCACCAACGAGGTCGTCGCCTACGACATGACGGCCCCGCAGCCGCGCGAGGTCGGCCGCGTCGCGACGGTGCAGAACCCCTATACGCTCGGCGTCGACCCGACCACCGGCCGGCTCTACGTCGCCGGCGTCTCCACCGGCGTCGTGCAGATCGTCGACCCGCCGGCGTGACCTAACCCGGGCCGAGCAGGTCCGAGGGGATGTCCTCGTCGTCGCGGATGGCGTCGAAGAACCGCGCGGACTTCTGCTTGTTCCAGACGACGCCGCCCGACACGCTCGACGACAGGTCGATCGGGACCGTGGTGGTGACGCCGCCCTCCCCGGACAGCGAGCGCATGGCGAAGCCGAGGCTCGCGAGGTTCCAGACGTGGGTGCTGTCGTCCACGGTCAGCGTGCCGATCGCCGAGTTCGCGAACGGGACGATCCGGAACGGGTTGAGCAGCGTCACCGGGCTCGCCGCCTCGCTGACCAGCGCGGACAGGAACTTGCGCTGGTTCTGGATGCGCTGCAGGTCGGCGTTGGGGAACGCGCGGGTGCGGACGAAGCCCAGCGCCTGCGGGCCGTCGAGCGTCTGGCACCCGGCGGGCAGGTCGATGCCGGCCTTCGGGTCGTCGATCGCGTCGTCGAGACACATGTCGACCCCGCCGATCGCGTCGACCATGCCGGCGAAGCCCTCGAAGCCGATCTC
>JAQSWW010000021.1 GCA_029266415.1 Actinomycetospora sp. | reverse complement strand
GATGGCCTCGGCGCACTCGACGCCCTGCAGCCACCCGTTGTTGATCATGTCTTCGATCGTCTCGAAGGCCAGGTACGGGTTGACCGCGGCGGCGCCGTAGCCCAGCAGCAGCGCGACGTGGTGGACCTCGCGGGCGTCGCCGCACTCGGCGACCAGTGCCACCTGGGTGCGCTCCCGGGTGCCGACGAGGTGGTGGTGCACCGCGGACACCAGCAGCAGCGCCGGGATCGGGGCCCAGCGGTGGTCGGAGTCGCGGTCGGAGAGCACGAGGATCCGCTTGCCGACCGCGATGGCCTCCGACGCCTCGCGCCGGACGCGGTCGAGCGCGTCGCGCAGGGCCTCCTCGCCGCCGGCGACCTCGTAGAGCCCGCTGATCACCGTGGCGGCGAAGCCGGGCATGTCGCCGTCGTCGTTGATGTGGATGAGCTTGGCCAGCTCGTCGTTGTCGATCACCGGGTCGGGCAGCAGCACCTGGCGGCAGGACGCCGGCCCGGGGTGGAACAGGTTCTGCTCGGGGCCGATGGCGCGGCCCATCGAGGTCACCAGCTCCTCGCGGATCGCGTCCAGCGGTGGGTTGGTGACCTGGGCGAACAGCTGGACGAAGTAGTCGTAGAGCAGGCGCGAGCGCGACGACAGCGCCGCGGTGGGCGTGTCGGTTCCCATCGACCCCAGCGGCTCGGCCCCCGTGGTCGCCATGGGCGCGAGCAGGACGCGCTGCTCCTCCTCGGTGTAGCCGAAGGTCTGCTGGCGACGCATCACCGACTCGTGGGTGTGCACCACGTGCTCGCGGTCGGGAAGGTCGGCGAGGCGCACCAGGCCCGCGTGCAGCCACTCGCCGTACGGGTTCTCGGCGGCCAGCTCACTCTTGAAGGCGTCGTCGTCGACGATCGCGCCGGACCCGTCCCCCGTCGCTGCGCTCGCCCCGAGACGGGTGTCGACGAGGAACATCCGGCCGGGCCGCAGGCGGCCCTTGGCCAGCACCTGGTCGGGCGCGACGTCGAGCACGCCGGACTCGCTGGCGAGCACGACCCGGTCGTCGGCGAGCTGCCACCAGCGGGCGGGGCGCAGGCCGTTGCGGTCGAGGGTGGCGCCGATCAGGGTGCCGTCGGAGAACACGACGGCGGCCGGGCCGTCCCAGGGCTCCATGAGGGCCGCGTGGAAGCGGTAGAAGTCGCGCTGGTCGGTCGGCATCTCGGCGTGGTTCTCCCACGCCTCCGGCATCATCATCATCACCGCGTGCGGCATGGAGCGGCCACCCAGGCAGAGCAGCTCGAGCACCTCGTCGAAGCTCGCCGAGTCCGACACGTCCTCGGGGCACACGGGCATCGCGCGCTGCAGGTCGCCGGGGAACAGGTCGGTGGCGAGCAGCGCCTCGCGGGCGCGCATGCGGTTGCGGTTGCCGCGCACGGTGTTGATCTCGCCGTTGTGCGCCAGCACCCGGTACGGGTGCGCCAGCGGCCAGCTGGGGAACGTGTTGGTGGAGAACCGGCTGTGCACCACGGCGAGGGCGCTGACCAGGCGCTCGTCGCGCAGGTCGCCGAAGAACAGGGGCAGCTGGTCGGTGGTCAGCATGCCCTTGTAGGTCATCGTCCGGCTCGACAGCGAGGCGACGTAGACCCCGCAGCCCTCCTCGCGGGACTGCCGCTCGGCGCGCTTGCGCACGATCCACGCCAGCCGGTCGAGCGCGATGCCCGCGGTGGCGCGGTCGGGCGTGGCGACGACGAGCTGGGCGAAGTGCGGCATCGCGCCCAGGGCCACGGACCCGACCTCGGCGCCGACCGGGTCGACGGGGACCTCGCGCCACCCGACGACGTCGAGGCCCTCCTCGGCCGCGATCCGCTCGAGCAGCGAGACCGCCTTGGCGCGGTCGTCGGGGTCGGCGGGCAGGAACGCGATCCCGGTGGCGTAGGCGAGCACCGGGGCGCCGCCGTCGGGTGAGGGCAGGGGCTCGGGGAGCTCGAAGTCGACGGTGGCGCGCAGCAGCGCGTCCGGCACCTGGACCAGGATGCCCGCGCCGTCGCCGGTGGTGGGCTCGCTGCCCGCGGCGCCGCGGTGGTCGAGGTTGTGCAGCACGTGCAGGGCGTCACGGACGATGCCGTGGCTCTGCTCCCCGCGGACGTTCGCGACCGCGCCGACGCCGCAGGCGTCGTGCTCGTGGGCCGGGTCGTAGAGACCCTGTCGACCCGGAGTCGTTGCGGACATCCGGTGCCTCCTCGTCGTCGGCCGGACGGGTGGTGGGAGTGGCCCGGGGACGACGGTGGCCCAGGAGGGGTGCGCGGCGGTCCGGGAGCGGTCCCGGCGGCGGGAGCCGACCACAGGACCGGACACGGACGGGCGGCGCGGGACCCCGACGTCCTGCGCAGTGCTCGTCCGATCGTAGTCGGTCGACCGTCCCGTGGCGCGCCGGTGAACGGCCGCCACGACGGGACGCGCCCGACCGGGTGCCGGCCGGGCGCCGCCGGTCAGCTCTTCGCGCCCGACGGCGGTGTCGCCGGCGCGTCCTCCTCCTGCGAAGGGTCGACGGGCTCGGCGTCGACGCTGCTGGAGTTCGCCGAGCCGCCCTTGCCCGTCGGTGCCGCGGCGGGCGAGCGCTCGGTGAGGCGCACCTCGGCCTCGTTCTCCGAGCGCTGGTCCTCGTCGGGGTCCCCGGTACTTCCGTTGCGTGCCACGGACCCGGGCGTACCCCCGTCGTCACCCGCCGAACCCGTCTCGTCCAGGGCCCGGCCGAACACCTCCCGGGGCCCACGGACCAGGAACAGGTACGCCACCGCGCCCACGAACACGACCGCGGACACCACCACGTTGATCCGCACGTCGCCGAACACCCGCGTCGCGGGGTCGGTGCGCATCAGCTCGATGACGAAGCGGCCCGCCGTGTAGCCCGCGACGTAGAGCGCGAACGCCCGGCCCCGCGCGAGGCGGAAGCGGCGGTCGGCCCACACGACCAGCGCGGCCACCGCCAGGTTCCACAGCAGCTCGTAGAGGAACGTCGGGTGCACGACCGCGACGGGCGTGCTGTCGATGGCGACGCCGGTGAGGTTGTCGGTCACGCCGGTGGCCGGGTCGACGCGCCGGTAGAGCTCGAGACCCCACGGCAGCGTGGTCGGGGCGCCGTAGAGCTCCTGGTTGAACCAGTTGCCGAGGCGGCCGATGGCCTGGGCGGTGACGATGCCCGGCGCGGCCGCGTCGGCGAAGGCGGTCAGCGGCACCCCGCGGCGGCGGCACCCGATCCAGGCGCCGACGCCGCCCAGCGCGATCGCGCCCCAGATGCCGAGCCCGCCCTGCCAGATGTAGAGCGCGGCGACGGGGTCGCCCCCGGGGCCGAAGTACGTCGGCCAGTCGGTGGCCACGTGGTAGAGCCGCCCGCCGACCAGGCCGAACGGCACCGCGAACACCGCGATGTCGGTGACCGTGCCCGGTTCGCCGCCCCGGGCGACGAACCGGCGCTCGGTCCACAGGATCGCCACGACGATCCCGGCGATGATGCAGAGCGCGTAGGCGCGCAGCGGGATCGGCCCGACCTCCCAGACACCCTGCGCCGGGCTGGGCAGGTAGGTGGGCAGAGCCGTGACCGCTGTCTGCACCGCTGGGAGCACGGCCGCCACGCTATCCCCCGGGGGTCAGCGTCCGGTGTGCTGGCCCCGCACCCCGGCGGCGAGCTCGGTGGTCAGCCGCGCGACGGCGGCGCGCCCGTGCTCGGCGGCGGAGACCAGCGCGGACCCGACGATGACGCCGTCGGCGAAGCCCGCGACCTCGCCGGCCTGGGCCCCGTTGCGCACGCCCAGCCCGACGCCGATCGGCAGGTCGGTGTGGCTGCGCGTACGGGCCACCAGCGAGGTGGCGGTGTCGGAGACCGCGTCGCGGGCGCCGGTGACACCCATGGTCGAGGCGGCGTAGAGGAAGCCGCGGGTGGCGGCGGTGGTGGCGGCGATGCGCTCGTCGCTGGACGACGGCGCGACGAGGAAGATCGGCGCGAGGCCCTCGCGCTCGGCGGCGGCGAGCCAGGTCGACGCCTCGTCGGGCACGAGGTCCGGGGTGATCACGCCGAGCCCACCCGCGGCGGCGAGGTCACGGGCGAAGGCGTCGACGCCGTAGCGCAGGACGGGGTTCCAGTACGTCATCACCACGGCGCGCCCGCCCCGGGCGGCGAGCTGCTCGACGACGTGCAGCGTGTCGCGGATGCGCACCCCGGCGCGCAGCGCCTGGTCGACGGCGTGCTGGATCACGGGGCCGTCGAGCACCGGGTCCGAGTACGGCAGGCCCACCTCGACGAGGTCGGCGCCCGCGTCGAGGGCCTGGGTCAGCAGGCCCAGCGAGCCCTTCACGGTGGGGTAGCCCGCGGGCAGGTAGGCGATCAGCGCGGCGCGGTCCTCGGCCTTCGCCGTCGTGAAGACCTCGCCGAGGCGGTCGATGCCGGTCACGGAGGCTGCATTCATGGTCCGGCTCCGCTCCGCTCCGCGTCCCTCACAGCTCCCGCTCCCCGCTCGCCACGGCCCCGTCGGCGTCCTCGGCCGGCGGCGGTTCCTCGGTCGGGAGCGACGCGGGGTCGACGACGCGGAACCAGCGCGCGGCGGTGTCGACGTCCTTGTCGCCCCGGCCCGAGAGGTTCACGAGGATCGTCGCGTCCGGGCCGAGCGTCTTCCCGAGCCGCACGGCCCCCGCGATCGCGTGCGCCGACTCGATGGCCGGGATGATGCCCTCGGTGCGGCACAGCAGCCGGAACGCGTCCATGGCCTCGGCGTCGGTGACCGGCTCGTAGGTCGCGCGCCCGGTGTCGGCGAGGTACGCGTGCTCGGGGCCGACGCCCGGGTAGTCGAGGCCGGCGGAGATCGAGTGCGTCTCGAGCGTCTGCCCGTCCTCGTCCTGCAGCAGGTACGACATCGCGCCGTGCAGCGCCCCGGGCGTGCCGCCGGTGATCGACGCGGCGTGCCGGCCGGTCTCGACGCCCTCCCCCGCGGCCTCGAACCCGACGAGGCGCACGCCCTCGTCGTCGAGGAACGGGTGGAAGATCCCGATGGCGTTGGAGCCGCCGCCGACGCAGGCCACGACGGCGTCGGGCAGGCGCCCGTAGGCGGAGAGCACCTGGTCGCGGGCCTCGAGCCCGATGACGCGGTGGAAGTCGCGCACCATCCGCGGGAACGGGTGCGGGCCCGCGGCCGTGCCGAGGATGTAGTGGGTGTGCCCGACGCTGGCGACCCAGTCGCGGTAGGCCTCGTTGAGCGCGTCCTTGAGCGTGCGCGAGCCCGTGGTCACGGGCACGACCTCGGCGCCGAGCAGCCGCATGCGCGCGACGTTGAGGGCCTGGCGCTCGGTGTCGACCTCGCCCATGTAGACCAGGCACTCGAGGCCCATCAGCGCCGCCGCGGTCGCGGTGGCGACACCGTGCTGGCCCGCGCCCGTCTCGGCGATGACGCGGGTCTTGCCCATGCGCTTGGTCAGCAGCGCCTGGCCGAGCACGTTGTTGATCTTGTGCGAGCCCGTGTGGTTGAGGTCCTCGCGCTTGAGCAGGATGCGCGCCCCGCCCGCGTGCTCCGAGAGGCGCCGGGCGTCGGTGACCGGCGACGGGCGCCCCGCGTAGTCACGCTGCAGGCGGTCGAGCTCGGCGAGGAACGCGGGGTCGCGGCGCGCCTTCTCGTACTCGGCGGCGACCTCGTCGACCGCGGCGATGAGGGCCTCGGGCATGAAGCGCCCGCCCCAGCGCCCGAAGTGCCCGGTGTCGTCCGGTTCGTGCGTGGTCCCGGCGAGGCCGTGGCTGGCCGACGTCATCGTGGCTCCCTGGAGCGCGGTGGTGGGGTCGGCGCCGATGCTACGAGCGCGGGCGAGGTGGTTCGGTACGGGAACGGTCAGCGCGACGGCTTCGGGCACGCCGGGTGCGAGCCCGCCGTGACGAGCTGGCGCACGGCGGCGCGGGGATCGTCCGCGGTGGCCATCGACTCGCCGACCAGCACCGCGTCGGCGCCGTGGCCGGCGTAGGTCATGAGGTCGCCCGGACCGCGGACGCCGGACTCGGCCACGCGGATGACCTCGCCCGGCAGGCCCGGGGCGATGCGGCTGAACACCGAGCGGTCGACCTCGAGGGTGTGCAGGTCGCGGGCGTTGATGCCGACGAGGCGGGCGCCGGCCTTCAGCGCCATGTCGGCCTCCTCCTCGTTGTGCACCTCGACCAGGGCCGTCATCCCGAGGGAGTCGACCCGGTCGACGAGCGCGTCGAGGGCGTTCTGCTCGAGCACCGAGCACATCAGCAGGACGAGGTCCGCGCCGTGGGCCCGCGCCTCGTGCACCTGGTAGGTGCCGACCACGAAGTCCTTGCGCAGCACCGGGACGTCGACCGTGGCGCGCACGGCGTCGAGGTCGTCCAGCGAGCCCCCGAAGAAGCGCTGCTCGGTGAGCACGCTGATGACCCGCGCGCCGCCGTCGACGTAGCGGCCGGCGAGCCACGCCGGGTCCGGGATGTCGGCCATGTGCCCCTTGGACGGGCTGGCCCGCTTGACCTCCGCGATGACCCCGATGCCGGGGCCCTGCAGGGCGGCCAGCGCGTCGCGCGCGGGCGGCGCCGCCGCGGCGCGGTCCTTCACGACGTCGAAGGGGACGGCGGCCTCCCGGGCAGCGAGGTCGGCTCGGACCCCTTCGAGGATCTGCTCCAGGACGCTCACGCCGGGTCTGCCCCTTTCCCCCGTCCGAGTTCGTTCCATGTTAACCCTCGACCCCTTCCGTCCCTCCGACCCCGTCGGGGCGTCCGGACGCTCGTCCGCCCGGCGGATCGGGAGCACGACCGGCCGGACGATCCGCGGGCTCGCCCCGGGGATCACCCGTCGGGTCGTGCCCCTCGTCGAGCGCTTCCCAGAGCGCGCGGTCGGGGTCGGCGGGCGTCGCCCGCACCCCCGCGGCCCCGTCCCCGGCCCGTGTGGGCGCGTCGTAGCGCGCCCCGAGCCGCGGGAGCACCGCGGCGAACCGCGCCGCGAGCAGGCCCGCGCCGAGCATCAGCACCCCGCCCAGCACCCCGAGCGACGGCCCGGTCAGGACCGCCTCCGCGGGCAGCGGGCGGTCGCCCGGGCGCACGCCGACCGGCAGCGCCTCCGACGCCGGGTCGGCCAGGCCGGCGACGCCGCGCAGCACGGCCCACAGGCCGGCGACGGCCACGAGCGTGCCGACGACGCGGCGTCCCCAGCCCGACGTCGCGAGCAGCCCGCCGACGGCGGCGAGGCACAGCAGCGCCCAGGGCACGAGGATCGGCTCGGCGGTGGCGCCGTCGGCGGTGATGGTGCGGGGCGCGGGGATGCCCTCGACGACCTGGCTGACCCACGTCGCGCGCGACGCCCCCCAGAGCACGACCGCGGCGGCGAGGAGCAGCACGACGATCGCGCCGAACAGCCGCCCCGGTGCCGGGGCACGGGCGGCACCGGCGGGTCGCGGCTCCGGCGTCGTCACGGCGCGGCCGGGATCGGGTGGGGCACGTCGGCCGGGACGGGACCCGTCCCGTTGCCGGCGTCGGGGTGCCCCGCGGAGGGGCCCGGGGCGGCCATGGTGTTGGCGGTGGCCACTGCGGCGAGCACGGCCCGCGCCTTGTTGACGCTCTCGGCGTCCTCGGCGACCGGGTCGGAGTCGGCGACGATGCCCCCGCCGGACTGGACGTGGGCGACGCCGTCGCGCAGCAGCGCGGTGCGGATCGCGATGGCGGTGTCGGCGTCGCCGGCGAAGTCGAGGTAGCCGACGATGCCGCCGTAGAGCGCGCGGCGGGTGGGCTCGAGCTCCTCGATGATCTCGAGCGCCTTGGGCTTGGGCGCGCCGGACAGCGTGCCCGCCGGGAAGCAGGCGGCGACCGCGTCGAACGCGGTGCGTCCCGGTGCGAGGCGTCCGCTGACCGTGCTGACCAGGTGCATCACGTGGCTGTAGCGCTCGATCTCGAAGAAGCGGCGCACCGCCACCGTGCCGGGCACGCAGACGCGCCCGAGGTCGTTGCGCCCGAGGTCGACGAGCATGAGGTGCTCGGCGCGCTCCTTCTCGTCGGCGAGGAGGTCCTTGGCGAGGAGGGTGTCCTCCTCGGCGTCGGCCCCGCGCCACCGTGTGCCGGCGATGGGGTGGGTGGTGGCCACGCCGTCCCGCACGGTCACCAGCGCCTCGGGGCTCGACCCGACGATCTCGAACGGCCGGCCCTGCGCGTCGGCGAGCCGCAGCAGGTACATGTACGGGCTCGGGTTGGTCATGCGCAGGACCCGGTAGATCTCCAGCGCGTCCGCCGCCGTGTCGGACTCGAAACGCTGCGAGAGCACCACCTGGAACGCGTCGCCGGCACGGATGCGCTCCTTGGCCACCTCGATGGCCGCGTGGTGCTCCGCGGGCGTGCGGCGCCGCCGCACCCCCTCCGGCGGGCCCGCGGGCGTGCGCACCGTGGCCACCGTCGACGGCGCGGGCGCGGCGAGCTCGGCGGTCATCCGGTCGAGCCGGGCCAGGGCGTCGTCGTACGCGGCGTCGGCGCGCTCGGGGCTGTCGTCCCAGTTCACCGCGTTGGCGATGAGCGTCACCGAGCCCTCGTGGTGGTCGAGCGCCGCCACGTCGGTGGCGAGCAGCATGACCATCTCGGGGATCTCGAGGTCGTCGTCGGCGAGCTCGGGCACCCGCTCGAGGCGGCGCACCGCGTCGTAGCCGACGTAGCCGACGAGCCCGCCGGTGAGCGGCGGGAGCCCGGGCAGCGGGTCGGTGCGCAGCCGCTCGAGCGTCTCGCGCAGGGCGGCCAGCGGGTCGTCCCCCGCGGGGCCGTCCGGCGTGCCCGGCAGGTGCGCCGGCGCCGTGCCGGTCCACACCGCGCGCCCGTCGACCTCGGTGAGCGACGCGGCGCTGCGGGCGCCGACGAAGCTCCACCGCGACCACGACTCGCCGTGCGCGGCGGACTCGAGCAGGAACGTCGCGGGGCGCCGCCCGGCGAGCTTGCGGTAGAGCCCGACCGGCGTCTCGCCGTCGGCCAGCAGCCGCCGCGTCACGGGGATGACGCGGTGGTGCGCGGCCAGGGCGTGGAACCCGGCGCGATCGGGTACGACCGCGCCCAGCGGAGTGGCGGAGGGGTCGGACGCGGGCACGGACTCATTGTGGCCCCCGCCCCCGACGGTCCCGGGCGCCCGGGTCCGCGGGCCTCGTCGCGGGTCTCGTCCCGGGCCTCGTCCCGGGCCTCGTCCCGGGCCTCGTCCCGCAACGAACGCGCCGTTCGCTGCTTCTAGGCGCGCGAACTCCCCGTCGATCAGCGCGACGGGGCGGCCGGCTCCGGCGCCGCGGCCGGGGGTGCCGCGCGAATCCGCGCCGCGACGGCCACGGCACCGAGGACGACGACGCAGCCGATCAGCTGCAGGACGCCGGGCACCTCGCCCAGGACGAGCGCGCCGAGCAGGACCGCGCCCACCGGCTGCAGCAGCAGGATCGACGCGCCGGTCGACGACGCGAGGCGCGGCAGCGCCGAGGCGATGAGCACCCAGCCGATCACCTGCCCCACGACCGCGAGCACGACGAGCCAGGCCAGCGCCCGGGCGTCCGGGGCGAGGTCGACGCCCTGCCAGAACCAGCCGACCGCGAACGACGTCGCCGCGGCCCCGACCGTGGCGATCGCGACGGGGGTGAATCGCTGCCCGGGGCCGGCGCCGAGGCGCACGAAGAGCAGGTAGCCCGCGTAGGCGGCCGCGGCGACGAGCGCGGTCACCGTGCCGCGGACGGGGGCGGGACCGGTGACCGCCTCGGGGTCGCCGACCAGCCCGCCCGCGAGCGCGACGCCCACGAGCATCACGGGCACGGCGAGCACGAACGTCCGGCGGACGCGCTCACCGAGGACGAGGAACGCGAGCAGCGGCAGGATCACGACCTGCACGTTGACCAGCACCGTCGACACGCCGGCCCCGGCGGCGGACACCGACTCGGCCCACAGCGTCATGTCGAGCCCGAGCAGTGCGCCGCCCGCGAGCAGCACCCAGGGGCGGTTGCCGGTGACCGACGCCGTCCGGAGCCGGCGACGACGCTCGAACAGCGCCAGGGGCACCAGCAGCGGCAGCGCGAGCGCGCAGCGGAAGAAGGTCGCGGTGCCCGGGCTGACGTCGGCGAGGGCGATGAAGATCGGCGAGAAGGCGATGCAGAGGCTGCCGGCGACGGCGATGAGGCGGGGGTCGAGGCGCGGGACCGGGGGTGCGGGGTTCCCTGCGGACGGGGCGAGGGAGCTGGTCACGCCCTCGATGGTCCGGCCGGCGACCGTTGAGCACCAGCGACGGTTCCTGCGCCCGATTCGTTAGAGTCGCTACCGTGTTCGCGCTCGACCGGCTCCGGGCCCTCGACGCCCTCGCGACCCACCGCTCGGTCGCCGGCGCGGCTTCGGCCCTGCACCTCACGCCCTCGGCGGTCTCGCAGCAGCTGGCGAAGCTCGAGCGCGAGGCGGGCGCCGCCCTCACCGAGCCGGCGGGCCGGGGCCTGCGGCTCACGGCCGCCGGCCGGATGCTCGCCGAGCACGCCGCGGAGATCCTCGCCCGGGTCGCCGCCGCGCGGCTCGACCTCGACCGGCTGCGCGACGAGGTGGTGGGTGAGCTGCGCGTCGGCGCCATCCCCACCTCCGTGCACGCGCTCGCGCCCGCGACGCTGGCCCGCCTGCGCGCCGCCCACCCCGACCTGCGGGTCGTCCTCGCCGACGGGGAGGCCGAGCAGACGCTGCCCGCCGTGCTCGCCGGCGACCTCGACCTCGCCGTGGTGGAGAACTGGGAGGGCCTGCCCGCCCCGATCCCCGCCGGCACGTCGCGCGCCCGGCTCTGCGACGACGTGATCGACCTGCTCCTGCCGGCGGACCACCCCCTGGCCGGACCCGGGCCCGTCGCATTGGCCGACGTCGATGACCTCGACTGGGTCGCCGACGGCGACGACACCCGCGCCCAGAGCTGGCTGCTCCAGACCCTGCGCGCGCAGGGTCTGGAGCCGCGAGTGACGTGCCGGGTGCGTGGCTTCGGGATGCACGTGGAGCTCGTCGCCGGCGTCGGCGTCGCGGCCCTGGTGCCCCGCCTGGCGCGGCCCCCGATGCCGGCGGGGGTCGTGTCGGCCACGACGACACCGCTGCTGCGCCGCAGCATCGACGCCGTGTGGCGCACCGACCGCGACACCCCGGCCGTGCGGGCCGCCGTCGCGACGTTCACCGCCGTCGCCGCGGAGCGCGACGCGGACCAGCCCGGCGCTCAGGCCTCGGGCGCGAGCAGCAGGTCGGCGTCGAAGCAGGTGTGAGCGCCGGTGTGGCACGCCGCGCCGGACTGGTCGACCAGCAGTAGCACGGTGTCGCCGTCGCAGTCGAGGCGCACCTCGACGACCTTCTGCACGTGGCCCGAGGTGGCGCCCTTGACCCACAGCTCGGCGCGCGAGCGGGACCAGTACGTGCCCTCGCGGGTGGCGAGCGTGCGCGCCAGGGCCTCGTCGGTCATCCACGCGACCATGAGGACCTCGCGGGTGTCGTACTGCTGGGCCACCGCGCACACCAGCCCGTCGGGGGTGCGCTTGAGCCGGGCGGCGATCGCCGGGTCGAGCGTCCACGTCCCGCTCACCGGACCTCCACCCCCTCGGCGCGCAGCGCGTCCTTGACCTCGCCGATCCGCATGATCCCGAAGTGGAACACGCTGGCGGCCAGCACCGCGTCGGCCCCCGCCGCCACGGCCGGGGGGAAGTGCTCGACCGCGCCCGCTCCCCCGCTGGCGATCACGGGCACGTCGACCAGCGCGCGCACCTGCCGGATCATCTCGAGGTCGAACCCGGCCTTGGTGCCGTCGGCGTCCATCGAGTTCAGCAGGATCTCGCCGACGCCGAGCTCCTGGCCGCGCTGGGCCCACTCGAGGGCGTCGATGCCGGTGCCGCGGCGCCCGCCGTGCGTGGTGACCTCGAAACCCGAGGGCGTCGGCTGCCCGTCCGCCGGGACGCGTCGGGCGTCGACCGACAGCACGATGCACTGGGAGCCGTACCGGCGGCTGGCCTCGCCGAGGAACTCGGGGCGGGCGATCGCCGCGGTGTTGATCCCGACCTTGTCCGCACCGGCGCGCAACAGCTTGTCGATGTCGTCGTTGGTGCGCACGCCGCCGCCGACGGTCAGCGGGATGAAGACCTGCTCGGCGGTGCGGCGCACGACGTCGTAGGTGGTCTCGCGCTCGCCGGACGAAGCGCTGACGTCGAGGAACGTCAGCTCGTCGGCGCCCTCGGCGTCGTAGAGCCGGGCCATCTCGACGGGGTCGCCGGCGTCGCGCAGGCCGACGAAGTTGACGCCCTTGACCACCCTGCCGGCGTCGACATCCAGGCAGGGGATCACGCGGACGGCGACACCCATACCGGTCAGCCTAGCCGTGGCCACGTGAGCGATCCTTGGGCCCATAGGCCCGAAGATCGCTCACGTACGGGTGGCCGCGAGCGCCTCCGCCAGGGTGAAGTTGCCGGCGTAGAGCGCCTTGCCGACGATCGCGCCCTCGACGCCGATCGGGGCCAGGGCGGCGAGGGTGCGCAGGTCGTCCAGCGACGACACCCCGCCCGACGCCACCACCGGGCGGTCGGTGCGCGCGCACACGGCCTCGAGCAGCTCGGTGTTCGGGCCGGTCAGCGTCCCGTCGCGCCCGACGTCGGTGACGACGTAGCGCGCGCAGCCCTCGGCGTCGAGGCGGGCGAGCACGCTCCACAGGTCGCCGCCGTCGGAGACCCACCCGCGCGCCGCGAGCCGGTGCCGCCCCTCGGTGATCTTGACGTCGAGCCCGACGGCCACCCGGTCGCCGAACTCGGCGATGGCCGCCGCGCACCACGCCGGGTCCTCGAGCGCGGCGGTGCCGATGTTGACGCGCGCGCAGCCGGTGTCCAGCGCCCGGCGCAGCGACGCGTCGTCGCGGATGCCGCCGGAGAGCTCGACCTCGATGTCGACCTGCTCCACGACCGAGGCCAGCAGCTCCGCGTTCGAGCCGCGACCGAAGGCGGCGTCGAGGTCGACGAGGTGCAGCCACTCCGCGCCGTCGGCGGCCCCGGCCCGGGCCGCGTCGAGGGGGTCGCCGTAGCCGGTCTCGGTGCCGGCGACGCCCTGGACCAGGCGGACGGCCTGGCCGTCGACGACGTCCACGGCGGGCAGGAGGTCGATGGTCACGCCGGGCGAGTGTGCCCTAGGGGGTGTGAGTGCTTCCCCGTGCCCTGGCACGGGCAAGCACTCACGAGCCCGCCAGGGCACAGCGCCGCCGCTCCAGCAGCTCGCGCTCGGCCACCGTCCGGACCAGCGCGAGCGCCCGGTCGAGCTCGCCGACCGCCTCGTCGATCCGCCCCAGGGCGGTGAGCATGTCGGCCCGGACCGCGGGCAGCAGGTGGTAGCCGGCGAGGGCGGGGTCGGTGCGCAACGGCTCGAGCACCGCCAGCCCGGCCTCGGGGCCCTCCGCCCGCGAGACGGCCACGGCCCGGTTCAGCTCGACCACCGGCGAGGGGGTGAGCTCCGCGAGCTCGCCGTAGAGGGCGGCGATCGCGGCCCAGTCGGTGTCGTCGGTGGAGCGCGCGCGGGCGTGGCAGGCGGCGATCGCGGCCTGCAACGTGTAGCGGCCCCGCGCGCCCCCCGACCCCGCCTCCGCCCGCGCGAGCGCCGCCAGGCCCCGCTGCAGCAGGACCCGGTCCCAGCGCGCGCGGTCCTGGTCGCCGAGCAGCACCGGCTCCCCCGACGGCCCCACCCGCGCCCGCAGCCGCGAGGCCTGCAGCTCCATGAGCGCGACCAGCCCGTGCACCTCGGGCTCGTCGGGCTGCAGCCCCGCGAGCACCCGGCCCAGCCGCATCGCCTCGACGCACAGCGCCGGGCGGGTCCAGTCGACGCCGGTGGTGGCCGCGTAGCCCTCGTTGAACACCAGGTAGACCACCTCGAGGACCGCGCCCAGCCGGGAGGCCAGCTCGTCGCCCGTCGGCACCGCGAGCGCCTCGGGCCCCACGGCCGCGAGGCGCTTCTTGGCCCGCGAGATGCGCTGCCCCACCGTCGGGGACGGGACGAGGAAGGCGTGGGCGATCTCGTCGGTGGTCAGGCCCCCGAACAGCCGCAGCGTCAGCGCCACCCGCGACTCGCGCGCCACCGCCGGGTGACAGGTGGCGAAGAGCAGGGCCAGGAGGTCGTCGCCGACCCCCGCGGCCCCGTCCCCGACCGCGACGTCGGCGGCCGGCGCCACGCCGGACTCGCTCGACTCGAGCAGCTCGGTCTTGCGCGCCAGCGTCTGCTCGCGGCGGATGGCGTCGATCGCCCGCCGCCGGGCGGTCGCGGCCAGCCAGGCACCGGGGTTGTCGGGCACGCCCTCGCGCGGCCACTGCTCCATGGCCGCGACCAGCGCATCGTGGGCGAGCTCCTCGGCCTGGCCGACGTCGCGCACCACCCGCGCGACGCCGGCCACGATCCGGGCGGACTCCATCCGCCACACCGTCTCCAGGACGCCGTAGGGATCGGCGTGAGCGGGATCGGTCACGGTGCTCACCGCCCGGTCAGCCCCCGTGCTGCTCGGCCGCCTCATCGGCCCGGCTCCGCTCCGCTGCGCGGGTGGTCCGGGCCCGCAGCTCCTCCTCGGCGTCGAGCACCTCCTGCGGGGCGATGCCCTCGAAGTCCTCGGGCTCGCTCACCCGGCGCACCTCGAGGCGCTCGCCGCTGCGGAACGGGGCCCGGCGCGCCCACGACAGCGCCTCCTCCAGGGTGTCGACCTCGAGGATCCAGAACCCGCCGACCAGCTCCTTGGCCTCGGTGAACGGGCCGTCGCTGACGGTCGGCTCCTCGCCGTCGAAGGCGACGACGGCGCCCTGGGCGCTGGGCATCAGGCCCTCACCGGCGAGCAGCACGCCGGCGTCGACCATCGCGGTGTTGAACCGGCCCATCTCCTCGAACATCGCCGGGTCGGGCGGGGTGTTCGCCTGGGCGGCCTCGTCGTACTTGAGCAGCAGCATGTATCGCACGGCGGTCTCCTTCGACGCGTCGGGGGTGCGGGGGATCAGACCTGGTCGCGCTCGGCCACGCGCCGGCGCAGGGTGGCCTCGGCGTCGAGCACCTCGGCGGGCGCGATGCCCTCGAGGTCGCTCAGCTCGGCGATGCGCCGGACCTCCAGCGTCACGCCGGGGCCGATCGGGCAGCGCCGCGCCCACTGGACGGCCTCCTCGCGCGACGCGACCTCGAGGATCCAGAACCCCGCGACGAGCTCCTTGGTCTCGGCGAACGGCCCGTCGGTGACGCTGGCGCTCTCGCCGTCGTGGGTGACGACGAACCCGTCGGCGCTCGGGGTCAGGCCCTCGGCGGCCAGCAGGACGCCGGCGTCCACGAGCTCGGTGTTGTAGCGGCCCATGGCCTCGAAGGCTTCCTCGGGCGGCGGGCCCGCGCTCTCGCCGACGGTCATCGACTCGGGGGCCTGCATGATCAGCATGTAGCGCATCGGGTGCTCCTCGCGGCTCGTCGGCGGGGCGTCTCCCCCGCCGCTCGCCCAGGCGTCGAACGGGTGCGCCGTCCTTCGACACTCCTCGGTCGAGGGATTCCTACCGCAGGACGCCGAGCCAGTTCGTCAGCAGGTGGGCGCCTGCGTCGCCCGACTTCTCGGGGTGGAACTGGGTGGCCGAGAGCGGTCCGTTCTCGACCGCGGCGACGAAGTCCTCGCCGTGGTGGGCCCAGGTGACCCGCGCCGGCGCGAAGTGCTCCGGCGCGACCTGCTCCCAGCGCCGCACGCCGAACGAGTGCACGAAGTAGTAGCGGGTGTCGGGGTCCGTGCCGGCGAACAGGACGCTGTCGGCGGGCGCGGAGACCGTGTTCCAGCCCATGTGCGGCAGCACGTCGGCCTGCAGCTTCTCGACGGTGCCGGGCCACTGGCCCGCGCCCTCGGCCTCCTCGCCGAACTCGACCCCGCGCTCGAAGAGCACCTGCATGCCCACGCAGATGCCGAGCACCGGGCGCCCGCCGGCCAGGCGCTGCTCGACGATCCGCTCGCCGTGCACCGAGCGCAGGCCCGCGGCACAGGCGGCGAACGCCCCGACGCCGGGCACGACCAGCCCGTCGGCCTCCAGCGCGGCCTGCCGGTCGGCGGTGACCTCGACCTCGGCGCCCACCCGCTGCAGCGCCCGCTCCGCGGAACGCAGGTTGCCCGAGCCGTAGTCGAGCACCACGACGCGAGGGCTGCGGGAGGGGCGGCGCGCCGGGCTCGTCGTCGCGCTGGTCTCCGTGATCACGGCCTCCACGGTACCGAGCGCGCGGCCGTGACGTCCCCGCGCACCTCCAGCACCAGCAGCCCCGGGTCGGCCCCCTCGACGGGCCGCACGAGGCCCTGCTCCCGGAGCCGGTCCACCGCCTCGGCGTAGCCCTCGGCGGCCCACGTCGCGTCGTCGACGGCGGCCACGACGACCCCGCCGACGCAGACCACCCGGGCGAACCCGGTCAGCGCGGCCGGCCCGAGGTGCCCCGGCGCGAAGCCGCCCCGGCAGGTGACGGCGTCGAACTTGCCCGACGCCCCGGGCACGCCGTGGCGCAGGTCGGCGGGCCCGAGGTCGTGGTAGACCCGACGGCGCCGGGCCCGGCGGATCATGCCCGGGGAGAGGTCGAGCCCGTCGATCGAGGTGAAGCCGCGCGCGGCCAGCTCCGCGCCGACCAGGCCCGTGCCGCAGGCGGCGTCGAGGACGTCGGCGCCCGGCCCGACGATCGCGGTGACGACGTCCGCCATCCGCGCGGCGTCCGGGTGCCCCATCAGGCCCGCGACGTCGACGTCCTCGTAGGTGGCGGCCCAGTCGTCGTAGAGGTGGCGCACCTCGGCCACGTCGGTGGCGGCGCGGATCTGCGCGAGCCGCGCCTCGGCGTCCGCGGTGTCGGGGGTGCCCACGATCCCCTTTCCGGCCGTCGGTCTGGCCGCCCGAGTTCCCGCTGTGTGCCGGACCAATCGTCCGGGGCCGCCCGGATCAGCCGCCGGGCACCAGCCGCAGGATCGCCGCGGCGACGGCCACCACGGCGAACGCCGCCAGGATCACCGCGACCAACCGGTTGCGCGACCAGAAGCTGACCACGCCGCCGATGAGGAAGCCGCCGAGCGCGAGGAGCCCGACGAGGAGGACGTCGGACGAGTTCACGTCTCCAGGACACCCTTGGTGGACGCGGGGCCCTCGAGGCGGGCGTCGGGCTCGGTGGCGGCGCGCAGGGCGCGGGCGATCGCCTTGTACTCGGCCTCGGTGATGTGGTGCGGGTCGCGCCCGCCGGTGACGCGCACGTGCAGGGCGATGCCGGCGTGGAAGGCGATGGACTCGAACACGTGGCGGTTGAGCACCGTCGGGTAGTTCCCGCCGACGACGAAGCCGGTCATCATCTCCGGCTCGCCGGTGTGGACGCAGTACGGGCGGCCCGAGACGTCGACGACGGCCTGCGCCAGCGCCTCGTCCATGGGGACCCAGGCGTCGCCGAAGCGGCGGATGCCCGACTTGTCGCCCAGCGCCTGCTTGAGCGCCTGGCCGAGCACGATCGCGACGTCCTCGACGGTGTGGTGGGCGTCGATCTCGACGTCGCCCGTGGCGCGCACGACCAGGTCGAGCGCGCCGTGCTTGCCCAGCGCGTCGAGCATGTGGTCGAAGAACGGGACGCCGGTGGCGACCTCCGTGCGGCCGGTGCCGTCGAGGTCGACCTCGACGAGCACGCTCGACTCCTTGGTCACGCGCTCCACACGTCCGGTCCTGGCCACGCCCCCACGGTACCGGGACGGGACGCCCCGGCTCAGCGGCGCACGATCGTGACGTGCGCGTTGCCCACCCCGCCGGGCACGAGGGAGTCGACCCGGTACGCGGCGGGCAGGCCCTCGAGTCCCTCGAAGAGCCGCTCGCCGGCGCCCGCGAGGATCGGCGCGACGACGAGGTGCAGCTCGTCGACCAGGCCCTCGGCGAGGAACGCCCGCACGGTGGCCACGCCGCCCCCGAGGCGGACGTCGCGCCCGCCGGCGGCCTCGGTGGCGCGGGCGAGCGCCTCCGCCGGGGCCGTCTCGAGGAAGTGGAAGGTCGTGCCGCCGTGCATGGGCAGCGACGGGCGCGGGTGGTGGGTCAGGACGAACACGTCGTGGCCGTAGGGCGGCGTCTCGCCCCACCACCCGCGCCAGCTCTCGTCGGGCCACTCCCCGCGCACGGGGCCGAACATGTTGCGCCCCATGATCGTCGCGCCGATGTTCTCCTCCCCGGCCCGGAACGCGGCGTCGTCGGCGCCGGTGCCCTCGCCGCTCGACGGGTCGAGCTCCCCTATCGGCGTGCTCCCCTGTCTGCTCCGTCTGCGGGAGAAGGACGGGAGCATCCAGTCGTGCAGGCCCTCCACGCCGTCGCCGAAGGGGGCGTCGGCGCGCTGGTCGGTGCCGGTGCCGAACCCGTCGAGAGTGATCGTGAAGGCGTGCACGCGCAGGCGGGCCATGGTGAGCTCCCAGGACCAGTGATTGCACTCTACAACCGGTTGTTCGGACGGTAGCGCGAGGCAGTGGTAAGTTGCAACCACTCGAGCGCGAGGAGGGTCGATGCGCCAGGAGGGCCGATCGGGCTGCCCGATCAACCGGGCGGTGGAGGCGCTGGGCGACCACTGGACCCTGCTGGTGCTGCGCGACATCGTCTTCGGCGGCCGGCGCCACTTCCGCGAGCTGCTGGCCGGGTCGCAGGAGGGCATCGCCTCGAACATCCTGGCCGACCGGCTGCGCCGCCTCGTCGAGGACGGGATGCTCACGCGCGACGACGCGGGGCGCGGTCGCCGCGCGACCTACAGCCTCACCGAGTCGTCGATCCAGCTGATCCCCGTGTTCGTCGCGCTGGGCTCCTGGGGTCTGCGCCACCGCGAGACCACCGAGGAGCTCGCCGTGCGCGCCGAGCTGCTCGAGCAGGGCGGGCCGGAGATGTGGGCCGACTTCATGGACGAACTGCGCGAGCAACACCTGGGCGTCCCCCGGCCCCACCCCGAGCGGCCGCCGGTGCGCGAGCGCCTCGCGGCGGCGCGCGCCGAGATCGAGGCCCGCTCCGCCTGAACCCGGCGCGCTCCGGGTAGACGACGATCATGTCCGACTCGCCCGCCACGGGCCTGACCGTCGCGATCACCGGCCCCACGGGCACCTTCGGTGCCGGGCTCGTCCCGCTGCTCGAGGCCGACGAGCGGGTCGGGCGGATCGTCGGCGTCGCCCGCAGCCCGTTCGACCCGGCCTCGCGCGGCTGGACGACGATGGAGTACCGGCAGGGCGACGTGCGCGACCCCGCGGCCCTGCGCGACGCGTTCGACGGCGTGGACGTCGTGGTGCACCTGGCCTTCCTCATCACCGGCAACGCCGATCCCGCGACGCTGCGCGCGGTCAACGTCGACGGCACCCTCGAGGCCTTCCGCGCCGCCGCGGCGGCCGGGGCCACCCGCTTCGTCAACGCGTCCTCGGTGGCGGCCTACGGCTTCCACGCCGACAACCCGCCGGCCATCGGCGAGGACTGGCCCGTCCGCCCCGCCGAGCGCCTCTTCTACGCGCAGGACAAGGCCGAGACCGACCGCTGCCTGCAGGAGGCGGCCCGGGCGCACCCCGGCACGGCGCTCTACCAGGTCCGGCCCACGATCGTGGTCGGCCCGCACGCCCTGGGCGGCAAGGACCTCCCCGCCCCGCTCCCGGCGCTGATCGCCGCGGCGGGCCGCGTGGGCGAGCTCCTGGGCGCCCGCCCGGGCCGGCTGCCCGTGCCCGTCCCGGTGCTCGCGCCGACGCTGCGCCTGCAGTTCGTCCACTCCGACGACGTGGGCGACGCGCTGCGGCGCTGCGTGGTGGGCGACGGCCCACCCGGCGCCTACAACCTGGCGGGCGAGGGCGTCGTCGGCCTCGACGAGGCGCTGCGCGAGGTCGGCGCGTACCCGGTGCCCGTCCCCGACGGGCTGCTGCGCACCGCCGCCCGCGCCACCGCGAAGCTGCCCCTGCCGCCGACCCTGCAGTGGGTCGAGGCCGCGGCGGCCCCGCCGATCGTCGACACCACCCGCGCCCACGAGCAGCTCGGCTGGCGTCCCCGCTGGACCGGCCTCGAGGCCCTGCGCGACACGCTCGACCTCGGGCTCACGCCCGCAGGACCGCCGCGCTGACCTCGAGGAACCGGTCGTTCTCCGCCGGCGTGCCGACGGTGACCCGCAGCATGCCCGGGATACCGACGTCGCGGACGAGCACGCCGGCGTCCAGGTAGGCCTGCCAGGCGGCGTGCGCGTCGCGGTGGCGGGCGGGGAAGCCGCCGTAGAGCAGGAAGTTCGCGGTGCTCGGCACGACGTGGGCGCCGAGGTCGGCGAGGTGCGCGGCGATCCGGTCGCGCTCGGCGGCCAGCGTCGCCACCAGCGCGAGGGTGTCGTCGGCGTGCTCGAGCGCGGCGAGCGCGGCGGCCTGGGTGAGCGACGAGAGGTGGTAGGGCAGGCGCACCAGCATGAGCGCCTCGATGACCGCCGGCGCCGCGGCGAGGTAACCCAGCCGCCCGCCGGCGAAGGCGAACGCCTTGGACATCGTGCGGCTGACGACCAGCTTGTGGCCCAGCGGTTCGAGCAGCTCCACCGCCGACGGGCCGGACGAGAACTCGACGTACGCCTCGTCGACCACCACCAGGCCGGGCGCGGCCTCGGCGATCGCCCGCAGCTCGTCGAGGTCGATCGACTGGCCGGTGGGGTTGTTGGGCGTGGTCACGAACAGGACGTCGGGCTGCTTCTCGCCGATCACGGCGACGGCCTGGTCGGCGTCGAGCGAGAAGTCGTCGCGCCGCGGCGCGGGCACCCACTCGGTGCGCGTGCCGGCGGCGAGGATCGGGTGCATCGAGTACGACGGCTCGAAGCCCAGCGCGCGGCGCCCGGGCCCGCCGAAGGCCTGGAGCAGCTGCTGGAGCACCTCGTTGGACCCGTTGGCGGCCCACAGGTTCTCCGTCGCCAGCCCGACGCCGGTCGCCCGCGTCAGGTAGGACGCGAGCGCCCCGCGCAGCGCCCTGTGGTCGCGGTCGGGGTAGCGGTTGAGCGTCGCGGCCGCCGCGCGCGTCGCGGCGGCCACGCTCGCGACCAGCGCCGCCGGCGGCGGGAACGGGTTCTCGTTGGTGTTGAGCGCGACCGGCACCTCGAGCTGCGGCGCGCCGTAGGGGCTGCGTCCGCGCAGGTCGTCGCGCAGGGGCAGGTCGTCGAGCGTGACCCCCGCGCCGATCAGGTCGCTCACCGGGGCGCCCGCGTGCCGAACCGCGCCGTCACGGCCTGGCCGTGGGCCGGCAGGTCCTCGGCGTCGGCCAGGGCGACGACGCGGTCGGCGACCTCGGCCAGCGCCTCGGCGGAGTAATCGACGACGTGGATGCCGCGCAGGAAGGTCTGCACCGACAGGCCGCTGGAGTGCCGGGCGCAGCCGCCGGTGGGCAGCACGTGGTTGGACCCGGCGCAGTAGTCGCCGAGCGAGACCGGGCTGTGGGGGCCGACGAACACCGCGCCGGCGCTGCGCACCCGGGCGGCCACGTCGCGGGCGTCGTCGGTCTGGATCTCCAGGTGCTCGGCGGCGTAGGCGTCGACCACCCGCAGGCCGTCGTCCACGGTCGCCACGAGGATCACGCCGGACTGCGGGCCGCCCAGCGCGGTGGCGATGCGCTCGGTGTGCTTGGTGGTGGCCACCTGGGTCGCGAGCTCGGCGTCGACGGCGTCGGCGAGCTCGGGCGAGGTCGTGACCAGCACCGATGCCGCGGCCGGGTCGTGCTCGGCCTGGCTGATCAGGTCCGCGGCCACGTGCACCGGGTCGGCCGTGTGGTCGGCGAGCACCGCGATCTCGGTGGTGCCGGCCTCGGAGTCGATGCCGATGCGCCCGCGCAGGACCCGCTTGGCCGCGGTGACGTAGACGTTGCCGGGGCCGGTGACCATGTCGACCGGCTCGAGCGGGGTGCCGTCGGTGTCGACCCCGCCGTACGCCAGCAGCGCGACGGCCTGGGCGCCCCCGACCGCCCACACCTCGTCCACCCCGAGCAGGGCGGCCGCGGCGAGGATCAGCGGGTGCGGGCGCCCGCCGAACTCGGCCTGCGGTGGCGAGCAGACGACCAGCCCCTCGACCCCGGCCTCCTGGGCGGGGACGACGTTCATGACGACGCTGGAGGGGTAGACGGCCAGGCCCCCGGGCGCGTAGAGACCCACCCGGGACACCGGCACCCAGCGCTCGGTGACCGTCCCGCCGGGCACGACCTGCGTGGTGGTGTCGGTGCGCCGCTGGTCGGCGTGCACCGTGCGCGCCCGCGCGATCGAGGTCTCCAGCGCCGCGCGGACGTCCGGGTCGACCGCGTCCAGGGCCTCGCGCAGCGCGGGCCCCGGGACGCGCACCGACTCGGGGCGGACCCGGTCGAACTGCTCGGCGTACGCCATCACCGCGTCGACGCCGCGCTCGCGCACCGCGTCGATCACCGGCGTCACCCGCTCGACGACGGCGTCGATGTCGACCGCCGCCCGCGGGACCATCCCCCGCAGCGCCGCCGGCCCCGGGAAGTCGCCGTCGCGGTGCCCGGGACGCAGGTCGATCCGGCTCAGCAGGGAGGACGCATCCGACACGCGTCCAGGGTAGGCGTCCGGGCTGCTCAGCGGCCCTTCTGGGTGACCGAGTAGGAGATCGTCCGCAGCCCCGCGCCGCCGGTCCACGGCTCGAAGCCGGCCTGGACGCTGGTCAGGTACCAGGCCGGCTGCACGACGCCTCGCGAGGTGGCGTCGGCCACGAAGGAGTGCAGCGGCAGGTTGGTCACCGAGGTCGTCCCGACGGTGCGGACGTAGGAGATCACGGGCAGACCGTCGAGGCTGCCCTGCCAGACGTCCCAGGAGGTGCCGGCGATGGTCACGCCGGGCCCCTTCGTCCCGATCGGCTGCACGCCGGTGGTGTTCAGCCAGACCATCAGCTCGGCCCCGGTGTTGCGGCCGGGCTGGTTCGCGCTCGGGTCGAACCAGAGGTCGTAGGCGGTGTTGTACGTGCTCGCCGGGTCGGTGGGCCCGCTGGTGCTCCAGGACGAGGTCACGGTGCCGAGCTGGTCCACGCGCCGCGGGAACGGGCTGCCACCGGTGCAGTAGCCGTAGACGCACCCGCGGTAGATCGACGGGTACCCCGCCGGACCGTCGGTGTTGACGTGCTCGGCGGTGTCGATCACGAAGCCCGAGTCGTCGCGGGCGCCCGAGTTGCTGATGCACTGGCGGGTGGCGGCCCCCCAGACGTTGTTGGCGGCCACGTACACGCCGCCGCCGAGCGGGAACGACCCGAACTGCTCGCACGTGCGCAGCGGGGTCGGGGCCGGTGCGGCCACGGCCGAGCCCGCGACCAGCAACGTGGAGGCCAGCAGCGCGAGCACCGCGCCGATGGTCGCGGCCAGCGCCGCCGTCCGGCCGCGTCGCACCGGTGTCCCGTTCCCCATCGTCGTCCTCCCACCCGCGCGACCCCCACGGGTCGCCGTCCTCCGCCACAGCGGCGAGGACGGACGCCGCGTTACGGGCCGTGACCAGGAGGCGTCGAACGCCGACCACGACTGGTCCGGTCGACGTCCTCCCCGGCGGCCGGGTGGGCCGCGGCGCCGAACACCACCCAGCGCATCGATCCGTACAGGAACGCCGCCTCGCACGCCCCGGCCGCGAGCCGGGCGAGCTGGTAGGGCAGCCCGATCGCGGCGAGACCCTGGGTCACGCGCAGCACGATCGCCGCGTAGTTCACCGCGACCACCGCCACGTAGAGCACGACCTGGACACCCACCGGGCGCTCGGGGTCGAAGGTCAGCCGGCGGTTGAGCAGGAAGCTCAGGGTGAACGCCGTGGCGTAGGCGACGATGATCCCGACCCCCAGCGGCACGAGACCCACGCACGCCGTCGTCCCACGACGCGCGAGGGCGGGCCGGGATGTGACCCGGACGGGTGGGGGACGCCGAGGTGGATCACCGCCCGGTACTGGTGTGACGGGCAGGTGGGTGGGCACTCTGCACCGCGTGAGTGCGAAAGCCGAGATCGGCGTCAGCGGCCTGGCCACGATGGGGCGGAACCTCGCCCGCAACCTCGCCCGGCACGGGCACGTGGTGGCGGTGCACAACCGCAGCGCCCAGCGCACCCGTGACCTGGTGGCCAACTTCTCCGAGGAGGGGACGTTCGTCGCGGCCGAGTCGTCGCAGGAGTTCGTCGACGCCCTGGAGAAGCCCCGGCGGATCGTGCTGATGGTGCCCGCGGGCGCGGCGACCGACGCGGTGATCGACGAGTTCGTCCCGCTACTCGAGCAGGGTGACGTCATCATCGACGCGGGCAACGCGCACTTCCTCGACACCCGGCGCCGCGAGAAGGCGCTCTCCGACAAGGGCCTCAACTTCGTCGGCATGGGAGTCTCCGGCGGCGAGGAGGGCGCCCTCAACGGCCCGTCGATCATGCCGGGCGGGCCGAAGGAGGCCTACGACGCGCTGGGCCCGCTGCTGGAGGACATCGCGGCGAAGGTCGACGGCGAGCCCTGCTGCACCCACATCGGCGCCGACGGCGCGGGCCACTTCGTGAAGATGGTCCACAACGGCATCGAGTACGCCGACATGCAGCTCATCGCCGAGGCCTACGACCTGCTGCGCAAGGGCCTGGGCCTGGACCCGGCCGCCATCGCCGACACCTTCCGCTCGTGGAACGCCGGGCGGCTCGACTCGTACCTCATGGAGATCTCCTCCGAGGTGCTCTCGCACGTCGACGCCGACACCGGCATGCCGTTCGTCGACATCGTCGCCGACGAGGCCGAGCAGAAGGGCACCGGCCGCTGGACCGTGCAGGGCGCGCTGGAGCTGGGCGTGCCGGTCACCGGCATCGGCGAGGCGGTGTTCTCGCGCTCGCTCTCGGGGCACCGCGACCTGCGCGACGCCGCCCGCGGGCTGCCCGGCACGCAGGGGGCGGTGCTCGAGGGTGCCGCGGCCGAGGGGTTCGCGGACGACATCGAGCAGGCGCTCTACGCGTCCAAGATCGTCGCCTACGCCCAGGGCTTCAACCAGATCCAGGCCGGCGCGACCGAGTACGACTGGTCGATCGACCTCGGCGCGGTCGCCTCGATCTGGCGCGGCGGCTGCATCATCCGCGCGCGCTTCCTCGACGAGATCACCGCCGCCTACCGCCGCGACCCCGCCCTGCCCACCCTGCTGGTCGACGGCGCGTTCTCCGAGGCCCTCGCCGGGGCCCAGGACTCCTGGCGCCGCGTCGTGGCCGTCGCCGCCCAGCTCGGCATCCCGGCGCCGGGGTTCTCCACCGCCCTGGCCTACTACGACGCCCTGCGCGCCGAGCGCCTGCCCGCCGCGCTGATCCAGGGCCAGCGCGACTTCTTCGGCGCCCACACCTACCGCCGCACCGACCGCGAGGGCACCTTCCACACCCGCTGGGCCGAGGAGGGGCGCCCGCAGGAGGAGCGCTGACGGGGCCGGGCCGGGATCTAGGCCGAGACCGCGCCGGCGTCCGGTGCCGGCGCGCCGGGCCGACCCGTCTCGCCCGGTCGGCGGCCGAGCTCGACGCGGGTCCGGCCCGCGCGTCCGCGGGTGATCACCACGGCGACGACCACGAGGACGACGGCGGTGAACACGCCGGCCTCCCCCACCCACAGGGTCGCCTGCTCACCGGTCGCCGCGCTGTCGAACGGGCCCTGGATGACCGCGTTCCAGACGCCGTGGGCGACGACCGCCGTCCACACGCTGCCCGTGGCCAGCCGCATCCGGGCGAGGACGAACGAGATCGACGTGGCCGAGACGACGAAGAGCGCCACCGTCAGGGCGAGCGAGCCGCCGGGGATGTACAGCCCTGCGAGCACCAGCGGGAGGTGCCAGGCGCTCCAGATCAACCCGGTCAGGAGCAGCGGAGCGGGCGCGCCCGCGTCCACCATCCGAGGCAGCAGGTAGCCCCGCCACCCGATCTCCTCCCCGGCCGCGAGCACGAGGCTGGACGGGAGGCTCAGGAGGAAGACCCCGCCGAGGGCGACCACCACGCCGACCGCGCCGCCGGTGAACCCGATCAGGCCGACGGCCGCGGCGGCCCCGTAGGCGAGGGCCCCCACCACGAACGGCAGCAGGACCGCGACGGCGTACCACGGCAGTGCCCGTGCGCCGCCGAGGCGGAACGACACGTCCGCGAAGCCCTCGCGCAGGACGAGACGCGTGACGATCGAGGCGACCGCCGGGCAGCACATCAGCAGGGCGATGCCCAGGATCGCCCGGTCCGGGCTCAGGATCACCCACGCCTCGACCGCGCCCGAGAGCACGATCACGAGCGGGAGGAAGACCGTCAGTCCTCGGCGCGCGGCGCGCCGGATCGCCATGGCGTCGTCGGTCGTGGTCCCGGCCATCGCACCCACCCCCGTCGCAGCGCCCGCGTCGAGCGCTGGGGAACGGCCGACGATAGTTGCCGTCCGTGTGCGAGGGAGGGGCCGAAGGGGTGACGGTCTACCTCGCCCGTTCGAGGGGCGACCCTCTCGGGCTAGCCCTCCGCGGCCTGCTGGGCGCGAGCATAGGCCAGCTGGAGGAAGTCGGCGCCGGCGAGCGCGGAGAAGCTGCCCGCGACGAGGCGGGTCAGCCGCGGGGCGACGACGAGGCCGAGCCCGAAGGCGCTGACGATCCACACGTCAAGGCAGAACGGGCAGGTCAGCAGCTCGCCGACCGCGTGGCGCAGGCCGCCCTCCCCGCGGGGCTCGTCCATCACCTCGGCCGGACCGCCCGGGCCGTTGTGGTGGGTGAACGGCGCGCGCACCGGGCTCGCCACGGATTCCTTGGTGATGGTCCGGGAGATCTTGTGGGTGCCCAGCGCCATCGTGACGAGGTCCTTGACCGACACCTCCTCGGGGAGCTCCCGCCCGGCGGCGCGGGCCAGCAGGGTCGCGATCGCCAGGAGCACGAGGTAGACGCCGAGCAGTGCCGCGTGCGAAGCGACGGGCTGTTCGCTGTCGCCGCGGTACTCCGCGGCCTCGTCGCGTCCGATCTGCGCCAGTCGCGCCACGGTGCGCCTCCTCTCGGAGCGGCGCCCGCAGGGACGCCGGGGGATCCGGCACGTGCTCGACCGGGGACCGGTGCGGCTACCCGATCAGCCCGTGGATCAGCCCTCGGGGCGCTCCGGCACCGCGTCCATCACCTCGGTCGGGGCGCGCATCGCCTTGACCTTCTTGCGGTGGCGGCGGTAGCGCCGGAACAGGGTGTACAGGACGAGCGCCCCGAGGAGCACGCCCACGACGATCTGGAACACCCCGGAGTAGCGCTCGACGAGGTACCAGCGCGAGCCCAGCGCGTAGCCGCCGTAGACGAACACGGAGTTCCAGATCAGGCTGCCCAGCAGCGTGAGCAGGCCGAACTCCCACCACGGCATGTGCCGGGCGCCCGCCGGGAGGGACACCAGGCTGCGGATGCCGGGCACCATACGGCCGAGGAACACCGCCCACCGGCCGTGGCGGTCGAACCAGCCCTCCGCGCGCTGCACGTCCTCGAGGTGCACCATCGGGATCTTCGACAGCGCCTGGCGCACCCGGTGCTCGGGCGCGAGCATGCCGACGAGGTAGAGCGCGATCGCGCCGATCACCGAGCCCCCGGTGGTCCAGGCGATCGCCGCGAACACCGAGAACTCGCCGCGCCCGGCGGCGAACCCCGCCAGCGGCAGGATGACCTCGCTGGGGATCGGCGGGAACACGTTCTCGAGGGCGACGATGATGCCGGCGCCGGGCGCACCCAGGGTCGCCATCAGGTCGCTGGCCCACCCGGCCAGACCGCCACCGCCGCCCGGGGCTGCTGCCGCCACGTCCGTCCACCGTGCGCTCACGGAACCGGCCCGATCAGGCGCGGGCCTTGGCGCGGATGCGCTGGCGGTTGCGCAGGTGCGAGTCGAGCTCGACCTTGCGGATGCGGACCGCGCCCGGGGTCACCTCGACGCACTCGTCCTCGGAACAGAACTCCAGGGCCTGCTCGAGGGAGAGGATGCGCGGCGGGGTCAGGCGCTCGAGGACGTCCTGCGAGGACTGACGCATGTTGGTCAGCTTCTTCTCGCGGACGATGTTGACCTCCATGTCCTCGGACCGGTTGTTCTCGCCGATGACCATGCCGGCGTACACGGTCGTGGTCGGGCCGACGAACAGCTCGCCCCGGTCGGCGAGGAGGCCGACGGCGTGCCCGGTGACCGCGCCGGCGCGGTCGGCGATCAGCGAGCCGGAGATGCGCGCGCGCAGCTCGCCGACCCAGGGGCCGTAGCCGTCGAAGAGCTGGTTGGCGATGCCGGTGCCGCGGGTCTCGGTGAGGAACTCGGTGCGGAACCCGATGAGCCCCCGCGAGGGCACCCGGTACTCCATGCGCACGTTCTGCGACGACGCGGAGTGCTGCATCTCGAGCAGCTCGCCCTTGCGGGACGCCAGGAGCTGGGTGACGGCGCCCAGGTAGTCGTCGGGTACGTCCACCGAGAGGCGCTCGAACGGCTCGTGGACCTTGCCGTCGATCTCCTTGGTGACCACCTCGGGCTTGCCCACGGTGAGCTCGAAGCCCTCGCGGCGCATCTGCTCGACCAGGATGGCCAGCGCCAGCTCACCACGGCCCTGCACCTCCCAGGTGTCGGGGCGCTCGGTGGGCAGCACCCGCATCGACACGTTGCCGACCAGCTCGGAGTCGAGCCGGTTCTTGACCAGGCGCGCGGTGAGCTTGGTGCCCGGCTTCGGGTCGCGCCCCGCCATCGGCGAGGTGTTGGTGCCGATCGTCATGGCGATCGCGGGCTCGTCGACCGTGATGCGCGGCAGCGGGCGCGGGTCGTCGGGGTCGGCGAGCGTGTCGCCGATGGTGACCTCGGCGATGCCGGCGACGGCGACGATGTCGCCCGCGTCGGCGAACTCGGCCGAGACGCGCTCGAGGCCCTCGGTGCGCAGCAGCTCGGTGACCTTGACGCGCTGGACCGTCCCGTCCTCGCGGCACCAGCCGACCTGCTGGCCGCGGCGGATGCGCCCGCTGCGCACGCGGCACAGCGCGATCCGGCCGAGGTAGGCCGACGCGTCGAGGTTGGTGACGTGGGCCTGCAGGACGCCGTCCGGGTCGTCGGCCGGGGCCGGGACCTGGGTCATGAGGGTGTCGAACAGCGGCTGGAGGTCCGGGGAGTCCGGCACCGTGCCGTCGGCCGGGCGCTCGACCGACGCCTTGCCCGCGCGGGCGCTGGCGTAGATCACCGGCAGGTCGAGCAGCTTCGCGACGACGTCGTCGTCGAGGTCGAGGTCGGTGGCGAGCTCGAGCAGCAGCTCGAGGGACTCGTCGACCACATCGGCGCAGCGGGCGTCGGCGCGGTCGGTCTTGTTGACCACCAGGATCACCGGCAGGTGGGCCGCGAGCGCCTTGCGCAGCACGAACCGCGTCTGCGGCAGCGGGCCCTCGCTGGCGTCGACCAGCAGCACGACGCCGTCGACCATCGACAGGCCGCGCTCGACCTCGCCGCCGAAGTCGGCGTGGCCAGGGGTGTCGATGACGTTGATCGTCACGCCTCCCCGGTGCACCGCCGTGTTCTTCGCGAGGATCGTGATGCCCTTCTCGCGCTCCAGGTCGCCGGAGTCCATGACCCGGTCGACCAGCTCGGCGCGCGCGGCGAAGGCGCCCGACTGGCGCAGCATGGCGTCCACCAGCGTCGTCTTGCCGTGGTCGACGTGCGCCACGATGGCGACGTTGCGCAGGTCGGCGCGTCCCGAAGTGGACTCGGAACGCTCGGGGGCGGTGACGGACACGCGGGAGACTCCAGCCGGAAGGGAAGGTTCGACGTCCCCAGGTTACGGGGCGTGATCCCGCCCACCGGCGGCCACCGGGGTGTCGCCCACCACGTCGGCCGTCACGGCCTCGCCGATGCGGGGTGCGAGCTTGGCCAGGTTCTCGCCCCACACCACGTGCACGGCGCCCGCGCGCGCCCGCTGGACGCCGTCGTGGAGGCCCCGGGTCGGGGTGCAGTGGACCTCCTCGAGAGGGGTCGGGTCCAGCTGCGGGAGGTGCCGGCGCACGTGGTCGACCACGGCGCCGCGCGACCGGCCGGTGACCTCCTCGACACCGAGGTCGAAGGCCGTGTCGGCGTCGGGGAGGTGGCCCCCGATCGCCCAGTGCCCGGACCGTGTCCGGTGCTGGTAGGTGCTGGTCAACAGCCCGTCGGCGCGCCCGTCGAGGTGGCAGGGGCGATCGGCCGGACCGGCGAAGGTGAAGCGGACGTGGTGCTCGAGGACGTCGGGGACGGTCACGCCCAGTGGCGCGACGAGCGCCGGCGTGCCGGCCCCCGCGGTGACGACGACGGCGTCGGCCTCGACGGGATCGCCGTCCTCGAGGTGCACCGTGCCGTCGGCGTCGACGGCCGTCACCGTCGCGCGCTCGGGCGTCACGGCGGCGGTGAGGAAGGCGCCGGTGGCGACGAGGTCGAGCACCCCGCCCGCGGGGTCGTGCAGGGCGCCGTGGCGGTCGACCCGGTGCACCGCGCCCGCGGCGGTCATCGCGTCGGCCCAGGCCGGGACGCGGGGTCCGGAGACCACCACGCGCTCGGCGCCGACCAGCGTCCGACCTGCGCGCATCGACCAGTCGTCCCAGAGCTCCGAGGCGCGCCGGGCCTCCGCCACCAGCGCGGGGTCGCCGTGGGCGACGCGGAAGATGCGCGTGTCGCCGACCGACCGGGCGCCCATCGGCGGCCCGGTGTCGAGGCAGCGCACGACGGCCCCGGCCGCGCGCAGCGTGTAGCTCGTCGCGAGCCCGACGACGCCCGCACCGACCACCGTCACCCGCACGTGCACCCTCCCGACCCCGAGACCGGGATCAGGGTGCACCCCGATCCGCGGAGCCGCAGCGGCGCGCAGTCTCGTGGCATGAGGATTCTGGTGTGGGTTCTGGTGGGCATCGGCGCGGTCGTCCTGCTCGGCGGGGTGGTCCTGCCGCTCGTGCAGTGGCTGCTCGGCGCGCTCGTGTGGCTGGTGCCGGCGGCGCTCGTCGTCGGCGGCGGCGTGTGGCTGGCGAAGCGCGCGAGCGACCGCAAGTCGGTCGGCGCGCCGACGGACGCGCGCCGGCTGCCCTGACGGGGGCCGTCCGTCGCAACGAACGCGCTGTTCGCTGCTTCTAGGCGTGCGAACGGCGCGATCGCTGCGCTGCGGTCAGCGCCGGCGCGGGGCGAACACCCCGTCGACGGCGAACGCCGGCAGCACCGCCTTCGTCAGCGGCGCCGACACCTCGC
>JAQSWW010000020.1 GCA_029266415.1 Actinomycetospora sp. | reverse complement strand
CCTCGCCGAGGGCATCCGCGTCGACGTCGCCGACACCCCGATCCGCGTCACCACGCTCGCGCCCGGCTTCATCCGCACCGACCTCAACGAGGGCATGACCATGCCCTTCGCCGTCGACGCGGTCACCGGATCCCGCGCGATGGCCGACGCCGTCGAGCGCGCCCCCGTCTTCGCCTACGTCCCGACCTGGCCGTGGAGCCTGCTCGGCCGGGTCCTGCGCGTGATGCCGACGCCGATCCTCCGGCGCGTCACCTGACTACGGTGGAGGCGTGTCCGACCTGAAAGAACGTCTCCGCACCGACCTCACCACCGCGATGAAAGCCCGCGACCAGGTCCGCGTGGCGACGATCCGCATGGCGCTCTCGGCGATCAACACCGAGGAGGTCGCCGGTGACGCGCACCGCGAGCTCACCGACGACGAGGTGATCACCGTCCTCGGTCGCGAGCAGAAGAAGCGCCGCGAGTCCGCCGAGGCGTTCGACGGCGCCGGACGCACCGAGCTCGCCGAGCGCGAGCGCGCCGAGCAGGCCGTGCTCAGCGACTACCTGCCCGCACAGATCTCCGACGAGGACCTGGCGACGATCGTGTCGGCGGTGATCTCCGAGACCGGGGCGGCGGGGCCCCGGCAGATCGGCGTGGTGATGAAGGCCGTGCAGCCCCAGGTGGCCGGGCGCGCCGACGGGCGCCGCGTGTCCGCGGAGGTCAAGCGCCAGCTCAGCGGCTCGTGAGCAGCGGCGGCGGGACGCGACCCCGCCGCCGCTCCAGCAGACCCAGCGCCTGGAGCACCAGCCAGTCCGGCGCCCCGTGGTCGGGGATGCGCTGCACGAACCATCCGAGCTCGCCGACCGCCCGGTGCGGGCCAGGCCCTCGGCGCGCGGGCGGCCGACCTGGACGCCGCACCCGTCGTCGAGCCAGGCGAGGTCGAGGAACCCGGCGAGCACCCCGTCCGAGTCGAGGATCGCCCGCCCGGCACGCGGGGCGTCGATGCCGCCGCGGCGCAGCACCAGCCGGACCCGGGTCCGGGCGGGCGAGGTGCTGCCGTGGTCGACCAGGTCGGCGACCGGGAACACCGCCCGTCGGCCCCGGACACCCGGGTGCCGGTGGGCGAGCCGGCGCAGGTCGTCGGGCCACACGACGTGGCGGGCGCCGATCGCGTCGACCAGCTCGACGGCCTCGTCGAGCGGCAGGGTCCGCGCCAGGTCGAAGGCCGTCCGGAGCGGGCTCGTGAGCCGGACGACCCCGCCGTCGACGGGCACCTCGCGGATCTCCTCGGGCGGGAGCTCGTCCGCCCGGACGCGGACCCCGCTGATCGGTCGCGTGCCGCGCCCCGGCACCACGATCTCGAGCGGTGCGAGGGCGAGCGGCGGCACGAGTTCGAGGTGCGCCTCGCGGTCGTCGCCGGGTCGGACCCCGCCGCACTCGTCGATCCACAGCGCGGCCGCCGTCGGGCCGGCGAGCACCCCGCCCGGCCGGGCCGCGAGCAGATCCCGGGCCCTGGCCAGCAGCGGTGCGTCGGGGTGTCCGAGGGTCACGCGGAGTTCGACGTCGCCGGCGGCCGGGCGGTTCCGTGCGAGCGCCCGCTGGAGCTGCACCACCGCCAGCACGAACCCGGCACAACCGAGGCCCGCGCTGGGTCACCGGGCGCCGGGTCCGGGTCATCTATGCACAAGATCGCGTCGAGGCCGACCGCGCAGGCACGCGCCGGGATCGTCGGTCTCGACGCGATCTTGGCCCTATGTCGCCGGGAACGTCTCGGCGACACGACTTCACGCCCCCGCGAGCGCCCGCTGGAGCAGCACCGCCGCCAGCACGAACCCGGCGCAGGCGATGCCGACGCGCAGGACGGTCGGGGGCAGGCGGCGGGCGATGGCCGGGCCGCAGTAGTTGCCGACGAGCAGGCCGAGGGTCAGGGGGACCGCCGACGACCACGCCACCTCGCCGACCACCGCGAACCCGATCGCCGCGACCGCGTTCGACGCCCCGAGCAGCACGTTCTTCACCGCGTTGACGCGCACGAGCGAGTCGGCGAGCGCGCGGACGAGCAGGGCCATCATCACCACGCCCGCCGCCGCGCCGAAGTAGCCGCTGTAGACGCCGACGCCGATCACCCCGACCGTGGTGAGAGCCCGGCCGGCGCGGGACGAGACCGGTTTCGCGTCGGCGCGCGGTCGCCAGAGCAGCACGAGCGAGGCGCCCGCGACGAGGAACGGGACGATCAGCGCGAAGGCGTCGGACGGCGTCAGGAGCACGAGGCCGGCACCGATCGCCCCGCCCAGGATCGTCAGCGGCAGCAGGCGCAGCACCCGCGGCGCCTGGCCGCGCAGCTCCGGCCGGGAGCCGAGCATCGAGCCGACGCTGCTGACGGCCAGCGCGATCGTGTTGGTCTGGTTCGCGACGACGGGGGAGAGGCCGACGGCGAGCAGCGCCGGGTAGGAGAACAGCGACGCCAGCCCCGCCATCGACCCGGTGAGCCCCGCGGCCACCCCGGCGAGGACCAGCAGCGCGACGCCCATCACCGCCATCACACCACCGCGGCACCCGGCAGACTCGCGCCTGTGGAGAACCGCTCACCCATCCGCGACGTCGAGGTCCGCGACGACGGCATCCGCCTCGGCCAGCTGCTCAAGCTCGCCGGCCTCGTCGAGCACGGCGCCGCCGCGCGGGAGGTGCTCGAGGCCGGCGAGGTCACGGTCAACGGGCGCGGCGAGACCCGCCGGGGGCGGCAGCTGGCCGGCGGCGACGTCGTCGCGCTCGGGGACGAGCGGGTGCGGATCCGCGTCGCCGGCGCGGACGGTTGATGTGTACAAGCAACGAGGCTCGGAGCCGTCGTCCCGGCGAACCGGGTGGAACGACGACGACCCCGAGCCTCGGTGGGAACAGCCCCACGGAGAGAGGTCAAGGTGGGGCTGACAAGAGCTTAGCGCCAGCCCCCAGCCGCGTCGCCGCTGGACACGGCTCCCGTCACGGTCGACACCGGGTCGTCCTGGCGGCGTGACCACATCGTCACCGAGTCACCGGCCGGTCACGGACGGTGAGCGACGTGACGCTCTCGTGACATCTCCCCGTCCGGCCGTGTGGCGGGTCCCGGAGCTGCTCTATCGTGGCAGCGAGCCGCGGGCCCCGGACCTGCGCGACCCCCGGACGGGCGGCTCGACGGACGGCCCGTCCGCCGATCGGGCAGAGGTGGGGAGCGCAGCGTGAGCGAGGTCGACGGCGAGGCCCGGCGACGCCGGCGCGCGCCGCGGGTCGGCCGTACCGGGGCCCGCTTCCCCCGCCCCGCGGACGGGGACGACGTCGCCGAGACCGAGCCGGACGCCGTCGACGAGACCGTTCCCGAGGCCGAGCCCGACCCGCACCACACGTCCGTCGGCCGCACCGGTGCCCGCTTCAACTCCCGCAGCCGCCGCGACCGCCGCCTGGCCGAGCGCGCCGCCGTCGAGGACGCCGCCGTGCCCGCGCAGGCCCCGCCGCCCGCGCGCCGCCGCCCCGACCACGGGTCCGACGCCGAGCCCGTCCCCGAGCCCGACGACGCGCCCACCCGGCCGGTGTTCCTCCCCTCGGCGGCGCCGCCGGAGAGCACGCGCACCCGCGTCCGTCCCTACGTGCGCACCCGCGGACGCACGCGCACCCGGGCGGACCTCGCCGTCGAGACCCTCGTGTCGATCCCGTCGCCGCGTCCACCGCTGGAGGACCCCGAGCACGTGGCGCTCGGCGACGTCGTGGACGACCCGCGCTCGGTGGCCGAGGTCGCCGCCCTGCTCGCGGTCCCGCTGGGCGTCGCCCGCGTGATCATCGACGACATGGCGGGCGCCGGCCTGCTGCTCGTGCACCCCCGTGCCGTCGCCACCTCGGGCGCCCCGTCGCGCGACGTGATGCAGCGGGTGCTGGACGGGCTGCACCGGCTGTAGCGAGGGCAGGATAGGGGTCATGACCGCGACGACCCCGCGCCTCACCGGGTACGCCCACGGCGGCGGCTGCGCCTGCAAGATCCCGCCCGGCGAGCTGGAGGACGTGGTCCGGGGGCTGACGCCCTCGCCGACCACGGAGCGCGCGGGCGAGCTGCTCGTCGGGCTCGAGGACGGCGACGACGCCGCGGCGGTGCGCATCCGCGACGGGCTCGCGCTCATCGCGACCACCGACTTCTTCACCCCGGTGGTCGACGACCCCTACGACTGGGGCCGGATCGCCGCCGCCAACGCCCTCTCCGACGTCTACGCCATGGGCGGGCGACCGGTGATCGCGCTCAACTTGCTCTGCTGGCCGCGTGAGGTGCTGCCCTACGACCTCGCCGCCGAGGTGCTGCGCGGCGGGCTGGCCGTCGCCGACCTCGCGGGCTGCCACGTCGCCGGCGGGCACTCCGTCGACGACCCCGAGCCCAAGTACGGCATGGCGGTCACGGGCACGGCCGACCCCGACCAGCTCATCCGCAACGACGCCGCCCGCCCGGGCACGCCCCTGACGCTGACCAAGCCCCTCGGGCTCGGCGTGCTCAACAACCGGCACAAGGCGACGGGGGAGGCGTTCGACGAGGCGATCGCGGTGATGACGACGCTCAACGCCGAGGTCTCACGCGCCGCGGTCGCCGCGGGGATCCGCGCGGGCACCGACATCACCGGCTTCGGGCTGCTGGGCCACGCGCACAAGATGGCTCGCGCGTCCGGGGTCACCGCGGTCATCGACAGCAGCGCGGTCCCGTTCCTCGGCGGCGCGCGCGAGGCCGCCCGCGACGGCTACGTGCCGGGTGGGTCGCGCCGCAACCTCGACTGGGTCCGCCCGCACGCGCGCCTCGACGTGGACGACGTCACGGCGCTGCTGCTCGCCGACGCGCAGACTTCGGGCGGGCTGCTGCTGGCCGGCGAGATCCCCGGCCACCCGGTGATCGGCGAGATCGTGGCCGCGGAGGACGGCACGACGCTGCGGGTCAGCTGAGGGCCTGCTCCCAGAGATCCGCCGCGGCCTCGCGGACCTCCTCGACGTCCACGTCGTGCGTGGCGCTCGCCCCGTGCCCGCACCAGCCCTCGAGCACGCGGCGCCCGCAGACCTGGCACCCCCCGTGCCACGACACGAGCACGCGGTGCCACACGCGGGTCAGGGGCGCGACGTCGGCGAGGTTGGCGTAGGTGAACACCGCGACCGTCGGCGTGCCCACCGCGCCCGCGAGGTGGCGGGGGCCCGAGTCGTTGCCCAGCATCACCGTCGCGCGCGAGAGCAGGCCGACCAGGGCGGGCAGGCCGAGGGTGCCGACCGCGGTCTCCGGCGTCTCCCGCATCCCCGACACCACCCGGTCGACGCGCTCGGCCTCGCCGTCGCCGCCGGCGACGACGACGCGGGCCCCGCGGTCGGCGAGGTCCTGGGCGATCGCGCCGAGGCGCTCCTCGGGGTAGCAGCGGCGGGCGTCGGTGGCGCCGGGGTGCACGACGAGCAGCGGCGACTCGCCGGGCGGCACGACGGCGCGCGAGGCCTCGAGGTCCGCGGGCGTGACCTCGACCCGTGGCTCCACGCGGGTGGGGGTCGCGCCCGCGGCCGCGGCGACCTCGAGCCAGCGGATCGTGTCGTGCTGGTAGGGCCAGTAGGGCACCCAGCGGTCCGGCCGGGGCGCGTCCGGCGTGGCGGCCCCGACGGTCACGCGGGCGCCCAGGCGCAGCAGCAGCTTGTTGGAGTTCCGCCCCCCGCCGTGCAGCTGCACGGCGAGGTCGTAGCCCTCCGCGCGCCGCTCGGCGCACCAGGCCTCGACCTCGTCCTCGGTGGCGTCGGGATCGGGGCCGACCCGCACCCCGGGCACCAGGGGCACGGTGACGACGCGGTCCACCGGCGACGGCCGGCCCTCGAGGAGCGCGACGTGGTGGCGGGCGCCGAGCAGCGTCAGCTCGGCCCCGGGGTAGGCGCAGCGGAGGGCGGCGAGGGCGGGCTCGGCGACGACGTAGTCGCCGAGGCCGTTCGCGCGGAGTACCGCGATCCGCCGGACGTCGGGGACCAGGGGAGCGGGCTGGGCCGGCAGGCCCAGGGCGGGGCCGCTGGCGGGAGCGATCACGGCGCGACAGCTTACGGTCGGGGTATGACGAGCGAGCAGCGAGCAGCGGTGGTGACCGGATCGGGCAGCGGGATCGGCCGGGCGATCGTCGAGCGGTTGACGAACGACGGCTGGTCGGTCCTGGGCGTGGACCTCAAGGCCGACGAGACCCTGCCCGGCCCCTCCCTGGGCGCCGACCTGACCACGCGCGAGGGCAACCGCGCGGCGATCGACACGGCCCTCGAGCACTTCGGGCGCCTCGACCTCGTCGTGCCCAACGCCGGGTTCCAGCACGTCTCACCGGTGGTCGACTTCGACGAGGACCGGTGGGACGCGCTGCTCGCGATCCTGCTGACCAGCCCGTTCCTGCTCGCGAAGTACGCCTGGGAGGCCCTGCGCGCGGCCCCCGAGGGCGGGCGGTTCGTCGCGATCGCCTCCGCCCACGCCCTGGCCGCGTCGCCGTACAAGGCCGGCTACGTCTCGGCCAAGCACGGCGTGCTGGGGCTGGTGAAGACGCTCGCGCTCGAGGGCGCCGAGGACGGGATCACCGCGACGGCGGTCTGCCCCGGTTACGTGCGCACCCCGCTGGTCGAGAAGCAGATCGCCGACCAGGCCCGCGCGCACGGGATCAGCGAGGACCGGGTCATCGAGGAGGTCATCCTCACCCCGCACGCGCGCAAGCGGCTGATCGAGCCCTCCGAGGTCGCCGACGTCGTCGCCTTCCTCAACACCCCGGCGGGGTCCACGTTCACCGGCTCGCCGGTGACGATGGACATGGGCTGGACGGCGCGCTGAGCGGGGATACTCCGCGCCGTGACCCTCCGCGAGCTCGCCGGCGAGCGCTGGCTCACCGTGCCCAACGCGCTGAGCTTCCTGCGCCTGCTCGGGGTCCCGCTGTTCCTCTGGCTGCTGCTGGGCCCGCGGGCGGACGGCTGGGCGCTGGTCGTGCTCATGGCCAGCGGGATCACCGACTGGCTCGACGGGCGCCTGGCGCGCGCCCTCGACCAGTACAGCCGCCTGGGCGAGCTGCTCGACCCGCTGGCCGACCGGCTCTACACGGTCGCGACGCTGGTCGCGTTCCTCATCCGCGGGATCGTGCCGTGGTGGGTGCTGGTACTGATCATCGGGCGCGACGTCGTGGTGTCCGCGGCGCTGCCCCTGCTGCGGCGCAAGGGCTACCTCGCGTTCCCGGTGCTCTACGTCGGCAAGGCCGCGACGCTGAACCTGCTCTACGCCTTCCCGCTGCTGCTGCTCGCGCAGATGGACTGGCCCGGCGCCGACGTCGCCCGTCCGTTTGCCTACGCCTTCACCGCGTGGGGGATCGCGCTGCACCTGTGGTCGGGAACGCTCTACCTGATCCAGCTCGTGCGCTCGCCGGTCGCGGAGCCGGCCCGCTAGCCTGCCGCCGCCGTACGCCGCAGTAACCGCATCAGTCACCACGACGTGAGGAGCCGCCGGTGGTCCCCGAGGGCCTGCGCTACACCGCCGAGCACGAGTGGATCACGACCACCGAGGGTGACCCGTCGGTCGTCCGGGTCGGCATCACCGACTACGCCCAGGACCAGCTCGGCGACGTCGTCTACGTCCAGCTCCCGACGGTCGGCGCCTCGGTGTCGTCGGGGGAGTCGATCGCGGAGGTCGAGTCGACCAAGTCGGTCTCGGAGATCTACGCCCCCCTCGACGGCGAGGTCACCGCCGTCAACGACGGGCTCACCGACACCCCCGAGCTCATCAACTCCGACCCCTACGGGTCCGGCTGGATGATGGAGCTGCGCGTGACCGACCCGGACGCCGTGTCCGGGCTGCTCGAGGCCTCGGCCTACCAGCAGCTCATCGAGAGCTCCTGAGCCCTGGTCGCGGGTCCGTTCCGAGGCCCGGGCGGGACCCGGTCGTGACCCGGCGTCCACACGCTCCGCCACGGCACACGGCTCTTCGCTCACGGTGGGTGGGGAGGGCCTCGACCCCGTGACGGGGACCGGTACCGTGACGGCCACCTCGCGACGATCCGTCACCGCGGTCGGTTCCCGGGGCCCCGACGGGCCCCGCGGACCCGACTCCGACGGGCGGCACGACTCGATCGAGCAGAGACCGAGCACGACACGACGGAGGAGCACGGTGAGCACAGGCGGTCCCCCGGTCCCCCCCGAGCGTCAGGGCGAGACGACGTCGGTCTTCCGGGCCGACTTCCTCGCCGAGCCCGAGACGGAGTCGCGCAGCGCCCCGGTGTCCGGGGTCGATTCCCTGCCCGCGGGCTCGGCGCTGCTGGTGGTCAAGCGCGGTCCGAACGCGGGGTCGCGGTTCCTGCTCGACCGGGACACCACGAGCGCCGGCAGGCACCCCGACTCGGACATCTTCCTCGACGACGTCACCGTCTCCCGGCGTCACGCGGAGTTCCGCCGCGACGGCGCCGAGTTCGTCGTGGTGGACGTCGGCAGCCTCAACGGCACCTACGTCAACCGCGAGCCGGTCGACACCGCGGTGCTGGCGAACGGCGACGAGGTGCAGATCGGCAAGTTCCGCCTCGTGTTCCTCACCGGCCCGCGTGACGGTGGGTCCGCGGGGGCGGGGCTGGAGTGACCGCCGCCGGGCTGTCGGAGCCGGGGGGATCCCCCCTCTCGATCGGCTCGGTGCTCGACGCGCTGCGGGCCGACTTCCCGGAGATCACGATCTCCAAGATCCGGTTCCTCGAGTCCGAGGGGCTGATCCGCCCGGCACGCACCGCGGCGGGCTACCGCCAGTTCTCGCACAGCGACGTCGTGCGCCTGCGCTTCGTGCTCTCCGCGCAGCGCGACCACTACCTCCCGCTCAAGGTCATCCGCGCCAAGCTCGACGAGTTCGACCGCGACCCGTCCGGCGGCGCCCCCGCGCTGCCCGGTGACGGGGCACCCGGCGACACGGCCGAGACCGGGGGTCCCGGGGGACCGGGCGGCCCCGGTGGGGGTCCCGGCGCACCGTCCCCGGCCGCCACGGCACGCGTGCGCAGCCTCGCCTCGGTGGCCGACCGCGTCGAGCCCGACGAGGACCCCGACGGCGCGCGCTCCTCGCGCGCCGACACCGTGGGCCGCGACGTGCTGCTCGCCGAGGACGGGGTGGACGCCGCGCTGCTCGACGGCCTCGAGCACCACGGCATCCTGCGGCCCGACGCCGACGGACGATTCGAGCCCGAGGACGTGCTGGTGGCGCGCACCGCGGCGTCGCTCGCCCGCCTCGGCGTCGAGCCCCGGCTCCTGCGCTCGGCCCGGGCCAGCGCGGACCGCGAGGTCGGCCTGCTCACCCAGCTCGTCACGCCCGTCGCCCGCAGCCGCGGACCCGAGGCCGCGCGTCGCGCCGAGGAGCTCTCCGCCGAGCTCGCGGCCCTCTCCGGACGGCTGCACGCCCTGCTCGTGGGCACCGGCCTGCGCCAGGGCCTGCGTCGCTGAACCCCGGGGCGACGGGCCCCCGGAGGCCTTCGCGGGCCCGCGCACGGGGGGTCCCGAGCGTGTAGCGTCTCGGCTCGTCGGCCGAAATCTGGGCGACGGAGCGGAGCTCGACCGTGACGAGGAGGGCGAGTCGCATGAGCGAGATGCGTGTCGTGGGCGTTCGGGTCGAGCTTCCCGCGAACCAGCCGATCCTCCTCCTGCGGGAGGCCGAGGGTGACCGCTACCTGCCGATCTGGATCGGCTCGGTGGAGGCCACCGCCATCGCCCTCGAGCAGCAGGGTGTCAAGCCGGCCCGCCCGCTCACGCACGACCTGCTGAAGGACGTGCTCGGCGCGCTCGACCGCCGCCTCGAGCAGGTCCGGATCATCGACCTGCAGGAGGGCACCTTCTACGCCGAGCTGGTGTTCGACGGGGACGTCCGCGTCTCCGCCCGGCCCAGCGACTCGGTCGCGCTCGCCCTGCGCGTGGGCGTGCCCATCCACGCCGAGGAGGGCGTGCTCTCCGAGGCGGGCCTCGTCATCCCCGACGAGCAGGAGGACGAGGTCGAGAAGTTCCGCGAGTTCCTCGACTCCGTCTCGCCCGAGGACTTCCGCGGCGCCGACACCTGAGATCCGGGGGCCCGCTGAGCAGCCGGGATCCGGTCGGCTAGCCTCACTCTCAAGTCGAGGTCGAGAGTAGCCGCGCGTCGCGTTGACCCCCATCTCCGCCGCTCGTACCGTCGGCGTCACAACGGCACGAGGAGGCAATCGGTGAGCGGTGGCGAGGACGGCGGACCCGCCGGCCCCGAGCTCGAGCCCCTCGGCCCCGAGGGCGAGCAGGGATCGCTGTTCGACGACCAGGTCTTCGGTGACGCGATCCCGGGGATGGACGAGGTCGTCGGCTACCGCGGCCCCGCCGCGTGCCAGATCGTCGGCATCACCTACCGCCAGCTCGACTACTGGGCGCGCACGAAGCTCGTCGTGCCGAGCATCCGCACCGCCACCGGGTCGGGCTCGCAACGGCTGTACTCGTTCAAGGACCTCGCGGTGCTCAAGGTGGTCAAGAACCTCCTCGACACCGGCGTCTCGCTGAACAACATCCGCCTCGCCGTCGAGCAGCTGCGCCGCCACGGCGTGCGCGACCTCGCCCGCATCACGCTGTTCTCCGACGGCGTCACCGTCTACGAGTGCACCTCGCCCGAGGAGGTCGTCGACCTACTCCAGGGCGGCCAGGGCGTCTTCGGCATCGCGGTCGGCGGGGCCATGCGCGAGATCTCCGGCACCATCTCGCGGTTCCCGGCCGAGCGCGCCGACGCCGCAGTGGTCGACCACTCCCCGGAGGACGAGCTCGCGTCCCGGCGTGCGCGGGGGACCCGCTCCGCCGGGTGATCCGGGCGGGGTGACTCGGGCCACGTCGGACCTGGGGGTCCGGCGCCCGCTGCGCTATCCTCAGCGCGTCGTTCTTGGACACCGCGCGGGAGAGACCTGCACACAGAAGCCTCTGGACGCAGGCGCCGAAGGAGCAACTCCTCCCCGGAACCTCTCAGGCACCCCGACCGCGCGGAGGAGACGACCTCTGGAAAGAGGTGACCGGCACCCGAGCCGGCCACCCGCCGATGGTGCAAGCCGGGGCGAGCCCGCCCTCCGGTGAAGCTCTCAGGCGCTCGCACGGTGGCGGGCAGTGGCAGAGGGGGAGGCCGCGCGACGGACGGTGACGCCCGCAGCGCGTGAGGCCCCTGACCGCCCTGCCTCCGGAGGCGTCATGACCGCACCGCACGGATCCCCGTCCCCGTCCCGGTCCCCGTGGAACTCGGCCCCGCTCGCCGCGCTCGAGCACGGCGTGCCGTTCGCCGACCGCCACATCGGCCCCGACGCGCGCGGCCTCGCCCGCATGCTCGAGACCATCGGCGTCGGGTCGCTCGAGGAGCTCGCCGACACCGCGATGCCCTCGTCGATCCGCAGCGACCCCGCCGACTGGTCGGACGACCCGACCGGCGCCGCGCCGCCGCCGCCCGCCACCGAGGCGCAGGTGCTCGACGAGCTGCGCACCCTCGCGGCGAGCAACACCACCCTGGAGCCGATGCTCGGGCTGGGCTACCACGGCACGATCACCCCGCCGGTGATCCGCCGCAACGTGCTCGAGGACCCGGCCTGGTACACCGCCTACACGCCCTACCAGCCCGAGATCAGCCAGGGCCGGCTCGAGGCGCTGCTGAACTTCCAGACGGTGGTCTGCGACCTCACCGGCCTCGACGTCGCGGGCGCCTCCATGCTCGACGAGTCGACGGCCGCGGCCGAGGCCATGCTGCTGCTGCGCCGTGCGGACAAGACGAAGAGTGATCGCTTCCTCGTCGACGCCGAGACGTTGCCGCAGACGATCGCCGTCCTCCGCACGCGCGCCGAGGCGCTCGGCATCGAGCTCGCGATCGTCGACGTCACCACCGGGGCGAGCGGAGCGACGGGAGAAGGGGTGGCGCTGCCCACCGACGACTTCTTCGGCCTCCTGCTCGCCGCGCCCGGTGCCTCGGGCGTGCTGCGCGACCACCGCCGCGTCGTCGAGGCCGCCCACGCCCGCGGCGCCGCCGTCGTCGTGGCCTGCGACCTGCTCGCCGCGGCCATGGTCACCCCGCCCGGCGAGATCGGCGCCGACGTGGCGGTCGGCTCGACCCAGCGCTTCGGGGTGCCGCTGGGCTTCGGTGGCCCGCACGCGGGCTTCCTCGCCGTGCGCCAGGGGCTCGCGCGCCAGCTGCCCGGCCGGCTCGTCGGCACGTCCATCGACGCCGACGGGAACCCGGCGCACCGGCTGGCGCTGCAGACCCGGGAGCAGCACATCCGCCGCGACAAGGCCACGAGCAACATCTGCACCGCGCAGGTGCTGCTCGCGGTGATGGCCGCGATGTACGCCGTGCACCACGGCCCGAACGGCATCCACGCCATCGCCCGGCGCACCCACCGTATGGCCGCCGTGCTGGCCGCGGGCCTGATCAAGGGCGGCGTCGAGGTCGTGCACCGCGAGTTCTTCGACACCGTGCTGGTGCACGTGCCCGGCGGGGCGCCGGCGGCGGTCGCGGCGTGCCGGAGCGAGGGCATCCTCGTGCGCGAGGTCGACGCCGACCACGTCGGCATCTCCTGCTCGGAGCGCACGACCCGCGAGCACCTGCGCGCCCTGTGGCGCGCGCTCGGGGCCGGCGAGGTCGACCCCGAGGAGCTCGACGCCGCCACCGCCGACGCGGTGCCCGCGGCGCTGGGGCGCACGTCGTCGTACCTCACCCACCCCGTGTTCCACCGGTACCGCAGCGAGACCTCCCTGCTGCGCTACCTGCGCGAGCTCTCGGACAAGGACGTCGCGCTGGACCGCAGCATGATCCCGCTGGGCTCCTGCACGATGAAGCTCAACGCCACCGCCGAGATGGAGCCGATCACCGACCCCGGCTTCGGCGACCTGCACCCGTTCGCGCCCGCGTCGGACGCGCCGGGGATGCTGCAGGTGATCCACGACCTCGAGGACTGGCTGGTGCACCTCACCGGCTACCACGCGGTGTCGCTGCAGCCCAACGCCGGCTCGCAGGGCGAGCTCGCCGGCCTGCTCGCCATCCGCGCGTACCACCACAGCCGGGGCGACCAGCACCGCGACGTGTGCGTCATCCCGTCCTCGGCGCACGGCACCAACGCGGCGTCGGCGATCTCGGCAGGCATGCGGGTCAAGGTCGTCAAGACGACCGAGCGCGGCGACGTGGACGTCGAGGACCTGCACCAGGTGATCGCCGACGTGGGCGACGCGCTCGCCGCGATCATGATCACCTACCCGTCGACGCACGGGGTGTACGAGCCGCACGTGCGCAAGGTCTGCGCGGCCGTGCACGACGCCGGCGGGCAGGTCTACGTCGACGGCGCCAACCTCAACGCCCTGGTCGGGCTCGCCCGGCCCGGCCGCTTCGGCGCCGACGTCAGCCACCTGAACCTGCACAAGACCTTCTGCATCCCGCACGGCGGCGGCGGGCCCGGCGTCGGGCCGATCGGCGTGGCCGAGCACCTCGCGCCGTTCCTGCCCAACCACCCCGCGCAGCCCACGGCCGGCCCCGACACCGGCGTCGGACCCGTGGCCGGCGCGCCGTGGGGGTCGGCGTCGATCCTGCCGATCTCCTGGGCCTACGTCCGGCTGATGGGCGTCGACGGGCTGCGGCGCGCGACGCTGACCGCGGTCGCGGCGGCGAACTACGTCGCCAAGCGCCTCGACGAGCACTTCCCGGTGCTCTACACCGGGCCGGGCGGCCACGTCGCCCACGAGTGCATCCTCGACCTGCGCCCGCTGACCAAGGCCTCGGGCATCTCCGTCGACGACGTGGCCAAGCGTCTCGCCGACTACGGCTTCCACGCGCCGACGATGTCCTTCCCGGTGGCCGGGACGCTCATGGTCGAGCCCACGGAGTCCGAGGACCTCGACGAGATCGACCGCTTCTGCGACGCGATGATCGCGATCCGCGCCGAGGTGGCGCGCGTGGAGGCGGGGGAGTGGCCGGCGGACGACAACCCGCTGGTGCACGCGCCCTTCACCGCCCGCTCGGTGCTCACCGGGACGTGGGACCACGCCTACACCCGCGAGGAGGCGGCGTTCCCGGCCGCCGGACGCCCGGTGAAGATCTGGCCGCCGGTGCGGCGCATCGACGCCGCCCACGGCGACCGCCACCTCGTCTGCTCCTGCCCGCCCTTGGAGGAGCTCGCCGAGTCGTGAGTCTTGTCAGCGACGTGGCCCTATCGGCGTGCTGAACTGATGCAGACGTTGAGTGTCCGTATCGGTACTTCGATCACCTGACGTCGACGCGCGCCGGGAGCGGTCAGCCGTGGGCCGCCCCGGGCGCGTCGTCGTCGAGCGCCGCGCGCATCCCCGCCAGCGTCACCCCGCGGGCGTGGAGCACGGTGGCCGCGCGCCCGGTGTCGCGGTGCAGCATGCCGAGCAGCACGTGCTCGGTGCCGATCGTCCGGTCGCCGCGCCGGATCGCCTCGCGCAGCGCCAGCTCGAGGACCTTCTTCGCGCCGCGGTCGAAGGGGATGTGCCCCCACGGACGCCGGCGCCGCATGCCCGCGGCCCGGGTGTTCTCCAGCGCGCCGGGACCGAAGGCCTCCTCGACGCGGTCGCGGACCTCGTCGAGGTCGATGCCGACGCTCGCCAGGGCGTCGCGGTCCGGGACCTCGGGAGCGCGCAGATCGTCCTCGACCTCCCGCAGCGTCACCCCGCGCGCGGCCAGCAGCGCCGCGCCGTGGGTGTCGCCGGCGCGGCAGACGCCCAGCAACAGGTGCTCGCTGCCGATCTCGTCGTCCCCGCGTCTGCGGGCCTCCTCCTGGGCCAGCACCACGACCCGGCGCGCCGGGTCGGTGAACCGTTCGAACACGTCGGCCTCCCGCCGTCGGAGATCAGGACACGTGGCGGCGGTACTTCTTGTGCACCGCCTGCCGGCTGACCGACAGCCCGTCGGCGATCTGCTGCCAGGACCAGCCCTGGTCGCGTGCGTTGCGCACCTGCAGTTCCTCGAGGGACTCGAGCAGCGCCCGCAACGACGCCACCGCCGCGAGCCCCGTCGCCGGGTCCCGCGAGGACGCCGCTGCCGCCACCGCCGTCGCATCAGTCATGCGTGTCAATCTAGGTTGACACGAGCGGGCTGTCAACGATGGTTGACACCGCGGGTCAGAGCGCCGCCACCCCCGGCGTGAGCACCACCGGCACCGGCGCCGCGCGGAGCACCGCCGCGCCGGGGTCACCGAGCAGCAGGCGGGTGGCGGCGTGGGCGGCGGCGGTGCCCACGACGAGCAGGTCGCCCTCGTCCCAGTCGAGGCCGGCGACGGCCTGCTCGATGGTGGTGTCGGCGACGGCCAGGGTCTCGGCCTCCACGCCGAGCGACGCCAGCGCCTCCCTCTGCGCGGCGAGCACCTGCTCGCGCCACGTCTCGACCACCACGCGCTCGGCGTGCAGCCCCGCCTCGGGCGGCACGGTGGGCCCGCGCTGCGGGGCGAACGAGGCGACGCGCAGCGCCGCGGACGTCCGCCGCGCCAGGTCGGCGGAGGCCAAGAGCACCCCGCTGGAGTCCCGTCCGGCCCCGTAGGCGCACGTCACCCGCGTGATCGGGCCGTCGCCCCGCGTCGTGCCGGCGAGCGCGACCGCGACGTCGGCGGCCCGGGCCAGGCGGGCACCCACGCTGCCGGCACCCGACGGGCCGTCGCCGAGGACGACGATCTCGGCCTGGTGGGTGTGCGCGGCGCGGGCGAGGCCACCGGGGATCGAGCGGTCGACGACGTGGACGACCTCGACCGCGACGCCGTCGAGGCTCGGCGCCTCCGCACCGGTCGGGGCGTCGTGCCCCGGGCGCGTGACCGTGCACAGCACCAGCCGCTCGCCCAGGGCGCGGGCGAGCCGGACCCCGAGCCGCTGGGCCCCGTCGTCGGCCCGGTCCGGCAGCTGGCCGACGAGGACGGTCACGACACCTCCTCGGTGCGCGCGAGCCGGGAGTGCCGGGCCCCGTAGAACGCCCAGAACACCAGCGCCACCGCGACCCACGCGACGAAGACGATCCAGGTGATCCAGGACAGCCCCGCGACGAGGTAGAGGCAGGCGGCGATCGACAGGATCGGGGTGACGGGATAGCCCGGCACACGGAAGCCGCGGGGCAGGTCCGGCGCGGTACGGCGCAGGACGATCACCCCGATCGACACGACCGTGAACGCCACGAGTGTGCCGATGCTGACCAGGTCGGCGAGGACGTCCAGCGGCACGAGCCCGGCCAGGAGCGCGACGCCCACGCCGACGATGACCGTGGTCGGCACGGGCGTCAGCGTCCGCGGGTGCACCCGCGAGAGCAGGGGCGGCAGCATCCCGTCGCGGCTCATGGAGAACAGGATGCGGGTCTGGGCGTACATGGTCACGAGCGTGACGCTGAAGATCGAGATGACGGCGCCGGCGGCGATGACGATCCCGGGCCACGCCGCGCCGGTGACCTCGCCCATGATGGCCGCGAGGCCCGCCTCCTGGCCCTCGAACTCCTCCCACGGCTGAGCGCCCAGCGCCGCGACCGCGACGAGCAGGTAGATCACGGTCACGACGACCAGGGCGAGCATCAGCGCCCGCGGGAGTGTCCGCCGCGGATCGCGCACCTCCTCGCCCGCGGTGGACACCGCGTCGAGGCCGATGAACGAGAAGAACACGGTGCCCGCCGCCGCACCGACGCCGCCGACGCCGAGCGGGGCGAACTCCGCGAAGTTGTCCGCGTCGAACGCCGTGAACGCCAGCCCCACGAACAGCAGGAGCACCGCCAGCTTGATCGCGACCATCACGGCGTTCGCGGCCGCCGACTCGCGCACCCCGCGCACCAGCAGCAGCGTGCAGAGCACGACGAGCACCACGGCCGGGAGGTTGAACACGCCGCCCGTACCCGGCGCGCCGGACAGCACGGCGGGGATCCGGAGACCGATCGTGCTCTCGAGCAGCGCGTTGAGGTACTCCGACCAGCCGACGGCGACCGCGGCCGACGACACGAGGTACTCGAGGATCAGGCAGGCGGCCACGCCCATGGCCGCGGCCTCGCCGAGCGTCGCGTACGCGTAGGAGTACGACGACCCGGCCACCGGCACCGCCGAGGCGAGCTCGGCGTAGCAGAGCGCGGTGAGCCCGGCGGTGATCGCCGCGAGGACGAACGACAGGACCACCGCCGGCCCGGCCTCCGGGGTGGCCGAGGAGAGCACGAAGAAGATGCCGGTGCCGACGGTGGCACCGATGCCGATGGCCACCAGCTGCACGAGACCGATCGAGCGCTGCAGCTCGCCGCCCTCGTGCCCGGGGGTGGCGTCGGCGCCGGTCTCGACGGCCATCGCCGCGACGGGCTTGCGCCGCAGCCAGGCGGCGCGGTCCGGTCCGGGCACGGGCGTCCCCCTCGAGCTCCTCGGTGGTGGGGCCTCTCGCCGTCGAGCGGGCGCGCGGGAGCCTAACCCGCGGGCTCGCGTGCCGTGGAGCGATCGTGGGCCCGTCCCACGAGCAGCGCCAGGACCGCCGCGAGGACGGTGACGGCACCGACCACCCAGAGACCGGCGCGCTGGCTCCCGGTGAGGTCGGCGAGGCCGCCGGTGACGTACGGGGCGACGAACCCGGAGACGTTGCCCAGCGAGTTGATCAGGGCGATGCCGCCGGCCGCGGCCGCGCCGGTGAGGAACTGCGAGGGCAGCGGCCAGAAGGTGGGCAGCGCCGCGCAGGTCCCGACCGCGCAGACCGTCACCGCGGCCATGGTCCAGAACGGGTTGCTCTGGTAGAGCGCGATCGGGATGGCGATCCCGCCGAGGATCATCGGCAGGGCGAGCCACCAGCGCCGCCCGGACTCGCCGGCGAGGAAGCCGTCGTCGGTCCGGGAGGCGGCGCGGTCGGCCGACCGGCTCCACAGCACCATGCCGATCGCCGCGACCGCGAACGGCACCGAGGTGACCAGGCCCTTCCCGACGATCCCGAGCTCGGTCCCGAACTGCTGCTCGAGGCCCGCGACGATCGTGGGCAGGAAGAAGCCCAGCGCGTAGAGCCCGTAGGTGACACCGAAGTAGACGAAGGCGAGCGCGAGGATCCGGGGCGCGGTCAGCGCCCGTCGCAGGGGCCAGTGGCCGGCGGCCTGCACCGCGGCGGCCTCGGCGTCCAGGCGCCGGCGCAGCCACGTCCGCTCGTCCTCGGCGAGCCACCGGGCCTGCTCGGGGCGGTCGGTGAGGGCGAACAGCGTGACGACGCCGAGCAGGATCGCCGGGATCCCCTCGAGCAGGAACATCACCCGCCAGCCCGACAGCCCGAACAGCCCGTCGCCCGCGGAGATGATCAGGGCGCTGACCGTCGACCCCACCGCGGTCGAGATCGGCACGGCGACCATGAACCAGCCGACCGCCCGCGCCCGGTACTCCGCGGGGAACCAGAAGGTGAGATAGAGGATGATCCCGGGGAAGAAGCCGGCCTCGGCGACACCGAGCAGGAACCGCAGGACGATCAGCGTCGTCGCGTTCGGGACGAACGCCATGGCCGACGCGACCAGGCCCCCGAGACGAGGATCCGCGTGATCCAGCGGCGCGCCCCGAAACGGTGCAGCGCGAGGTTGCTGGGCACCTCAACCTCAGCGCGACGCGCCGCACCGTCCGGCGTCCGAGCTCACTGTCCGTGTGTGATCCGCTCGTCTCCGTCGACACTCGCCCCGTGGACCAGGCGGGTCAAGGGCGTGTGAAGTCAGAGCTGGAGACTCAGCCGCAGCTGCGCAGCGCGGAGACGTCGGGGGAGCCGCCGCGCTCGAACGAGATGTGCACGTGGTCCTCGTGGTTGGCCGTGGCGCCGCCGCGGTCCTCCATGCCCTCCCAGCCGGACCCGGTGTTGATCCGCTGGTTCCAGATCACGTACTCGACGCCGAGCGCGTTCTTGTTCTCGATCACGCAGTCGGCGATCGCGTCGCCGCTGGTCGTCATGAAGTCGAGCGCGTAGCCGTCGGGGTGGTCGGACTGGCCGCCGCGGCTGCCGACACCGAGGACGTCGTGACCGGGGAACACGCACTCCATCGCGTTGCCGACCTCCTGCACGGAGTCGGCGACACCGCCGTAGGAGCTCGAGGCGCCGCAGGAGACCGACGCGGTGCGCTCCTCCTCCGCGGCGGCGGCCCGGGAGGCGCGCTCCTGCTCCGCGCTGTCCTCCTCGGCCTGGCGGGCCGTGGCGGCGTCGGCGGCGCGATCGCGCTCGGCGGCCTTGATGAGGTCGGCCGACGCGGCACCGCCGCCGGCGCTGCTCACGGGGCTGACCGCGGCGGCCGAGGACGGGGTCGCGGCGGTCGCCGCCCGGGACGTCGTCTGGGCGAGGGTCGCGCCCTGGGCCGAGAGCTCGAGCGTCGTGGCCGCGTCCTGCTCGGGCAGGGAGATCATCGCCGGCCCGACGAGCGCCAGCGCGCTGCCGGTCAGCCCGGCCGCGACGGCGCCGTGGCGGGCCGCGGCGCGCGCGGGGGAGCGGTGCCGCGCGGAGCCGCGCGGGGCGCCCACGGGCATGACGAAGGGGACGGTGCGGGGCTCGCGACGGCGACCTGCCTGCGCGTCACGGCCCCAGGGGGAGCGTTGCCGTGTCACGTTCTGCCTTCCACTCACGCGGAACGGCCCGGCGACACCGTCGGGGTCGGTCGTCGCCGTCGGGGTGAGCGAGGTCTGAGGTGGGGAGCCGTGACCTGCTCGTGACCGTTCCGTGAGCGACAGTAGACCAATCGTTGGCCTCGACCAGCCCGGGTTGCCTACCCGACGGCGGGCGGGAGGGACGACGCGGTCGGCGGTCCACGACGGCGACGACCGGTGCCCGCAGCGCGGTGCCGGGCGATCGAGCGCGACGCGGGCGCCGACGAGCGGTCCGCCGCCGAGGCGGTCAGGCCCCGAGGCGGTCCGCGATCGCGCGGCCCAGCAGCGTGCCCGAGCGCCACGCCGTCTCGACCTTCGGGCTGCCCCAGCCGTCGCCGCACAGCCCGACCAGGTCGTCGTCGAGGGAGAACTCGCCGTCGTGGGGCTCGGCGGGACTGGCGTACGACCAGCGGTGTGCGTGGGTCCACGCCGGCGCGTCGGACAGGCCGAGCAGCTCGGTCACGGCCGCGACCACGGGCGCGATCGCGCCGTCGGGGTCGTCGAGGTGCCGGCGCGCCCGCTCGGCGGTGGAGTGCGCGACCAGCACCGGGGCGAGGTCGCCGCGCCGGTCGCCGTCGTCGGCGATCAGGTCGACGTCGGGGTGCCCGTTGACGAACGCCGCCCGGAGACGGAGCGTCGAAGAAAGCACGCCGATAGGGGAGCTCGACCCCGGGAGCGACAGGTGCTCCCAGCTGCGGTGCCCGTAGCCCAGGGCCACCGAGATCACCGGCGACCACGCGCGGTCGGCCACGACCGACGCTGCACGCAGCGCCGGGGCCAGCAGGCGGGCGGCCTGCGGGTCGGGCATCGCGAGGACCACCGCGCGCGCCGCGCGGCCGTCGACCGTGGGACCCGGCCCGACCGACGTGACGGTGTGGCCGGAGGAGATCCGCAGGTCGCGAGCGAGGTCGTCGACCAGCGTGCGCAACCCGGCCGGCGCGCACCACCGCTCGGGCCCGGACTTCAACGACCACGAGCCGTCGGGCTCGCGGCTGGCCAGCGTGTCGGTCCACGGCACGGCGAACCCGCGCTGCCGCCAGCTCTCGGCGACGGCCGCGAACTCCTCGTCGCGCACCGTGAAGTACGCCGCGCCGAGGTCGACGACCCGGCCGGCGTCCGCCGGGACCGGCTTGCTGGACAGGCGGCCCCCGACGCGGTGGGCGCGCTCGAGCACCCGCACGGGCGTGCCCCTCCCGGCCAGCGCGCGGGCGCACGCGACGCCGCTGATGCCCCCGCCCACGACGACGACGTCCTGCTCGTCGGGAGCGCTCACGACCGCGATCCCGACCGCGTCACGTGGGTGCTGTCGCGCACGGTGCCGACGTACTCCTCGACGAGGTCCTCCATGGCCACGAGGCCCACCGTCGCGCCCTCGCCGTCGACGGCGCGCGCAAGGTGCGAGCCCTCGCGCCGCAGGGCGGCGAGCGCCTCGTCCACCGGCGCGGTGAGCGCCAGCTCGGGCAGGGCGCGCACACGCTCGGCGGGCACGAGGCGGTCGCCCTCGTCGGTGCCCTCCTCGGCGCCGTCCTCGGGGTCGCCGAGGTCGAGGACGTCCTTGACGTGCAGGTACCCGTCGAGGGCGACGACCGGGGGGTGGTCGGCCGGTGGCCCGGAGTCGTCGTCCGAGGGCGTGATCGGCCTGGTGCCCGGCTCCATCGCGTGGGAGTCGAAGCGGGGGTGGGCGTCGGGCGCCTCGGGGGCCTGCACCGGGAAACGGGAGAAGCCGGTGCGGGCCACCGCCTCCTCCACCGCGCCGACGGTCGGGCGGGGCGGGAGCACCGTGACCCGCTCCAGCGGGATCATGACGTCGGCGACGGTGTGCTCGGCCGAGCTCAGCGCCTGCGTGAGCCGCCGGGTCTGCGACGCGTCGAGCAGGCCCTCGCGCCGCGACTCCGAGAGCATCTCGGCGATCTCCTGCGGGGTGTACGCGGACTCCCGCTCGTCCACGGGCGTGACGCCGAAGAGGCGCAGCACGTGGTTGGCGATCCAGTTGAGCACGACGATGACCGGCCGCATGACCTTGAGGAACGCCACCAGCGGCGGCACCAGCCACAGCGAGGTGCGCTCGGGCCCGGCGATGGCGATGTTCTTGGGCACCATCTCGCCGATGACGATGTGCAGGATCGTCACGATCGTCAGCGCGACCACGAAGGCGATGGGGTGGATGAGCACCTCGGGCACGCCGATCGGCGTGAGCACCGCCTCGAGCTGGTGCGCCACGGCCGGCTCGCCGAGCGAGCCCAGCGCCAGCGAGCAGATCGTGATCCCGAGCTGGGCGGCGGCGAGCATCATCGAAAGGTGCTCGGAGGCGCGGATGACGGTGCCCGCACCGGCCGTGCCCTCGGCGAGCAGGGCCTCCAGACGGTCGCGGCGGGCGGAGATCAGGGAGAACTCGGCGCCGACGAAGAACCCGTTCGCGCCGAGCAGCGCGATCATCAGCACGAGGGCGAGTCCGTCGCTCACGAGCTCACCCCCGAGGTGCGTCGGTCGCGGACGTCGTGGTCGCGCACGTGCAGGTCCCGTCCCGCGGCGTCCTGCTCCCGCTCGTCGGGACCGGAGCCCACGCTGGACCCCGCCGGCCGGTCGATGCGCACGTCGGCGATGCGCCGGCGCACCATGCGCGTGACGACCAGCGTGGTGCCGTCGTCGGTGGTGACCGTGTCGCCCACCGAGGGGATGCGCCCGAGCTCGGCGAGCAGGAAGCCGGCGAGGGTCTCGTAGACCTCGTTCTCGGGGAACGCCCAGCCCACGACCTCCTCGAGCTCGTCGGGGCGCAGCATCCCCGAGACGATCCAGGTGTCGGGGCCCTCGCCGCGCACCCGGGCCGCCTCGCCGCGGTCGTGCTCGTCGCGGACGTCGCCGACGATCTCCTCGACGAGGTCCTCGAGGGTGACGATGCCCGCGGTCCCGCCGTACTCGTCGACCACGAGCGCCATCTGCAGCCCGGCGCCGCGCAGGCGGTCGAGCAGCTCGTCGCCGTCGAGGGAGTCGGGCACGGTGGTGGCGGTGCGCATGAGGTTGCGCAGCTTGGTGGTGCCCCGCCGCGCGCGGGGCTCGGAGAAGGCCTGCTTGACGTGGACGACGCCGCGGATGTCGTCGAGGTCGCGGTCGACCACGGGAAAGCGCGAGAAGCCGGTGCGCACCGTCGCGGCGATGAGGTCGTCGACGGTGGCGTCCTGGCTCAGCGACGCGACCCGTACGCGCGGGGTCATCAGCTCGTCGGCGCGACGCTCGCCGACGCGCAGTGAGCGGGCCATCACCTCCGCGGTGCCCTCGTCGAGCGTGCCCTGGGCCGCGCTGGTGGTGACCAGCGAGCCGAGCTCCTGGGGTGAGCGCGCCGAGCGCAGCTCCTCGGCGGGCTCGACCCCGAGCCGGCGCACGACCCAGTTCGCCGACCCGTTGAGGCCGGTGATGAAGAACGAGAAGATCCGCGAGAAGCCGGACTGGAGGCCGGCGACCATCCGCGCGGTGCCCAGCGGGCGGGCGATCGCGAGGTTCTTGGGCACCAGCTCGCCGAAGACCATCGACAGCCCGGTGGCGACGACCAGCGCGATGATCGACGCCGTGCCGCCGGCGGCGCCCGGGGACAGGCCCAGGTCCTCGAACACGGGGGAGATCAGCGTCGCGATGGCCGGCTCGGAGAGGTAGCCGGTGATCAGCGTGGTGATGGTGATACCCAGCTGGGCGCCGGAGAGCTCGAACGAGAGGTTGCGGTGGGCGCGCTGCACGATCTTGGCGCGCCGGTCGTCGACCTCGGCGAGGTGGTTCTCGACCTGGCTGCGCTCGAGGCTGGTGAGGGAGAACTCCGCGGCCACGAAGATGGCCGTGGTGCAGGTGACGGCCACGAACCCGACGAGGCCGAGCACCGAGAGCAGGACGTCCACGAAGGTTCGAATCCCCGTCTCAGGCGCTGGCCAACCGGGCGGGGAACCCGCCGGTGGCGATCGGGCCCCAGTGCTGGACCGTCAGGCGGATCAGGCACTTGCCCTGGCGGGCCATCGCCTCGCGGTAGGAGTCCCAGTCGGGGTGCTCGCCGGAGATGGAGCGGAAGTACTCGCACAGCGGGTCGAGGGCATCGGGCAGGTCGAGCACCTCCGCGTCGCCCTCGACGTGCACCCAGGGCCCGTCGAAGTCGTCGGAGAGCACGCACATCGACACCCGGGGGTCGCGGCGCACATTGGCCACCTTCGCCCGTTCCGGGTAGCTCGACACGAGCAGCCGGCCCTCGGCGTCGATGCCCAGGGTCACCGGCGACGTCTGGTCACCGCCGTCGCCCCGCCGCGTCACCACGACCGCTTTGTGCCTCGTGCGGAGGAACGCGTCGAGCTCGTCGCGTCCCACCCGGTCGTTGGTCGCCACCGTCGCCACGGGACCGAGCGTATCGGTCGGGTGCGACCGGACGTGTTCCTCGGCGGCCCCGTCGGTGCGACCCTGGTCGCGTGTCGACGCCGGGGTCCGTCACCGAGGCCGAGCTCGCCGAGCTCGTGGCCCGGGTGGACGAGGCCGCGAAGGCGTACATCCGCGGCGACGTCGACCGTTACCTCGAGCTGTTCGACCACGGCGACGACTACACGCTGATGCGGCCCGACGGTGGCGAGACCGTGCACGGGTTCGTCGACTCCGAGGAGGCGCGGGCGGCGACCCGCGCGTTCTTCACGGGCGGCGAGGCCACGTTCGACCTGGACCGCTCCTACGCCTCGGGAGACCTCGCCGTCCTCGTCGGCGTCGAGCGCCAGCACGGCGAGGTCGGCGGCTACCCCGACCAGGACCTCTCGCTGCGGGTCACCCTGGTCCTGCGTCGCGTCGGTGAGCGCTGGCGGATCGTGCACCGGCACGCCGACCCGCTGGTGCGCGCCGTCCCGTTCGACCACCTCGCGCAGCTCGCCCGGGGGCTCGACGAGGGTCCGTAGGGCCCTACGGTGATCGCCGTGGGAGCACTGGACGGGCGGCGGGTCGTGGTCACGGGGGCGTCGTCGGGCATCGGGGAGGCGACGGCGCGCGCCGCCGCGGCGGCCGGCGCCCGGGTCGGGCTGCTGGCCCGGCGGGCCGACCGGCTGGAGGCGCTCGCCGGCGAGATCGGGGGAGAGGCGGCGGCCGCCGACGTCACCGACGCCGACGCCGTCACCGGGGCGGTCGACCGGCTGGCCGCGGCCCTCGGCGGCCTCGACGCCGTGGTCGCCGCGGCCGGGACGATGCACCTCGGGGCGGTCGGCGAGGCCGACCCCGGGCTCTGGCGCGAGGTCTTCGACGTCAATGTGCACGGTCTGCTCGCCACCGCCCGCGCCACGTTGCCGCACCTCACCGACGGCGCGAGCTGGGTGACGGTCTCGTCGATGTCCGGGCGGCGGGTGCCCTCGGCCGCCGGCGGGGTGTACGCCGCGAGCAAGCACGCCGCCCACGCCGTCGACGAGACCCTGCGCCGCGAGGCCGGCCCGCGCGGGGTGCGCGTGACCACCGTGGCGCCGGGGTTCGTGGCCACCGACCTCATGGCCGCCGACGCCGCCGCGCGCGAGGACGTGGCCGCGTTCCGGGAGCGGATGCACGTCGAGGGCCTCGCGCCCGAGCACGTCGCCGCGGCCGTGGTGCACGTGCTCGGCCTGCCGCCGGAGGTGTGCGTCGTGGAGTACGCGCTGACGTCGACGGCCCAGCAGCGGTGATCCCGCTTCGGTGACCTGCGCCGCAGCCGGTGGCGCCCCGCGCCGTGAGCGCGAGAATGGCCCGCCATGAGCACAGGGCCGGTGCGGGCCTCGTGAGCGGCAGTCCGTTCGTCGACTTCGACCGGTCGACGTGGGCGCAGCTGCGCGACACCAGTGCCGTGCCGCTGACCGTCGAGGAGCTCGAGGAGCTGCGCTCCCTGGGCGACCCCGTCGACCTCGACGAGGTCCGCGACGTCTACCTCCCGGTGTCGCGCCTGCTCGACCTGCACGTGCGCGCCAACACGGGTCTGCTCGAGGCCTACCGGACGTTCCTGCGCCAGGACGAGGAGGCGACGCCGTTCGTCGTCGGCATCGCGGGCTCGGTGTCCGTGGGGAAGTCGACGACCGCCCGGCTGCTGCGCCTGCTGCTCGCACGTTGGGACGACCACCCCGACGTGGCGCTGGTGACCACCGACGGCTTCCTCCACCCGAACGCGGAGCTGGAGCGCCGCGGGCTGATGCGGCGCAAGGGCTTCCCCGAGTCCTACGACCGGCGCGCGCTGCTGCGCTTCGTCGCCGACATCAAGGCGGGCAAGCCCGAGGTGCCGGTGCCGGTCTACTCCCACCTCGTCTACGACGTCCTCGACGAGCAACGGGTGGTGTCGCGGCCCGACATCCTCGTGCTCGAGGGCCTCAACGTGCTCCAGCCGGCGCCGCAGACCGGCGAACGGGCGAGCGCGCTGGCCGTCTCGGACCTCATCGACTTCTCCGTCTACGTCGACGCCCACCCCGCCGACGTGCGCCGCTGGTACGTCGAGCGCTTCCTCGCGCTGCGCGAGACCGCGTTCCGCGACCCCGCCTCGTACTTCCGGCGCTACGCCGAGATGGACGAGGCCGAGGCGCGCGCCCAGGCGGCGACGCTGTGGGACGAGATCAACGGGCCGAACCTGCGGGAGAACATCGCCCCCACGCGGTCGCGGGCCGACCTCGTGCTGACCAAGGGCGGGGACCACTCGGTGCGCCGGATCCGCCTGCGCCGGTTGTAGAGGCCGCCGCCACGCCCGCGACGGCCCGCGGGATGGGACGATGAGGTATGTCCAGTTCCGCCACCGACACCGCCTCCGGCACGGCCTCCGACACGGCCGGCGGTCCCGGGGCCTGCTCGGGAGCGTGGTCCGACGCCGACCTCCCGTCCCGCCTGCGGCTGGCCATCGGCCGCCTCAACCGGCGCATCCGCGTCGACTCGGGTGCCGCCCTGCCGCCCCTGCAGACGTCGGTGCTCGCCACGCTGGAGGACCAGGCGCCGCTGCGGCTCTCCGAGCTCGCCCGCCGCGAGGCCGTGACGCCGCCGACGATGAGCCGGGTGCTGGCCGCCCTCGACGACGCCGGCCTGCTCGTGCGCACACCCGACCCGCAGGACGCGCGCTCGGCGCTGATCCACCTGTCGGAGGCGGGGCACGACGCCATCCGGCGTATCCGCACCGAGCGGACGGCCTCGATCGCCCAGCGCCTCGACCGGCTCGACGCCGAGCAGCGGGCCGCGCTGGAGGCCGCGCTGCCCGCCCTGGAACGCCTGGTCGAGGAGTGACGGAGACGACGCACGGAGACACGGCGTGTAACGTTGTGCATCCGGGCAACGACGCACGGTGTGTCAGGTGTGAGTGATCCGACCCCGGGAGCGCCGGTGGGTTTTCAGGCACCCCTGCGACGTCGACCCGCGCCTCCCGAGGTGGCCGACGAGCGCGAGGCGCTGGAGGGCTGGCTCGACTACTTCCGCGCGCTGGTCGTCGTCGCCCTCGACGGGCTGGACGAGACCGTCCTGCGCCGCCGGATCCCGGGCGGCTCCGGGACGAGCCTGTTGGGCATCGTCAAGCACCTCACCGAGCTCGAGCGCACGTGGCTCGTGGAGCGGTGGGGGCAGCGCGGCGTGCACCACGCGCCGAGCTACGTCGACGACCCCGACGCCGGGTTCCGCCTCGCCGACGTCGAGCCGCCCGAGGAGGTCGTCGGCGCCTACCTCGAGGTCTGCGAGAAGGGCCGCGACGCGCTGGCCGGCGCCGAGTCGCTGGACGACGCGGTGCGCGACGACCGCCGCGGGCACATCGAGCTGCGGTGGATCCTGCTGCACCTCATCACCGAGACCGCGCGCTGGGCCGGGCAGGCCGAGGTGCTGCGCGACGCGGCGCGGATGCCGGCGCCGGAGGACCTCTAGCGGGTGACGGCGTCGACCACGAGCTCGTCGTGGGCGAAGCACACGAGCCCGGCGATCGCCCGCGACTCGTCGGTGGGCTCCTCGTACGACCACGCCGCGTCGGTGAGCACGCGCCCGTCGTCGAGGCGCACCGAGTACCACGAGGCCACGCCCTTGTACGGGCAGACGGTGCGGGTGTCGGTGGGCTCGAGCGACGCGGTGACGGCCTCGCGGGCCACGTAGAAGCGGTCGACCAGCCCCGTCTCGCCGAGCAGGACGCCGCCGTCCGCGTCCGCCACGGCGGCGCCGTCGGTGGTGGTCACCGTGATGTGCCGGCCGGTGCGGCGCAGGTCGACGCGGTGGTAGGGGTCGGGCAGGCGCCCGAGGACCTCGTCGTCCTCGTCGAGCCAGCGGTCGGCGGCCTGCGGGGCCAGCACGGCGCGCCCGGCGAGCCACGGCGTGTCGGGCAGCGGCTCGGGATAGGCCCACACCGCGTCGGCCACCACCCGGTCGCCGACCCGCAGGCTCCGGTAGGTGGCGTCGCCCTTGAAGGGGCAGTGCGTGGTGGTGTCGCTGGGCTCGAGCAGATCGGCCCGGAGGTCCTCCTCGGGCACGTAGAGCTGCGGGGGCAGCCCGGTCTCGTAGAGCAGCGCGCCGCGCGTCGTGTCGAGCACGGTGACCCCGTCGACCTCGGCGCGCACCCGGCGGGTGAACGGCTCGAGCAGCAGCGAGTGCGCCGGCCCCTCGACGGTGAACGTGCGGGTCTCGGGCACGCGGCGGGACAGCGGACCCCCGTGCATGGTGAGCGCCACCACGACCTCCTCTCGGCTCGACGTGATCGGTGCAACCCCGGCGGGCGCGGCGGTTGTTCCCGGATCAGCCCGAGCTCGCCGCGGTGGCCCCGACGGCGGCGGTGGCGGTGATCGCGGCGTGGATGTCGGCGATCGCCGTGCGCACCGCTTCCCCGGCCCGGAGACGGAGATCGCGCGTGGCCGGGCTCCGCGCCGGGGATGACCGGGGGGTGAGCGACGACGTCGAGCCGGTGACCCGCGTGGCCCCGGACTACACGGGCCCGACGATGATGACCCAGCGCTGGTGCGACATCACCTTCCTGCACTGGGCGGTGCCGCCGGACGCCGTCGCCCCGCTGCTGCCGCCCGGGGTGCACCCCGACGTCCACGACGGCGCGACCTGGGTGGGCCTGGTGCCGTTCCGCATGGTCGGCGCCGGCGTGCTGCGGGGGCCGTCGATCCCGTACCTCGGGACGTTCCCCGAGACCAACGTCCGGCTCTACACCGTCGACGAGCGCGGGGTGCGCGGCATCGTGTTCCGCAGCCTCGACGCCACGCGCCTGGCCGTGGTGGCGGGCGCCCGGGCGGCGTTCGGGCTGCCGTACCGGTGGTCGTCGATGGACATCGCGGACGCGGGGGGAGACGGAGCGGAGCGGAGCTCGACCCAGGTCGGTCGCACGCGGACCTACGTGACGCACCGGCCCCACGCGAGCCGGGTGCGGGTGCGCGTGGGGGAGCCGATGGCGTCGGGCCCGCTCGAGGACTTCCTCACCGCCCGGTGGGGCCTGCACGAGCGCCACCTCGGCGTCGACTGGTACGTGCCGAACGTCCACGAACCGTGGCCGCTGCACGCCGCCGAGGTGCTCGAGCTGGACGACGACCTGGTCGCGGCCGCGGGCTTCCCGGACCTCGCCGGTCGCGCCCCCGACCACGTCGCCTCCTCGCCCGGGGTGTCGGTGCGCTTCGGCTTCCCGCGGCCCTGGCGCCGGCCGCGGCCCGTGGCGCGGCTACTGGCCGGTACCGCTCGCTCAGCGAGGGATACCAGCCAGTAGCCCGCGGTCCGGGCGTCAGCGCCGGGTGTACTGCAGGTCGGCGAACACCGCGACGGCCGCGGCCTGCGCGAGCACGACCACCACACCGAACACGGTCAGCTGCTCCCACGCGCCGACGGCGAGGCCGAGGCTCGCCAGCACCCAGGCGCTGTTGCCGAGCACGACGACCCAGGTCGCCGGGCGGGGGATCACCGGGCGCGCGGCGAGCACGACCAGCCCGACGGCGTACGCGACCAGGAACACGCCCACGCCGAGCAGGAGCTCCCCGGGCAGCCCGAGCAGGGTGTCGAGCACCCCGGCGCCGGCCGCGGCGGCGACCCCGAGGGCGCCGGAGGCGACCGCGTCGAGGCGCAGGACGGTGCGCAGGCCGCGCTGGGTGTCGGTGACGGGGGCGGTGAGGGTGGCGGTCATCGGGTCCTCCTCGGTCGGTCGTGGCTGTCGGGGAGAACCGTGCGTCCCGGGAGGTAAGCGCGTCGATGACCTCGTAGGTCATGGCCGCGGGGTGCACCAGGTCCTACCGTCGGGGCCGTGACCAGCACCCTCGACGCCCGCCCCGCGCCCGGCGAGCTGCTGCGCGGGTGGCGCACCCGCCGTCGGCGCAGCCAGATGGATCTCGCCCTCGACGTCGGCGTCTCCACCCGGCACCTGAGCTTCGTCGAGACCGGGCGCGCCCGGGCCAGCCGCGAGCTGCTGGTCGACCTCTGCGAGCACCTCGAGGTCCCGCTGCGCGAGCGCAACACGCTCCTGCTCGCCGCCGGCTTCGCGCCGACCTACAGCGAGTCGCGGCTGGACGCGGGCGGGCTCGAGGCCGTGCGCGGCGCGCTCGAGCACCTGCTCGCGGGCCACGAGCCGTTCCCGGCGCTGGTGGTGGACCGCTGCGGCGACGTCGTCATGGCCAACCGCGCCGTCGGGGCGCTGCTCGCGGCCATCGACCCGGCCCTGCTGGCGCCGCCGGTGAACGTCTACCGGCTGAGCCTGCACCCCGACGCCCTCGCACCCCACGTCCGCAACCTGGGGGAGTGGGCCGGGCACCTGCTCCACCGCCTGGAACGTCTCGCCGACCTCACCGGCGACCCGCGCCTCGTCGCGCTGCGCGACGAGCTCGCCGACCACGTCCCGCCCGCGCCCGGCGGACCCGCCGCGCGGGCCGCGCACGTGATGCTGCCGCTGCACCTGGCGCACCCGGCCGGCGACCTGCGCCTCTACTCGACGATCACGCACTTCGGCGCGGCCTGGGACGTCACGCTCGACGAGCTGTCGCTGGAGTCGTTCGTCCCGGCCGACGCGACCACGCGTGCCGTGCTCGACGGGCTGGCCGCCGCGACCTAGATCCGCGTCGCGCGCACCGCGATCACCGGGTCCCCGCGCGACGGCCGCCGCTGGGCCACCGGCTCGTCGAACCCGCCGGCCTCGCGCAGGTAGGTCGCCACGATCCCCGCGCGCTCCTCGTCGTCGGCGGCGAGCCAGCCGCGGACGGCCTTGGTGGGGAAGCACCGGTTCGAGAACGTCAGCGCGAACGTCCCGCCGGGCCGGAGCACGCGCGCGACCTCGGCGCACACGGCGACCGGGCGCACGAGGTAGTCGATCGAGACCGTGCACAGCGCGGTGTCGAAGGCGGCGTCGGCGAAGGGGAGGACGGGGTCGGTGTTGAGGTCCAGCACCACCCGCTCGTCGGCGATCGGGTTGGCGTCGAGCTCGGCGGCGTTCATGCCGAGCACGGTGAGGTGGCGGGGGCGGGTGCGCAGGTGGGAGACCCACGAGCTCATGAGGTCCAGGACGTCGCCGGTGACGCCGACCTCGTCGTAGAACGCGCCGACGGCGGCGACGGCCGCGTCGTCGATGTGCTGCACGAGGCGCGACGGGCCGTAGAAGCGGGCGTCGTCGGCGGTGTCGGCGCGGTCGAAGAACCCGGGCGGGAAGGTCACGGACCCCGGGTGCCCGCGCCGGGCGGCACGAAGCGCAGCGCAGCT
>JAQSWW010000191.1 GCA_029266415.1 Actinomycetospora sp. | reverse complement strand
CGTCCTGGTCTCGATGGCCTCGATGAGAGCGGCACCGTGGTGCGGGTAGACGACGGTCTCGCCGACCTTGAAAACCATGTGTCCCGAGCCCCTTTCGCTCCTTCCAGATTAACACGCCCGTCGCGCGGGCATCGCAGGGGATTGCGCCGTCTTCGCAGGTCAGGGACTTGACAAGTCGCCTTGCGCCGTGCTCGGCCAGTTGGCGGCGCGCTCCCGGGCGGCCGGAGCGCGGGGCTGGTACTAGGGTGTCGCTGCCCGAGAGAGCCTGCCCCACGCCCGAGAGGACGCTCCGGATCATGAGCCGCCGCCCGCGCGGGACCCGCCCGGCGATCGTCGTCGCGACCCTGCTGACCGCGGGCCTCGCGCTCGGGGGCTGCAGCGCCGGGACCGTCACCCAGACCGACACCATCGTCTCGCAGGCGGCCGGTGCCCGCGGCGCGGTCGGCGCGATGGTGCTGCAGGACGTGTCGATTGATTCCGGTCCCACCGAGACCGTGCCCTCGGGCGTCGAGGTGCCGCTGCGCGGCACGATCATCAACGAGGGCGCCGAACCCGACCGCCTCGTGTCGGTGACGACGCCGTACGCGGTGGGCTTCCGCCAGGAGGGCGCCCCGGTCATCCCGGGCGAGAACGCCGTGCGCATCCTCGGCGCCGAGCCCGGCCCGGCCGGCCTCTCCGACCCGGCCAACCGCGGCCTGACGGCCTCGATGCGCGTGGTGCTCACGGGTGTCACCCAGCAGCTGCGCGCCGGGCCCACCTACGCGGTGACCTTCACCTTCGAGCGCGCCGGCGCCGTGACGATCCCCGTCATCGTCGTCGGCTCCGGGCCCTCGGAAGGCTGACACAGCCCGCCCGCCGGGCCGACGGGCCGGCGCTGTCGGGGGCCCGGCCTACGGTGCCGACATGCCCCGGACCCGCGCCAGCCGCTTCGAGTGCACCGCCTGCGGCCACGCCACCGCCAAGTGGGTGGGGCGCTGCCCGGAGTGCGGGGGCTGGGGCACGGTCGAGGAGGCCCCCGAGATGCCCGCGGCCGGTCCCGCCGGGCGCTCCGGGGTGCCGCCGTCGCCGGCCGCCCGCCCGTCCAGCCCGGTCCGCCTGATCAGCGAGGTCGACCTCGAGACCGCACGGGCCCGCCCGACGGGCGTGGGCGAGCTCGACCGCGTGCTCGGCGGCGGCCTGGTGCCCGGCGTCGTGGTGCTGCTCGCGGGCGAGCCCGGGGTGGGCAAGTCCACGCTGCTGCTCGAGGTCGCGGCGCAGCGGGCGCGCAGCGGCGCCACCGTGCTGTACGTCACGGGCGAGGAGTCGGCGGGCCAGGTCCGGCTGCGCGCGGAGCGCACCGGGGCGCTCGCGCCGCACCTGTTCCTGTCCGCCACCGCCGACCTCGAGGAGGTCGCGGCGCACGTCGAGGCGGTCGATCCCGAGCTGCTCGTGGTCGACTCGGTGCAGACCGTCGGCACGCCCACCGTCGACGGCACGCCCGGCGGCGTCTCCCAGGTCCGCGCGGTCACCACGGCGCTCGTCGCCCTGGCCAAGCAGCGCGACCTCCCCGTGGTGCTCATCGGGCACGTCACCAAGGACGGCGCGATCGCCGGCCCGCGCACCCTCGAGCACCTCGTCGACGTCGTCCTGTCCTTCGAGGGCGAGCGGCACTCGGCGCTGCGGATGGTGCGCGGGCTGAAGAACCGCTTCGGCGCCGCCGACGAGGTCGGGTGCTTCGAGATGCACGAGGCCGGCATCGCCGAGGTCACCGACCCGTCGGGGCTGTTCACCGGGGGCCTGCACCGCACGGTGGCGGGCCAGGCGGTCACGGTCACCATGGAGGGCAAGCGGCCCCTCATGGCCGAGGTCCAGGCGCTGGTCGCGAAGCGCGGCTCCGAGAGCGCCCCACCCCGCCGGGTCGTGTCCGACCTCGACGCCGGGCGGGTCGCCGTGATCCTCGCGGTGCTGCAGGAGCACTGCGGGATGCGCCTCTACGACCGGGACGTCTTCGTCGCCACCGTCGGCGGGATGCGGCTGCGCGAGCCCTCGTCCGACCTGGCCGTGGCGCTCGCGATCGCGTCGGCGTACCGCGGCGAGGCGGTGCGCTCGGGTCTCGTGGCCGTCGGCGAGGTCGGGCTCGGCGGCGAGCTCCGTCGCGTCGTCGGGCTCGATCGCCGCCTCGCCGAGGCCGCCCGGCTGGGCATCAGCCGGGCGCTCGTCCCGCCCGGCGAGGTGCGGTCGCCGCCGGGCCTGGTCGCGGTGGCGGTCGACGACCTCCGGGAGGCGCTCGGGCGGGTGGGCCTGGAGCGCTCGCAGGTCTGAGCCGGGGTCAGCCCGCGAGGGTGAAGGGCACCGGCTCGCTGACGATCCCGTCCAGGCGCGCCAGGAGCTGGTAGGTGCCGGGTGCCACGGCGGTCCGCTCCCCCGCGCAGCCGGGCGTCGACGTGCGCCCCGACCAGCGCACCGAGAACACCGCCTCCTCGCCGGGCTGCAGCGTGCGCACGTCGTCGGTGTCGCCGGGCGAGCAGTCGTTGCTGCCCCAGAGCCCGTCGCCGGGCCGGCGCACGACCGCGACGGCCTGGCGCGCGGCGTCGAGGTCGCGCATGCAGGGCACGGTGCCGGTGTTGGTCACCACGAGGCTCAGCACCGGCTTCCGGCCCGCGCGGTAGCTCGTCGCGTCGGTGCGGGCGGTGACACGCAGGTCGCCGTCCGCGCAGGGGCCGGGGGCGGCGCTCGCCGGCGTCGGGTCGGCGGGGGGCGTGCTCGTCGGGGGCGTGATCGTCGGAGGCGTCTCGGTGGGGGCCGCCTCGACGGGCGCCGACCCGGTCGGGGCCGCCGTGGCCGTCGGGGTCGACAGCAGCGGGCCCACCGAGCCCGTCGGCACGCCCGGCGGCAGGCCGCGGAAGCCGTCGCCGCCCGGGGGCGCGAAGAGCGCGGCGTCGGGCGTCGGAGCGAGGTCCGGGGCGTCGCCGGGCGGGAGGACCGGGGCCGGTGCGGCAGTTCCCTCGGTGGCCGGGGGCAGGGCGGCCTCGACGGGTCCCGGGGCGCCGGCGTCCGGCGTGCCCGCCATCGCCGCCGCCCGCGCGCGGGCCTCCACGGCGGCGGGCTCGGGCTCACCGCCCGACCCGGCCACGCCCCAGAACAGGGCGCCGAACACGGCGAGGGCGACACCGAGCGCCAGGCACCGCCGCCGCCAGTAGACCGACGGCGCCAGCGGTCCGACCGGCTCCCACACGTCACGGAAAGTAGGTTCGAGCTCGCTCTCGGCGACCGTCCACCACGCCGTCGCCGAACCGTTTCACCCGACGGGGGCGACGGGGGGCGGCCCGGGCAGGATCGGCGGTCGATGGCCACCACCACCGCCACGACGTCCCCGGGCACCCTCGCCGACGTCCTCGTGCCCTGGTTCCGCGCGCACGCCCGCGACCTGCCGTGGCGACGCCCGGGGACGACCCCGTGGGGCGTGCTGGTCTCGGAGATCATGCTCCAGCAGACGCCGGTCGCCCGGGTCGAGGGACCGTGGCGCGAGTGGCTCGAGCGCTGGCCCCGCCCGTCGGCCATGGCCGCGGCGCCGGCGGCGGACGTGCTGCGCGCGTGGGGCCGGCTCGGCTACCCCCGGCGGGCGCTGCGGCTGCACGCCGCCGCGCAGGCCGTCGCCGCCGAGCACGGCGACGTGGTCCCCGAGGACGTCGCGACGCTGGAGTCGCTGCCCGGTATCGGGACCTACACCGCCCGCGCCGTCGCGGCGTTCGCGTACGGCCGCCGGGTGCCGGTCGTCGACACCAACGTCCGCCGCGTGGTCGCCCGCGCCGTGCACGGGCGCGCCGAGGCGGGGGCCGCGTCCGCGCGGGACCTGGCGGACGTGGAGGTGCTGCTGCCCGGCGACCCGGCCGACGCGGCGACCATGTCGGCGGCGCTGATGGAGCTGGGCGCGACGACCTGCGTCGCGCGGGGTCCGCGGTGCGCCGACTGCCCCGTCCTCGCGCAGTGCGCCTGGCAGCAGCGCGGGCGCCCGGCGTGGGACGGACCGGCGCGCCGGGCGCAGACCTGGGCCGGCACCGACCGCCAGGTGCGCGGGCGGCTGCTCGCGGTGCTGCGCGACGCGCCGGGCCCGGTGCCCGCCCCGGAGCTCGAGTCCGCGTGGCTCACGGACCCCGCCCAGCGCGCCCGGTGCCTCGATTCGCTGCTCGTCGACGGGCTCGTCGAGCAGCTCGCCGACGGCCGCTTCGCGCTGCCCGGTGAGACGTAGGCTGGGGCCCATGGCCGTCGTGAAGATCAACGCTATCCACGTCCCCGAGGACAGCGGGCCCGAGCTGGAGAAGCGCTTCGCCGCCCACGGCGACAGCATGCTGGCCACGCCCGGCTTCCTCGGCTACGAGCTCCTGCGCCCGATCGAGGGCGAGCACCGCTACTTCGTCTACACCCGCTGGGAGTCCGACGAGGCGTTCGAGGCGTGGCGCACGGGCGGCGCCGCGGAGGCCGCGCACAGCGGCCAGCGCGCCCAGCCCGTCGCCACCGGAGCGGACCTGCTGCAGTTCGAGGTCGCCCTGTCGGTCGGCAAGGGCGGCGGCGAGTCCTGACCGACGCGCCTGACCCCGCAGGCGTCGCCGCGGCCGCGGCGCTGCTCGACGGCGCCGAGTCGCTGCTCGTGTGTGCCGGCGCCGGGATGGGCGTCGACTCCGGGCTACCCGACTTCCGCGGCCCCGAGGGCTTCTGGCGCGCCTACCCGCCCTACCGGCGGCTGGGGCTGCGCTTCGAGGAGATCGCCGACCCCGAGCACTTCGACGCCGACCCCGAGCTCGCGTGGGGCTTCTACGGCCACCGGCTGGCGCTCTACCGACGCACCGTGCCGCACGCCGGGTACGCGGTGCTGCGCCGGTGGGCGGACCGGTGGCCGACCCGCGTGTTCACCTCGAACGTCGACGGGGCGTTCCAGGCGGCCGGGTTCGCCGACGACGACGTGACCGAGTGCCACGGCGCGATCGGCATGCTCCAGTGCACCCGACCCTGCCACGAGGGCACCTGGTCGGCGGACGACGTGGACGTCGCGATCGACGAGGAGTCGATGCGGGCCCGCCCGCCGTTGCCGACATGCCCGCGGTGCGGGGCGGTGGCTCGGCCGAACATCCTCATGTTCGGCGACGGGTCGTGGGTGCCCGGGCACCACGGCACGAAGGAGGACACGCACCGCGCCTGGCTGCGGGCGCGCGACGCGCGGCGGCTCGTGGTCATCGAGCTGGGCGCCGGGACCGCGGTGCCGACCGTGCGCCGGCACGCCGAGCTCGCGTCCGCGGCCTCCGGTGCGCTGATCCGCGTGAACGTCCGCGAGCCGGACATCCGCCACGGCCGCGGCGTCTCCCTGGCCGCGGGCGCCCGCGCGACCCTGGAGGCACTGTGCGCTGCGCGCTCGTGAGCGCTTGCCCGTGCCGGGGCACGGACAAGCGCTCACACCCCGGTCAGCCCCGCCAGCCGTAGGCCCCGCGCCGCGGCGACGCGTTCGGCCTCGTCGTCGAGGCGGGCCCGGAGATCGGGCTCGAGGGGCCCGAACAGACCGACCTCGAGGGTCAGGCGCCGGCCCGATGCGCGGGGCCGCCAGGTCCCGACGATCTCGCCGGCGGCCAGCAGCGCCCCCGGATTCCCGATGATCTTGTAGAGCTCCTTGCGCACGCCGGCGTCGGGCGCGAGCAGCTCGCGGTCGCGGGCCTGGAGCATCGGGTCCCACGGCGGCAGGAAGCGCACGAGGTCGGGCTCGGGGGCGTCGAGGGCGGCGTCGAGGTCGTCGGCCGGCAGCCACGCCGCCCGGTCGCCGACGCGGACCTCGGCCAGCGCGGGCAGGGCCGCCTCCCACGCGGGCGCGAAGGCCTTGGCCGACGTGCCGACGAAGTCGGCGACCTCCCGGGGGCCGGCCGGGCCGAGGACCCGCAGGTAGTCGAGGACCAGCCGCGCGGCCCGCCCCGGGTCGCCGTCGTGCGGACGCTCCCAGCCCGCCGGCGGCGGGGTGAGCAGGAGCGTCCTGCCCGTCGCGTCCAGCCCGACGCCGACGGGCAGGGCCGAGAGCCGCATGAGCTGCTCGTTGACGTGCACGCACGCGCAGCCCCGGCAGTCGCGCAGCAGCGCGTCGGGCAGCAGCTTGGTCACCGCGGTGCTGGCGGCGCCCTTGGTGATCGGCTCGGTGACGACCTCGGCGAGCGCGTCGGCGGCCCGGTCGATCGCCTCGCGCGCCGGGATCCCCACGCGCTGCTGCTCGGGGCCGCTCCAGTGCAGCCGCGCGGCCGCGTCGGCGTCGTCGAAGGGGCGGGCCGCGAGGGCGATCGCGTTGCGCTCCGTGGGCGGGTGGTGGTGCGGGGCGCCGCGGTGGGTCCAGCCGTCCACCAGGCCGTGGGCGGCCGGGTCGGGGTCGCCGTCCGTGCGCGCCGCCAGCGCGAGCCGCGCCGTCGGCCCCGCGTCCTGGATCCCGAGCGCGGCGAGCGCGGCGACGGCCGCGGGGCGGTCGCGGTGCAGCCCCTGGGCGGCCACCCGGTGCGCCATCACCTGCTCGCGGGTCATCGTCACCACCATGGTCGCCAGCCTGCCGCACCGTGCCTGACACCTCCGGTCAGGATCCGGGCAAGATGGCGCCGTGAGCTCGGTGCGCGCGGTCCCCGTCACGACCGACATGGACGGTGACGCGCTGCAGGCCGACGACGCCTGGCACATCGCCCGCCGGATCGGGCTGTTCACGCTGCTGCGCGACGCGCTGATGCGCTTCCGCTACGGCGACGGGTTCAGCCACGCCCGCGGGTTCGCGCTGCAGCTCGCGCTGGCGATCGTCCCGCTGGTCATCGCCGGCAGTGGGCTGGCGACGGCCGTGGGCGCCGAGTCGGTGTCCCAGGTCGTGGCGCGCACGGTCGTCGCGGTGTCGCCGGGGGCGGGCGACCAGCTGCTCGCCGACGTCGTCGCCCGCGGGCCCGCCGAGCTCCCCGAGGAGGACGGCGAGCCGGGGGACTCGCGCAGCGAGAACGTCGGCGAGCTCGCCGTCGCCTTCGGCCTGACCACGGCGTTCCTGGCCATGACGAGCGCGATCGCCCAGCTCGAGCGCGGCACCAACCGCATCTACGGCACCGAGCGCGACCGTCCGATGCTGCGCAAGTACTCGCGCGCGGCCCTGCTGACGCTGACGGCCGGCACGGCGATGGGCGTGGGCCTCGTGCTGATCATCGCCGGCGGGCCGCTCGGCGACGCGGTCGAGGACGTGTACCGGTGGGGCGACGTCGCCGAGACGATCTTCGACATCCTGCGCTGGCCGGTGGGCCTGCTCGCGATGCTGTTCGCGGTCACCGTGCTGTTCCGGTACTCGCCACGACGCCACCAGCCCGGGCTCTCCTGGCTCGCGCTCGGCGCCGGCCTGACCGTCGTGCTGTGGCTGGCGGCGTCCGGGTGCGTCGCGCTCTACGTGGCCGTGTCGGGGGACTTCAGCGACACCTACGGACCGCTCGCCGGGGTCATGGCGCTGCTGCTGTGGGCGACCGTGACCGGCATCGCGCTGCTGCTGGGCGTCGCCGTGGCCGCGCAGCTCGAGGCCGCCCGCGCCGGCATCGACGACCCGCTGCTGCGCGACGCCGACGACGACGGCATCCCCGACGAGCTCCAGCCGGACGAGCCCGCGGGCGGGGACCAGGCGGGCCCGGAGCGTCAGCCGGTGGAGGCTGTCGGTCCCGCGCCAGCCGCCTGCTCTCCGTGCTGCTCCTGCTGCAGAACCGCGGGCGCCTGACCGCGCGCGAGCTCGCCGACGAGCTCGAGGTCTCGATCCGCACGGTCTACCGCGACATGGACGCGTTGTCGGCGTCCGGGGTGCCGGTCTATGCCGACCGCGGACCCGACGGCGGCTACTCGCTGCTCGACGGCTACCGCACCCACCTCACCGGGATGACCGCCGAGGAGGCCGACGCACTCGCGCTGTCGGGGATGCCCGAGGCGGCCGCCGAGCTCGGGCTCGGGCGGGTGCTGGTGGCCGCGCAGCTCAAGGTCCAGGCGGCGCTGCCCACCGAGCTCTCCGACCGCGCGGGCCGCATCGCCGAGCGCTTCCACCTCGACGCGCCGGGCTGGTTCCGCGAGGCCGACCAGGTGCCGACGCTGACCGGCGTCGCCGACGCCGTGTGGAACCAGCGGGTCCTGCGCGTGCGCTACCGGCGCTGGGCCACCGGCGGGCGCGAGCCGGAGGTGGAGCGCGAGCTCGAACCGCTCGGGCTCGTGCTCAAGGCCGGCACCTGGTACCTCGTGGCCTCGCCGCACGGGGAGCCCGAGGCGGCACCCCGGACCTACCGCATCGCGCGCATCCTCGACCTCGAGACCCTCGACGTGCGCTTCGAGCGCCCCGACGGCTTCGACCTCTGGAAGTACTGGCACCAGCGCACCCAGGAGCTCACCGACGCGCTGTACCAGGCGGAGGCGACCGTGCGGTTCTCGCCGCGGGCGCTCGAGCTCGCCCCGGTGCGCCTGAGCCCCCACACCGCCCGTGCCCTGGCCGAGGGCTCGTGGCCGACCGACGAGGACGGCTGGGTGCGCGCGGTGATCCCGATCGAGTCGATCGCCCACGCCCGCGGCGAGCTCCTGGCCCTCGGCGCCGACGTCGAGGTCCTCGGGCCCCCGGCCCTGCGCGAGCAGATGATCGACACCGCGCACGCCCTCGCCGCCCTCTACCCGTGAGTGTCAGCGAAGTGGCGTCGCAGACGTTCAGTGTCCGTATCGGTACTTCGATCACCGCGTGACGGCGGCGCGGCAGCTCGTAGGGTGCGCCGGTCGAGGGCCGAGCGGCGGCATCTCCGAGACCTCCCGGTGGAAGGTGCGGCCCGGGGTGGGACCCGCCTGTCCACAGCGCGCCGAGCTGTCCACAGGCGGCGGCTGCTCGCGTGACCCCCGGGTCCGCTGCTGGCGAGGCTGCTCGACGTGCGACGGGGAATGTGGGCCCGGAACCTCGACGTCCTGCGGGCCGAGAGCTGGGAGAGCGTCATCTCGGCGCGGGACCTCGTCCGCCTCGGCGTGCCCGAGCGGACGGTCTACCGACGGACCCAGCAGGACGGCCCGTGGACCTTGCTCTACCCGGGGACGCTCCTGCTCGCGAAGGGGACGCCGACCCCGCGCCAGCTCGAGATCGCGGCACTCGTCCACGGCGGCCCGGGCGCGATGCTGACGGGCCTGAGCGGGGCACGGCACCACGGGCTGCGACGCGGCGGCGACCCGCCGTTCGATCACGTCCTGATCGCCCTCGACCGGCGCGTGCTCAGCGTCGGCCGCGCCGTCTACGAGCGCACCGTCGCCCTTCCGCGCCCGATCGAACGGGACGGCTTGCCCGTGGCTCCGCTCGCGCGGTGCCTCGTCCAGCACGTCCGGCGACTCAAGGACCACGAGGCGATCGCAGCGGTCCTCACCGAAGCCGTGCAGCGGAGGATGGTGCCCCTCGAGGCACTCTGGAACGAGCTCGAGCAGGGGACGCGCAAGGGCACGGCAGCACCGAGGCGCGTCCTGGAGGCGGCGCGCGTCGGTGTGCTCTCGCCGGCTGAGTACACCGCTCGTGAGTTCTGGGGGTCGTTCGACGACCTGCCGCCGATCGAGTGGAACGTCGACGTCTACGACGAGGACGGTCAGTTCGTCGCCACCGTCGACGGCCTCGTCCGCGAGCTCGGCTTCGTCTGGGAGACCGACTCCGTCGAGCACCACTTCGCGACCCCGGAGCAGGTGCGCGAGACCCTGATCCGGCAACGTCGATTGCGGGCCATCGGGCTGCACGTCCTCGGGTCGCGACCGGCGCAGCGACGAGACGACCCCCTCGGGCTGCACGAGGACATCCTCGCGAACCTCGAGATCGCCGCGGCTCTGCCGCCGCCCCGCGCGCTCTTCGGTGCTGGCCGCGTCGTCCGCTGATCGCTCACGATCGAAGTACCGATACGGACACTCATCGTCTGCGACGCCACTTCGCTGACACCGGGGTCCCCCACCACGCACCGAGCCCCGGCCCTCCGCAGAGGACCGGGGCTCGGATGGCGATCGGCGGCGCGCCTACTCCGCCGCGGCGACCTCGGGGGTGTCGGGCACCGGGGTCGGCTTGGCCTCACCGCGGAAGGTGAAGGTGGCCGTCTCCGGCGCCGGCTTGGTGACGCCCTTCTCGTCGGTCTCGGGCTCCCAGCCCTCGACGTCGACGAGCACGATCTGCCCGGACTCGATCTCCCCGAAGAGGATCTTCTCGGAGAGCTGGTCCTCGATCTCGCGCTGGATCGTGCGACGCAGCGGGCGGGCGCCGAGCACCGGGTCGAAGCCGCGCTGGGCGAGCAGCTTCTTCGCGGCGTCGGTGAGCTCGAGCGCCATGTCCTTGTTGGCCAGCTGCTTCTCGGTGCGCCCGATCAGCAGGTCCACCATCTGCACGATCTCCTGCTCGGTCAGCTGGTGGAACACGATGATGTCGTCGATACGGTTGAGGAACTCGGGACGGAAGTGCTTCTTGAGCTCGTCCGTGACCTTGTTCTTCATTCGCTCGTAGTTCGAGCCGGCGTCCGCACCGGACTGGAACCCGAGACCGACGGCCTTCGAGATGTCCTGCGTGCCGAGGTTCGACGTGAACACGATGACCGTGTTCTTGAAGTCGACGATGCGGCCCTGGCCATCGGTCAGGCGGCCGTCCTCGAGCACCTGCAGCAGCGTGTTGTAGACCTCGGAGTGGGCCTTCTCGATCTCGTCGAAGAGGACCACCGAGAACGGCTTGCGGCGCACCTTCTCGGTGAGCTGGCCGCCCTCCTCGTAACCGACGTACCCGGGGGGCGCGCCGAAGAGCCGCGAGGCGGTGTAGCGGTCGTGGAACTCGCCCATGTCGATCTGGACGAGCGCGTCGTCGTCGCCGAACAGGAACTCCGCGAGCGCCTTGGTGAGCTCGGTCTTACCGACACCCGAGGGGCCGGCGAAGATGAACGAGCCCGAGGGGCGCTTCGGGTCCTTGAGGCCGGCGCGGGTGCGCCGCATGGACTGCGACACGGCCTTGACCGCGTCCTCCTGCCCGATGATGCGCTTGTGGAGCTCGTCCTCCATGCGCAGCAGGCGGGTGGTCTCCTCCTCGGTGAGCTTGAACACCGGGATGCCGGTCCAGTTGGCCAGCACCTCGGCGATCTGCTCGTCGTCGACCTCCGCGACGACGTCGAGGTCACCGGACTTCCACTGCTTCTCGCGCTCGGTCTTCTGCCCGATGAGGTTCTTCTCCTCGTCGCGCAGCCGCGCCGCCTTCTCGAAGTCCTGCGCGTCGATCGCGGACTCCTTCTCGCGACGGACGTCGGCGATCTTCTCGTCGAACTCGCGCAGGTCCGGCGGCGCGGTCATGCGGCGGATGCGCATGCGGGCGCCGGCCTCGTCGATGAGGTCGATGGCCTTGTCCGGCAGGAAGCGGTCGTTGATGTAGCGGTCGGCCAGGGTGGCCGCCGCGACCAGCGCCGGGTCCGTGATCGAGACGCGGTGGTGCGCCTCGTAGCGGTCGCGCAGACCCTTGAGGATCTCGATGGAGTGCGCCACCGACGGCTCGCCGACCTGGATCGGCTGGAAGCGGCGCTCGAGCGCGGCGTCCTTCTCGACGTGCTTGCGGTACTCGTCGAGCGTGGTGGCGCCGATGGTCTGCAGCTCGCCGCGGGCCAGCATCGGCTTGAGGATCGACGCGGCGTCGATCGCGCCCTCGGCGGCACCCGCGCCGACGAGCGTGTGGAGCTCGTCGATGAACAGGATGATGTCGCCGCGGGTGCGGATCTCCTTGAGCACCTTCTTGAGGCGCTCCTCGAAGTCACCGCGGTAGCGCGAGCCCGCCACCAGCGACCCGAGGTCGAGCGTGTAGAGCTGCTTGTCCTTGAGCGTCTCGGGCACCTCGCCCTTGACGATCGCCTGGCCGAGGCCCTCGACGACGGCGGTCTTGCCGACGCCGGGCTCGCCGATGAGGACCGGGTTGTTCTTGGTCCTCCGGGAGAGGACCTGCATGACCCGCTCGATCTCCTTCTCCCGGCCGATGACCGGGTCCAGCTTGCCCTC